>NZ_JBXARG010000002.1:0-382802 GCF_058808015.1 Undibacterium sp. GW821-FHT11H02 | reverse complement strand
GACCCCTGTTGAATACCGGTTGTTTCACCAACCTCAAAACTCTAGTAATACCTGGCACTGATTGAGGGAGGTTTACATGGCGACACCAATATTAACGACGCGATGAAACGTGTACCGGGTGTGTTGGTAGTCAAAGATCAGTTGCAATTACCAGGAATGAATGCGGCTTATACACAAATCTTAGTGGATGGCGAACCACCGCGCGGAATCACAATCGCAGATATCCCCATGAATCTGATTGAACGGGTAGAGATCTATCGCGCAGGCAACGCGCAGTTCAGCAGCCAAGCTATGGCCGGGACAATAAATATAATTCTGAAGCGAATACCCGCCAACAAACAAACGCAGATTAAGGCGAAAGTTGCGAATAGTTACAAAACTACCAGTGCAATTGAATGGCTAGCGTCAGATAAGCAGGGCAATCTATCTTACTCTTTGTCGTTGAGCGCCAAAGATAATGGTGGAATATCTCATGGGGCATCGACATCGACCAATGAATTCTTCGACGATAGAAATCAGCTTACAAAAAAATATAGGGTGCATGAGTTTCTAAAATTAAATACCTACAGCTTCAGTGGCACCCCTCGTCTTCAATACATTACCGAAGCAGGTACCACCTTCACTTCATCTACCTCATTGGTGCTGAACCGCTCAAGTTTCAATGGAAAAACCGACTATGATTTTTTGATAGGACAAGTTTTACCGATAGGGAAAAATTTCTTTAATCTTCAAAGCGCTACCAACTTCGGAAACACCAATCTGCGCTCCTTAAGCACAATCGGTGACTTGAAAGTCGATATCAATTCGAGTTTTAACTCGATCATCACCGCGTTTAAGACACTAGACCACACATTTAATTCGCAAAATAAGGCCTACTTTGATCGCGATGTTTATACACATAGCAAACTCAGCGCTTTCAGTAACTCTGGCAAACTCACAGTGCCAAGCAATGACGAGCATGATATTGTCCTTGGTTGGACAGTTTCCAAGTCTTTGACCAATAGCCGAAGCGAAGAGACACAGCAGAACTACCTCCCAATTTCAACGACACATGATTTTCAATCCAATCAAGCGGCAATCAAGCAACTGGCTTTCTTTACTCAGGACGAATGGAAGTTTCGCAAGGATTCATCGGCCTACTTTGGCTTGCGTTGGGAGTCAGTTAAATTGCAAAGTGAAGGTACAGCACAAGAAAAACTAAAATACCAATCGAATGTACTCAGTCCTATTGTACAAACTTTGTGGCAACTGAATCCAGACAACACAGATCGACTACGCCTAGGCTTATCCAAAAGTTTGCAGGCTCCCTCGGAGTTTCAACTGGTGTCGCCTATCCAAAAATCGCTTAATAATTCTATTGAGTCACCGAATTTTCGCGGCAACCTAGCCTTACGACCTGAATTAGCGTGGTCACTCGATGCCGCTTACGAACATAATGGCAAAGACGATTGGAACTACACAATCCGTAGTAAATTACGGAGCATTTCAGGCTTGCATAGGGAAAGTATCAGTTATTATGCTGACGCTTGGTGGAGAACCACTATCAATTCGGGAGATGCTATCAGCAAGAGTCTAGAATTCGAGACGCAATTCCCTCTCAAGCGCTTTATCGAGGGCGCACCAAATATTGATATCAGTTTTGACCTCAATAAGACTTGGTCTAAGGTTTCTTCTTTACCTGCACCAGACAATATTTTGAGTCCAAATACTTTAAACGCGAAACTCAGTATCGATTATCGCGCTAAAAATTTACCACTGAGTTTAGGATATAACCTGCGGTATAGCGATAGTCGTTGGCAGCAAACCGGCATTAGTGAACGCAAATATACACTAACACCAACTACCCTTGATCTTTATGCGGTTTGGAAATTTAATCAGGAAACGCTACTACGGACTTCGATTGATAATCTATTGAAAAGCCAGTCTGCATATCAAACCGAGCAAAAAATTGCCAATTTTCGCACGCTAAACCACTTTTACTATCCTCAATTTCGTAAAGTATCTTTGAACCTCGAACACAAATTTTGACGAGACCATTGACAGGCCGTTTGAAGTTGCGAACTAACAAAAAAGCCGCTAAAAAAGCGGCTTTTTTGTTAGTCGAAAAACAGAATGCCAATATTACTTCTTCATCAAATCCAACAAAGCAATCACAGTCGCTTCCACACCAGCTCTAACCGCTGGCTCTGGTGTAATTTTAAAAATTGGACTATGGTGACCAGGAACTGCGGCACCACCTTTTTTCTCAATCTCAAAAGCCTCTTTAGGTGTGCCGCCTATCGAGAAATACACACTAGGAATGTAGGGATCAGTGACGAAGAAAGGGAAATCTTCTGCGCCCATGCCGTCACGCATTTTCGGTACGGCGAAAGCGTCTTTGCCGAGTTTTTCTGTCCACACTTTTTTCAAACGTTGGGTCAATGGAATATCGTTCAACGTTGGCGGTGTTGGGGTATCAACCTCGGTCACTTCTGGCAATAAGTTTTCTGGCAAACCCGCCGCGCGTCCGGTATTAATTGCAACACGCTTAATCGCTGACAGTAACAATGCGCGCGTCTCTTTGCTCTCACTACGCACACTCAGCTGCAATTTAGCTATGTCAGAAATAATGTTCGCTTTCGTGCCAGAGTGGAAAGACCCAACCGTAATCACTGCAGGCTCACGCGGAGCGACTTCACGAGTGACAATGGTTTGTAATGCCATCACAATTTGCGCACCGATCACCACAGGATCTTTACCCAAATGTGGAGAAGCACCGTGGGTGCCCACGCCGTGCACGACGATCTCTACCGTATCGACACCGGAATAGGGCGAGCCTTCTTCGGCGGTAATCTTGCCTGCCTCCGAACCAGAATCAACATGGAAAGCTAAGGCATATTTAGGTTGACCAAAGCGTTTCCAGATTTGATCTTTCATCATTAATGCAGCACCGCCCACGCGCTCTTCAGCAGGCTGACCGACTAACATTAAAGTACCTGACCATTGATTTTTACGCGCTGCCATTTGTATTGCCGTACCGACTAAGCTCGTGATGTGTACATCATGGCCGCAAGCATGCATCACGTTTTGCAATTTACCATCAGGATCTTTTTGCTGTGCTTTGGAGGCATACGGCAAGCCAGATTTTTCTTCTAAGGGCAAACCATCCATGTCGGCGCGCATCATCACTAAAGGGCCAGGACCGTTTTTGAGCATCGCAACGACGCCAGTTTTCCCTACGCCTTCGGTGACTTCAAAACCAGCGGCGCGCAGCTCTTTCGCAAGACGCGCCGAAGTATTAACTTCCATGAACGAGAGCTCAGGATTTTGATGAAAGTACTCAAACAAGGGTTTGAGCTGTGCGTTATAGTTTTTGGCGATCGCCAGTTTTAATTCTGAGTCAGCGGCTAGTGAAATGCCGCTCAATAATAAAAAACCAGAAGCAATGCTAGAAGCCAAGAGCGTTTTCACCATCATTGTTCATCTCCAGAAAAGTATGCGTAAGGATGAGAGAGAGAATAAAACGATCGATAAATTCTCTTCTTCTGCCGTCTTACCTTAACGCATTTTCTCCTAAGCAACAAGGCGAGTGTCTCTTGCCTTCCTAAACTTCAAGCAAAAATACTATCTCCAACTTGTTTACTGATACTGAGTCTGGGTATATGGACGCGCGTCTTTGCTACTGCCCCACTTTTTATTCGCTTGCGCTTGCATAGTGAAAATCAATTCACCACCCGCCGTAATTTGCTCGTGCGATAAGTAATTTTTGTCTAAGGTTTTGCCGTTTAACATCACAGCACCAACATACATATTCGTCTTGCTCAAATGATCTGCACGTATGATGAATTTTTTCCCATTGGGTAAATTCAATATAGTCTTATCCAAGAACGGGCGTCCAATAATGTATTCATTACTGCCCGGCGCGACCGGATAAAAACCAAAGCTGGTGAATGCTAACCATGCTGACATTTGACCGAGATCGTCATTCCCCGATAGGCCGTCAGGTTTAGCATGGTATTGGCTATCAACAATTTGCTGCAAACGCTGTTGTGTCTTCCAAGGTGCGCCGAAATAATTATAGAGATAGGCAACATGATGTGAAGGTTCGTTACCATGGGCGTAGTGACCAATTAATCCGGAAATATCTTCCATGTGCGCATACACTTTTTCATCCACTTTGGCGTCAAAAACCTGATCGATCTTTGACGTTGCCGCAGCATCGCCGCCTAACATAGAGATCAAACCGGCGTTGTCGTGCGGCATATACCAGGAATATTGCCAGGCGCTGCCTTCAGTGTAATCGCTACCAAAATTCGATACGGTAGGATCGAAAGGAATTCGGAATTCGCCATTCGATTTGCGGGCACGAATGAAACCTGTTTTGGTGTCAAACACATTGCGATAGTACTGAGCACGGGCATAGAATTTTTTCGCGATTTCCGTCTTACCCATTTTCTCTGCCATGCGAGCAATCGTCCAGTCATCGAAGGCATACTCTACCGTTTTGGACGCCGCTTCCGGCTCCAGGTCAGTCGGCACGTAGCCGAATTTCATGTAGTGTTGTAAGCCGCCATACGGACCGTACTCTGCACTTTTAACCATAGCATTTAAAGCAGCCTCGGCATCAAAACCTTTGATCCCTTTCATGTACGCATCCGCGATTACTGGCACCGCGTGATAACCAATCATGCACCAAGTTTCTAAACCATGAAATTGCCATACGGGCAAAATGCCATCAGGACTAAATTGCTGGGAAGCGATCAATGATTTTACAAAATCCGCATTGCGTGCCTCGGGTTGAATGAGCGTTAGCAAAGGATGCAAAGCGCGATAGGTGTCCCACAAGGAAAAAGTAGAATGAAAACGGAAACCATCGGCTTGATGTACCTGATTATCTGGGCCGCGATAGCGACCATCGATATCCATAAATAAGCCAGGGCCCATCATGCTGTGGTAGAGCGCGGTATACGCTATGGTGCGCATTTCTGGTTTGGCTTCTATGCTCACCGCCGATAAAGCTTCATTCCATGCCTGACTGGCTTTGTTACGTTCCGCGGCGAAATCCCAATCTTTCATTTCGCTCAAATTAGCAATAGCGCCGTCTTCGCTCACGGCAGAAATCGCCACTTTCACCATCAAAGTTTGATCATCTGGCGTGCCGAAATCAAAGGCCGCGACTATCGCCTTGCCTTCAATTTTCACTTTATCTTTAGCACCTGCACCGGGACCTGCAAATCCACGATATTCAACCGCGTCTTCGCGATTATGGATCTCTCTGCTGACAAATGGTCGTGAAAATTGCATCGCAAAATACACTTGTCGTCCGGCTGCCCAACCGCGTGTTTCACGCATGCCGGTGACTAAAGTGTTATTGCGAACACGTAGGTTAGACCACAGATTCTTAGTCTTGTAATCATAAATACTGCTACGTAAATCAACGATCAATTTTGCATCTGAGTTTTTTGCAAAACGATAGCGATGCAATCCCACGCGTTCGCTGGCGGTCAGTTCCACATTGATCTCGTGATCCAATAATTTCACCGCGTAATAACCAGGTTCAGCCTGTTCTTGCTGATGACTAAAGCGTGAACGATAGCCACTATACGCACGCTCAGGATAGCCTGGTTCTAATTTGGTTTCACCGCTATAAGGCATCAACAAAACATCACCCAAATCGGAGTGTCCGGTACCGGAAAAATGCGTGTGTGAGAAACCAAGTATAGAGTCGTCTTCATAGCGATAACCTGCCGCCCAGGGGTAACTTTGCTTGAAGTGCCGGACTTGCGTATCAGGACTTAATTGCACCATACCAAACGGCCGCGTCGCGCCAGGAAAAGTGTGCCCATCCCCGCCCGTTCCGATGAACACATTCACCGCAGCGGCAGGACTATTTTTATCAGCAGCGTGGGCGTTCAGCGTGACGACGCCTAAGAACAAACCAAGCGCCAAGACATACTTCGAACTTGTGCGGGTTGTAGTTGAATCGAGTAAAACTGAGCACATCAAGTTCAATCGGGGCAATAATCTAGACATGATTTTCTTTCTCTTATTTTGTGAATCAGAATTACAACTCATCAGTACTACTCTCACGTACCATCAATTGCACGGCGAGAATTTTCTCTACTATTTCATCTTGAGTCTTGCGTAATAATATTTCCACGCCTTCCGCGCCCAAGGCTTCTTTATCGACATGTATGCTGCTCAGAGGCGGATTGGCGCGCGGTGCGGCGCTGATATTATCGAAACCGATAATCGCAATATCGTGCGGCACTTTCAAACCGGCCTCTAAACAAGTTTGCATCGCGGTCAATGCGGTACTGTCGTTGTAGCAAAAGACCGCATCTGGTGGCTGTGTCATCGCCAACAGGCTTAACATGGCTCTCTTAACGCTGACCTCTTCGTTGGCATGGTGGGGAATTGCGATTTCTAAGGCTGGATTGGCAAGTAACTTAGCGTCATACAAAGCCTTACGAAAACCGTGTACGCGCTCTTGTATGCTGTAGTGCGCGGCCGGGCCACTTAACATCGCGATTCGTTTGCGTCCGGTCTTGATCAAATGGCGGGTAGCCAGATAACCACCCAGTCGATTATCTGGATTAATCGAGGTGTAACCTGGCAATTGCATGTCAACCAGAACCATGGGTTTACCGGAGGCGCGGATTGCATGTAACAACTCCGGTTCAAAAAATCCCGCACATAAAATCGCATCCGGTTGATGCACACGGATTTGCTCCATCACGGGTTCGGCCGGCCCCACCGCGACAAAGGACAAAGCGATACCCTCTTTACGGCAAGCCGCTTCTGCGCCATGCAGTACAGGCGAGAAAAAAGGGCTGCTGGATAAAGTATTGTGTTGTCGATGCAGCAGAAAAGCGATGCGACGCAAACGGCCTTGCTTAAGATTGGAAAGGTCATAACCCATCGCGCGCGCCGCCTCAAATACTCTGGCACGTGTCGCCTCGGTCAAACCACTTTGATTTTTAAGCGCACGCGAAATGGTTCCCAACGATAAGCCCGTGGTTTTTGCGATATCGCGTATGGTGACACTCATAGAGCAATTCCTTGCAAAATCGTAGAGAAAATGTCAGATTTATTGGCGGTTTAATAAACAGCTAATGCTAAGTACGACAGCAGTTTAGCCTAGCCTATCTTAAACTGAGAGCGGAACAAGGGCAAATGAAGGAATTCGAATAGACGTAGTTTAGCGAGTTTAGTAAACAAATTTAAGCCGATTTTCTTCACTAAAATCATAACAAGCCAACCCTGACTCCAATCTCCTTTAGCAACAGCAAACAGCAAAAAAACCAGAACGCCGCTCCCCGCTCGCCTTGCCAATAACGGCGATTTGAATTCATAATTTTGAGCAATAAATGCCGTTTGCCTTGCATTAGCCGAGGCGAAAAAAAAGCTGCTATTCATCATGAACAGCAGCTTTTTAAATTGACGAAAGTATGGAACCTGATCAGGCCTGTCGCGCGCTCGGTAAGAATTTTGCAATGGTAGCAAGCAGATCATCTTCACCCACGGGCTTACTCAAAAATGCATCGCAGCCTGACCAATTGGCGCGCAACTTATCAATGATAGATGATTTACTGGTTAACATCACGACCGCAGACTGCTTGGTATTATTATTCGATTTGATTTTTTTACAGACCTCGTAACCATCAATGCCCGGCATCATAATATCCAAGAATATGCAGTTATAAGGTTTATCGACCGCTTTTGCGATCGCCTTTTCCACCGCTTGCTCACCGGTTTCGGCAAAGTCCACATCGAATTGAAACGGCGACAATTTGATCCGCATAAACGCACGCACGGTGGCACTATCGTCGACGACTAACACAGTCTCACGCACTGGCGTCTCGACCACTTCCTGACTCGTAGCGACCTTTTGATCAGAAGAACGACGCAGCGTTGCACCATCCCAATTTTCGTTAGCGCTATTACGGGCACTACGCTCACGCAAAGCACGCTGCATTTCGCCATCGAGGTTCTCGAATAAGCGCATCCAATGTATAGGCTTGGCGACAAAAGGCCAAGGCGTTTCTACAGGCACGCGTCCTATCACCACGGCTGGCGAATGAGCGTTTGGCGCACCTATATCACGGTTGATTAATTCATTTAAGGCCTCGGGATTATCGGCATTAATTAAATAGATGTCGGTTCTGTTTTCGCCAACAGTCGGCTCAACGTAAGCGATTTCACGTCGTCCGGTGAGACGAAAGGTCGATGCCAGCATATTTTTTTCTGCATCTGAAAAACCGCGCATTTCTAAAACAAAGCGACGACTGCTTTTTGCAGCAGACGTCAGGGGAGTAGCTTGAGTCATCTGGGAACCTGAGTTTGATTTCAACAATCATTCACGAGATCATACAATAAAGCACGCAAAAATAAGAAATAACCAATTAAAAAGACCTAGGAAATAGATCGAATTTAGTAGTGCGTCTGGTTTTGCGATCATTACACAACATGAAGTGGTCTTATCGCAACTGTCTATTGGAAAAGAGCAACAAATTCCCGGCAGGCACTTTCCGGATCTTCCGCCTGGTACACACTACTAATAACAGCAACCATGTCAGCACCACGTTGCACCAAGGGGCGCGCTAGGCTAAGGCTCATGCCACCGATTACAACTATTGACAAACTAATCTCACGTTTTGCAGCATTCACTATCTCCGGTGCGGTGGTGACTGGATACTGCTTTACCAAGGAAGGATAAAAACCACCAAAGGCAACATAGCTAGCGCCTTGTGCTTGCGCCTCACGCGCCAGCTGCAAATCACCATAACAAGAGGCACCGACCATTTTATCTTTACCAACTAAAGCACATGCCTGCGCGACTGAGATATCAGTACCGCCAACATGGACGCCATCTGCATCTAAATCCAAACACAACTGGATATGATCATTAATAATGAACGGCACTGCGTAGCGTCGGCACAGCGCTAGTAAAGCCTCAGCCTGTATCCGTCGCAGCGCCTTGGATGCAGTCTTATGCCGATATTGCAATAGACAGACGCCCGCCTGCAAAGCCTTTTCTGTCACGGTTAATAGCTGATCCGTATCGTCCCAATTCGGGGTGATCAAATATAAGCCACGTAGATCACATTGAAGTGCGCTTACTATTTTCATTTATTCGTCTCCCTATAGTTGGTTTCCGTGCTCAACAAAGTAACGTTGGGGAATTAACTGTCCAGCAGCAATTGGATAAGCCAGTTGCAAACAAAGCTGAGTATACCTCTGCGCCGCAAGCAAACTTTTTTCCATGCTATGGCCACAAGCCAGTTGTCCCGCAACGGCGGCGGCCAGCGTGCAGCCACTGCCGTGAAATTCGCCCTCCAATCTCGGCCAATACCAAGTTAATTCGGACAATTCAGCGCGCTGACTAAACCAGCGATTGCGGACTTGCTGGTCCAGCCCATGCCCACCTTTAAGCAAGACATCGCGACAAGTTCCGCCTAATAGGGAAACCGCCTGTTGAGCAGCAGTCAGACCATGTGGCGCCAGACGTACGACTTCGGGTAAATTCGGGGTAATTAAAGTCGCTACGTCCAATAACGGCGCTAGAGCGAGTACCGCATCATCCAAAGCCAATTGCTGACCCCGCCCGCTACCCAACACCGGATCTAATACCACCACCAAATCTGGGTTAGTCGCTTGCAATTCACGAATAAGGGAAGCGATGACTAAAGCGTTTTGCGCACTACCTGTAATACCCAGCTTTATTACCTTCACTTCAAAATTCTTGATTAAGCTTTGCGCCTGAGCCAAAACAATTTCCGACGCAACCGGATGCACCGCGTAGACCTGATTATTGTCCTGCACCGTCAAACTGGTAATCACGGTGAGCGCGTGCGCGCCCTGTGCCGTAACCGCTTCAATGTCAGCTTGAATACCAGCACCACCACTAGGGTCGTGTCCGGCAAACACCAGAACACAAGGTCGCTGGGCTGTCATAGTAATCTGTTTCATACGACCCGACCTGCCATCGGTGAGGATGGCGTTGCTGCGAACTTTCGGGCAATCCGCCCCGCCAAAAATGCTTCACGCCCAGCTTCTACCGCCAATCCCATAGCCCGCGCCATACGGACAGGATCACGCGCTCCAGCAATTGCAGTATTCATCAACACACCATCACAACCAAGCTCCATCGCAATCGCCGCATCCGATGCAGTACCGACCCCGGCATCAACAATGATAGGCACCTTAGCCTGCTCGATGATCAAAGAGAGATTCCATGGATTTAAAATGCCCATGCCAGAACCGATCAAGGAGGCTAGTGGCATTACCGCGACACAACCGATATCTTCCAACATACGCGCTTGAATAGGATCATCACTGCAATACACCATCACATCGAAACCATCTTTGACCAGCACTTTGGCGGCTTCTAAAGTTTCTGGCATATTCGGAAAGAGCGTTTTTTCATCACCCAAAACTTCGAGCTTGCATAGCTTGTGACCACCGAGTAATTCACGACCTAACTGCAAGGTATAGATCGCGTCCTTCGCGTTATAACAACCCGCTGTGTTGGGCAGTATCGTGTACTTCGACATAGGAACGACATCGAGCAAGCTCGGTGCGTTGGGGTCTTGGCCTATGTTCACGCGGCGGATGGCCACGGTGATGATGTCGGCGCCACTGGCTTCGGTGGCCAGCCTGGTTTGATCTAGGTCTTTGTATTTTCCACTGCCGACTAAGAGGCGTGAGTTGTAGGTTTTGCCTGCTATGGTCAGGCTGTTTGGCTTTTCATGCGTTGTCATGGTTTTTCTATCCTGATTAATTTTTTGCTCATTCATATGACTAAAACCCATCCCCACCCTAACCCTCCCCTTGAAGGGGAGGGAATGTTCATCGCACAAAGCACCTATTTAGGACCGGGATACTCCTTCCCCTTCAAGTGGAAGGCTGGGATGGGGATGGGTTTCTCTCAAGGTCGCTTAAATTCCTTCCTTCTGATTTCTACCTGCCGATAAATTTCTTCCACCACACTCTCTAGTTCTTCTACAACCTGATTATTCCAAAAACGGAGAACAACATAGTCAGCATCATTTAGGCGCTTCGTTCTCTGGTTATCATAAGGAATTGCATCTGCGTGCTGTGCTCCGTCTAATTCAACAACTAACTTCCACTCCAAACACACAAAATCCAAAACATAATTTAGAAAAGGATGCTGCCTTCGAAATTTCACTCCCAATTGTTCGCGGCGCAATCGCGCCCACAACAAATGTTCAACGTCTGTCATATCTCTACGCAACAAACGTGCATTCGCAGTGATGTGTGAATTGGAAGAGCTACGCATTGGAGTTATCCACCACCAATCGCCCGCACCACATCCACCTGATCACCCGCCTGCAAGGTATGTTGCTGCCAAAGCGTGCGGCGTATCACTTGACGATTGACCGCAACCGCAATCGCCAGATTCCCTAATTGCAGTTCCGTGATCAGACTATGTAAATCAGTTTCTGACGATAAAACACGTGGCTCGCCATTGAGCTGAATTTTCATCACAGTTTCCATCGCATCACCTAGGATTTTTTGTAGATTTCTGCGCCGGATTTCACAAACTCGATGGCTTTGACTTCCATGCCTTTTTTTAAAGCATCGATTTCGCTGATACCTTGTGTCGCTGCATAGTCACGTACTTCCTGTGTAATCTTCATAGAACAAAAATGTGGGCCGCACATGGAGCAGAAATGGGCGACTTTGGCAGAATCTTTAGGTAGCGTTTCGTCATGAAATTCACGGGCTTTGTCTGGATCTAAACCGATATTAAATTGGTCTTCCCAACGGAATTCAAAACGGGCTTTCGATAAAGCGTTATCGCGGATTTGTGCGCCCGGATGCCCCTTCGCCAAATCTGCTGCATGCGCCGCAATTTTGTAAGTGATGATGCCGTCTTTGACATCGACTTTATTCGGCAAACCCAAATGTTCTTTCGGTGTGACGTAACACAGCATCGCTGTACCGTACCAACCAATTTGTGCCGCGCCTATACCGGAGGTGATGTGATCGTAACCCGGTGCGATGTCTGTCGTCAGCGGCCCCAACGTATAGAACGGCGCTTCATGGCATTGTTCTAATTGCAGATCCATATTCTCTTTAATCAGATGCATAGGCACATGACCTGGGCCTTCTATCATCACTTGCACATCATGTTCCCAAGCGATTTGCGTGAGTTCGCCCAGCGTCTTTAATTCACCGAGTTGTGCTTCATCATTGGCATCGTAAATCGAGCCTGGGCGCAAACCATCGCCTAATGAGAAGGACACATCATAGGCCTTCATGATCTGACAAATATCTTCGAAATGCTCGTACAAGAAGCTTTCTTTGTGATGGGCCAAGCACCATTTCGCCATGATCGATCCGCCGCGTGACACGATGCCCGTCATACGCTTTGCCGTCAGTGGTACATACTGCAAACGTACACCCGCGTGTATCGTGAAGTAGTCAACGCCCTGCTCGGCTTGTTCGATCAAGGTATCGCGGAAAATCTCCCAGGTCAGATCTTCGGCCTTACCATTGACTTTCTCCAGTGCCTGATAGATCGGCACCGTACCAATCGGCACTGGTGAATTGCGGATAATCCATTCACGGGTTTCGTGTATGTGTTTACCCGTCGACAGATCCATCACATTGTCGCCGCCCCAACGTATCGCCCAAGTCATTTTTTCGACTTCTTCACCGATAGATGAAGTCACCGCCGAGTTGCCGATATTCGCGTTGATTTTGACTAAGAAATTGCGACCGATAATCATAGGCTCAACTTCGGGATGATTAATATTCGCGGGAATAATCGCACGACCACGGGCGATTTCATCGCGTACAAATTCAGGTGTGATTTGCGCAGGGATCGAAGCCCCAAAAGATTGCCCCGGATGTTGACGCCCCATCATAGCAGCAAGTTTCTCGCCCATAGGACCGGAGTTTTTCAGATCCTCTAAATATTCTTGGCGTCGCATATTTTCGCGTATCGCCACATATTCCATTTCTGGTGTGACGATACCTAGTCGTGCGTAATGCATTTGCGTGACGTTTTTGCCTTGCAGTGCACGACGTGGTTTGCGTTGCAAGTTAAAGCGCAACTCATGCAACTTAGGATCGTGCAGGCGTTCGATGCCATATTCGGAACTCGGTCCAGCTAGTTCTTCGGTGTCATTACGTTCTGCGATCCATGTCCCGCGTACTGACGCTAAGCCAGAGCGGATATCGATCTTCACATCAGGATCAGTGTAAGGGCCTGAGGTGTCGTAGACATAAATCGGTGGATTTTTTTCCGCGCCGAACATTGCTGGTGTATCGGCTTGTGAAATTTCGCGCATAGGTACACGAATGTCAGGGCGACTACCCGTGACGTAAATCTTACGAGAATTAGGTAAGGCTTGAATAGCGGCTTGGTCGACCTTGGCGGTGGCGGACAAAAATTGTGGGTTAGCGTTCATTTGGCTCCTTTGCTTTATGGATGGCACGGAGCCAGCAAAGGAGTTTCCAAACTGGGCGATGGCTCACCTCAATTTGGGTGGCATCACGGTTTTGGCTGCTTCCCTTCGCTGGCATTATCCAGATCAGGTTCAAGGGTATTTCTCACCCGACAGATACAAACTTGTCAGGACCCCTAGCGTTTTACATCGTATTTTTTACTACTATCAACTTTTCACTACATCCCCAATGCGGGAATTGCCGGCGCATTATAGCCGTGAATTAGAAAAATAGAAAATTTCTACATCAACATTTCTAAACTCAAATTCAGCATCATTCAGCATCATTCAGCATCAAATTGCTTCACTTGGCTTCACTTAGATTCACATAATTTCAAAGGCAGCTTTAACTAGCTTGCTCTTGCACAGGACCTAACACTTCTATCACTTCCACCATATTCTGTTTGATGGCCGCTGCAAGATCGTGTGTCAAAGTGGTAATCGCTTCTTCATGTGCAACCAGCAGGCGCGACAAACCATAAGCTCGATTTCGGCCATGTGTTTTGCCAAGATACAGGGCCATATCGGCGATCTGCAATGCACGTTCCCAGTCACAGACATCCTCAGGCACATCCGAGAACGGTACTGAAATAAATCCAGCAGTGACCGTCACAGGGATACTCAAATCACCACAGCTAAATGGTGCATCACCAATAGCACGTAATACACGCTCTACCAGACTGGTAATTTGTTCCGGATTTGATTTAGGAGAAAAAATCAAAAATTCTTCACCACCCCAGCGCATCAGCATATCTTCATCGCGCACTGCATTACGCAAACGTGTCGCTACCTCTTTGAGCACAACGTCACCCACCGCATGCCCCCAAGTATCATTGATATGTTTGAAATGATCGATATCTAACAAAATCATGCAATCGGGATTTAAATGTCCTTCGCGTCTTTCGACCTCAACCCGACCCACGCGAGCTGCCATTAAGGCGATAAACGAACGACGATTATGCAAACCAGTAAGTGGATCGCGCACCGCATGAAATTCCAGTTGCATATTCACTTCCTGCAATTGTTCATTCAGTTTCTTACTGCGGCGATACAACATATAGATAAAGGCACCCGCCAGCAAGGCCACCAAAGAAGCGAGCAAAGCGACGATTTGCTGCAATCTGTGATTCTTGATATCAGCATCTTTCAGCGCATTATCTTTCGCCAAAATTTCTATCTGTTTTTTACGATGCTCGGCGTCAAATTGCTCTTGCAAGGCGGCGACGGCCTTGGTTCTATCTGATTGAAAAATTTCGTCACTGAGTTTTTGCTGTTCACGTGCCAAAGCGAGCGCTTCTTTGTACATACCTGCATTTTCGTACATCATGGAAAATTCACCGAGTATCATTTCCACATCGGAATTCGCATGAATTTTTCTAAAAAAATCTAAGCTTTGATTCACCAACTCCGCACCTTGCGCGACCTTGCCTTGCCCACCCAAAGCCAGTCCAAGATTAACTTTGGCGCCGGCTACACCCCATTTATCTTCTAAGACTTCTGATTTTGCGATTGCCTCTCGTGCATAATTTTCGGCACGCTTATAATCTTTTTTGATCAGATATTGATCGGCTATATTGAACAGCGCCGAGGCGACAGCGTAGGGTAAATTTTCTTCCTTACCAATTTTCAGTGCGGTCTCATATTCCTTGAGTGCTTCGTCATTGCGCTTCAAAATGCTCAAGGCGACACCGCGAGAGATAGAAATTTCTATGAAGGCTTTTGGCGCCACCTCGGCAGAAGAGATAGCCAGCGCTTGTGTCGTTGCGTCCAAGGCTTTTTCGGGGTCTTTCATTTGCAAATACAAATTAGCAATTGCGCCCCAAGTCGCCATGCGCGCCTGCACCTGACGACGCGGCAATTTCTCGGTCAACTTAAGCATTTCAAAATATTGCTTAAGTGCTTCATCAAATTTATTGGTATTACTGTAGAAGGCCGCCATCGTGTTGTGATAACGCATTTGCAGGCCTATGGCTGGCGATTTCATGACGCGCTCATGCAATTTTTCCAAATGAGCAAACGCTGCCGCGACGCCAGAAGTCTCAAAGATATTGAAGCTGTCAAAAATCTCTATCAGCAACAAGGCATCTTTATCCTGCATTTTTTTTGCCAGTGCGTCGAATTCGTCGACCGTTTCTTTTCCTAATTTACCTTTGCCCGCGTCGTAGTACAAACTACTCAAAATGCTTAAAGTCTCAAGGCGCACTTTTGGATCCGCATCGGCGGGAAGCTTCTTTTTGAATTCGATAAGCTGACGCAAACCTTCATCATTATTTTTGTCAGAAACCGATTGAATGGCATCGATCTGTGCCATTAATGTGGTGTTGTCGGCTCGCGCATCGGCAGATAAAAACCAGCAAGAGAAAGCGACAGCGAAAACGATTGCAAACACAATTTGCAATAAAGAATAATGTTTTAGATCATTTGGCACACTCAATTTTCTATTGTCTGGAGGAGCAGATAGAGTAAATAAGCGCTTCATGTGATCATCACCTCGTTCACGTTGCAATTGCGTGCACGAAAAACCTTGCTAAATCAATCAACGACCACCCGAAAATAGTCACCGATTGAGCTGGCGAATTGAATAACTAGCCGCGCTTTCGGAAATGTCTTAGCCTTTCGCATCTCGACCTTGACGAGCACCACTAAGTGCTGACATCAGGCGATGATTGCAAAATAAGCCCGTCTCCTAAGCCGTGCTAATCACGCATCTTTTTATTTTTTGTGCATAGAGATTACATCCTAACATTTCCCCTAGAGCATCATCATACTTTTTTAGAGCTGGGATCGAATATGCGACAGATTTAGAGGGCATACCCAATATATGCTTGCTAAATCAATATTTTCTTGATCAGAAAGTCTTGCGCACAGAGCTCATCAGTTACTGTTATCACAAAAAAAGGTCTAAAAATCCCGCGATAATTTCTGGCAAGCCCAATGCTCATTTATAATCAAAGGTTTCGCCGAATGACTAATGCATGCTCTCGCATCAGAGAGTACATTCAGTCGCTGGTCTTTAACTTCTATCGTCTGCCACTATCATGGAATTAGCCAAGTCTTTTGAACCCGCCAACATCGAATCCTTCTGGCGTACCGAATGGGAAAAGCGCGGATACTTCACCGCGTCTACCGATGAATCCAAACCTTCATTTAGTATTCAACTCCCACCACCCAACGTCACTGGCACTTTGCACATGGGTCACGCCTTCAACCAAACCATTATGGATGGCTTGACGCGTTACTACCGCATGCGTGGTTACAATACGGCATGGGTACCTGGCACAGATCACGCCGGTATCGCGACGCAAATCGTCGTTGAACGCCAACTCGATGCACAAAAGATTTCTCGTCACGATTTAGGCCGTGAAAAATTCTTAGAAAAAGTCTGGGAATGGAAAGAAAAATCCGGCTCCACCATCACTGGCCAAATGCGCCGCATGGGTGCCTCTGCCGATTGGAATCGTGAATACTTTACGATGGATGCAGAACGTTCCAAAGTGGTGACCGAAGTGTTCGTACGTTTGGTCGAACAAGGCTTAATTTATCGCGGCAAACGTTTGGTCAACTGGGACCCAGTCTTAGGTACCGCCGTATCTGATTTGGAAGTCGTATCCGAAGAAGAAGATGGATCGATGTGGCATATCCGTTATCCATTTTCAGATGGCAGTGGGCATCTCACGGTAGCAACCACACGTCCTGAAACCTTGTTGGGTGACGTGGCGGTTGCGGTTGATCCAACCGATGAGCGTTACACCGCTTTCGTGGGCAAGATGTTGAAACTGCCTTTGACTGATAGAGAAATTCCCGTCATCGCCGATAGCTATGTCGATAAAGAATTCGGCACTGGCTGCGTCAAGATCACACCAGCGCATGACTTCAACGATTACGCAGTTGGTCAACGTCATAACCTCGCCTTGATCAGCATCTTAACTTTAGATGCGAAGATCAACGAAAACGGCCCAGCCGCTTACCAAGGCATGGATCGCTTCGTCGCACGTAAGCAAATGGTCGCTGATCTCGATGCGCAAGGTTTGCTCGAATCTGTGAAGCCACACAAACTCATGGTGCCACGTGGCGACCGTACTAATGTCGTCATCGAGCCAATGCTGACCGACCAATGGTTTATGGCGATGAGCAAACCAGCTCCGGAAGGTACACATTTCCCAGGCAAATCGATTGCCGAAGTCGCACTAGAAAAAGTCGCGAATGGCGAAGTGAAGTTCGTACCAGAAAACTGGAGCACAACTTACAATCAATGGCTGAACAATATTCAAGACTGGTGTATCTCACGCCAACTCTGGTGGGGTCATCAGATCCCAGCATGGTATGGCGACAATGGTGAGATTTTCGTGGCACGCGACGAAGCCGAAGCAAAAGCAAAAGCCGCAGTCGCTGGTTACACAGGTGCATTGAACCGTGACAACGACGTGCTCGATACCTGGTTCTCTTCTGCCTTGGTTCCATTCTCCACGATGGGCTGGCCAGAATTGACAGTCGATAGCAAACTATTCTTGCCATCATCCGTCTTGGTCACCGGCTTTGACATCATCTTCTTCTGGGTAGCGCGCATGGTCATGATGACCGCGCACTTCACTGGCAAGGTGCCATTCCACACGGTGTACGTGCATGGCTTGGTGCGCGATTCCAGCGGCCAAAAAATGTCCAAGTCCAAAGGCAATACGCTAGACCCTATCGATTTGATCGACGGTATCACGGTTGACGAACTCGCGGCAAAACGCACTGTCGGCTTGATGAACCCAAAACAAGCAGCAAGCATAGACAAAGCCACGCGCAAAGAATTTGGTGATGGTATTCCAGCTTACGGCACAGACGCGCTGCGCTTCACGATGGCGAGCTATGCATCCTTAGGTCGCAACATCAACTTCGACTTGGGTCGCTGCGATGGCTATCGCAACTTCTGCAATAAATTGTGGAATGCAACGCGCTTTGTATTGATGAATACCGAAGGTCAAGATTGCGGTTTCACCGGCACAGCAACCGACAATGATCTAGCCTATTCACAAGCCGACAAATGGATCATCTCCACTTTGCAACGTACAGAAGCAGAATTAGAAAAAGGTTTCGCCGACTACCGCTTCGACAACATTGCCTCCGCTATCTACAAGTTTGTGTGGGATGAATACTGCGATTGGTATTTGGAAGTAGCGAAAGTCCAAGTACAACAAGGCACACCAGCACAACAACGTGCAACGCGTCGCACTTTGTTACGCGTGTTAGAAGTCACGCTGCGCATGGCACACCCAGTGATCCCATTCGTTACTGAAGCATTGTGGCAAACGGTCGCACCATTGGCAGGCAAAACGCTGAATCCAGCGGGCGATTCCATCATGATGCAAGCCTATCCATTGGTGAATACAGAAGCGATCGACGAAGCCGCCGAAAGTTGGATGACAGGCCTCAAAGCCGTCACCGATGCCTGCCGTAACTTGCGTGGTGAAATGCAATTATCTCCAGCAGTCCGCGTACCGCTGTTACTGCAACCAGCAAACGCTGCAGACAAAGCACGCATGGAAAGCTATGCACCTTACATGGCAGCTCTGGCGAAATTGTCTGAAGTGCAGATCGTCGATGTCTTACCAGATTCACCAGCACCAGTCTCCATCGTCGGCGAAACCAAACTGATGTTGAAAGTAGAAATCGACGTCGCAGCAGAACGCGAACGCCTCTCGAAAGAAATGGCAAAACTCGAAGCCGAAATCAACAAAGCACAAGCCAAACTCAGCAACGAAAGCTTCGTCGCCCGCGCTCCAGCAGCGGTCGTCGAACAAGAGAAAGAACGCGTCGCGGGCTTCTCTGCGACTTTGAGTAAGATGAAAGAGTCGTTTGCTAAGTTGGGGTGATTTGGTTTTTGGTTGAGTTGTAAATGTAAAAAGCGCTTCGAGGTTTTGAAGCGTTTTTTTTGCGGGTGACTATATTTGGCTAGTCGTACTTACTTCACTTAGAAAATCAATCTAAAAACACTCTAATCCAGTGGAAATCGAAACATTTTTTATTCGCAGTACCTCTTCCTCAACCAAAAAGCTTCCAAACACCGACGACAACCGAAAATAGCACTAATAACACAGCCAATGCTCGCCCGAGAAAGCTCTCGTCATACCACTTTTTCAATCGTGTGCCAAACCTAGGTCTACCATCAAGAACTTCAATATGAAATAACGTAATTTCCGCCTGCAACCACTGAAAGGCGCTCACTTTCGCTGTTTCAAACGAAGAGTAATCCTGTATGCCTGAGTTCGACAATGACTTTGCAATTCCGCCCACAGCTTGTTCAATAATTTGATCTAACTCTGCGAATTTATGGAGATTAAAATTCAGAAACTTTGAAGACTCAGAATTTAAAAATTTTTCGTCAAAACGATTCTTATCAATTTGGAGCGCGCGCTTGTAGTCTCCTAAAGCGTCCTTTACAAATCTATTCAGAGAATTGGTAGTAGCTTCAATAGCTGCGTTGACATGCATACTAGAGACATAAAGACCTCGTTTGTTAAATTCACCTCGAATATCACGAAGTTCATGATGAAGAGTTTTAATCTCCAATTTTAATTTTCGATCCACGATTACGAAGAGTTCATCAATCATTCGTATGTTACTCCTAACTTCAAATTAAAAAAGGACGGCTAATTCACACGTCTCAAATTGACCAAGTTCCGTACATTTCAAGTTGCACTTGACCGATTTAGCTGCGTGTAATTAGGACTGACATTTAAAGACAATTTCGCACATCACTTTCCGGTGAATTCTTGTGGCTGCAAACGAATCTTTGATATTCTTTGCGCGCTCAAGTTCTCTGTAAGTTTATAGAATTGTTCGTCAAGCACACCTAACTTCGATTCCTTGTATGAATCGGAGAATGCCTCAATTGTTCCCTTTTTTTTGTACTTTTCCATATCTGCTGCTTCAGCCTGCCTCATCTTATTTGCTGCCCGCATTAAGTCGGCATAATTTTTTGCTCCAAAATATTCAAAGGCCGCAACCGCGTCGCCAGCAAATTCCCCAGAGCGATTCCAATAAAATTGATTAAACCCTCCGTTATTAACTTCCGCTTCCACGATTGATGTGATGTAGAGAGCCTTGAGGCCCGGGCGAAGACCAAAAACAATTTCCCTTTCATTATCGTAGTTTTTTCCAACTTTTGATTCTACGAAATCCATAATAGCCAGCTCCAGATCAGAGTCAACTATCTTTGACAGAATCTCTGGTGTGAGCTCAAGGTAAATTTTTCTATTCTGAAATTTTTCAATTGATTTTGCGATTTCGGAATCCTCTGGGACACTATTTTCTTTTTGGAACTTGTTATCACACGAAAACAGCATTGTTATCAGACCGAGGCTTAAAATAATTCGTAGAAATTTCATTGTTGTCCAATCCTTTGTGTACAAACCCGGTAAGACGTAAGCCATGTAGGGCGCCAATAGCCGCAGGCGTATTGCGCCGCATGAACGTTGATCATGGCCATACATCATTTCCTTTGATACCTTAGCTATGCAAATAAATTTTTTAACTCGGTAAGGCGTAAGTTTTTCGTAGGGCGCCAATAGCCGCAGGCGTATTGCGCCGCATGAACGTTGATCATGGCTAAACATCATTTCCTTTGATACCTTAGCTATGCAAATAAATTTTTTAGCCGTTTTTCATTTTACTATCGGACGGTGTAATACGGCTTCGCCTCACACCCTACACACTAAACAAGCTCAACCAATTTGAATTAGTCACGAATCATATCCAACAAATGACGCTCAATCTCAGCGCGTCCTTCCGTGCTGGTCATCGCCACAATCACATCACCAGCGCGCAGCAAATAATCGTCATCAGGATTAAAGGTCCACCCGCCATCAGCACGAACCGCAATCAAAATATAGTCTGGGCTACGAAGCCGTAACTTGCCCATAGGCGTGATAGGAAAATTACGCGGTGTCGCGACTTCTTCAACCCGCAGATTTTTTTCGGACTTCAACATCTCATCCAAAAAGCTCACCACATGCGGTCGCACCATTGCTGACGCCATGCGCATGCCGCCAGTGAAGTCTGGGCTAATGACTTCATCGGCACCGGCTTTACGCATTTTTTCCACATTACGCAGTTCATGTGCACGCGCCACAACACGTAATTGTGGATTCAACTGTTTGGCGGTAATGATGATCATCAAGTTGCGAGAATCATCGCCCGTCACCGCAAACAAGCCGCGCGCATCAGTAATGTCTGCGCCCAGCAAAAGATCGTCGTCCGACGCGTCGCCATGCAAATACAGCAGGTTGGGAAACTTGTCTAAATATTCGTCGAAGTTGGTTTGTTCGGGATCGATGGCAACGAAAGGCCGTCCTGTCTTTTGCAACTCATGTGCCACATTACGACCGACTCGTCCAAAGCCGCAAACGATAAAATGTTGTCGCAATTTTTTGATACGTTTTTCCATTCGTCGTCTCCGCAGGGAATAGTCCAAATCTTTTTCAAGAAAAAATACCGTCAAGCTGGTGAATAAAAAGGTCAGCACACCGAGGCCTGAAATACTCATCACGCCGGCAAACACCTTGGCACCAAACGAAGTGAGTGGCACGCCTTCACCATAGCCAACCGTAGAGATCGTGATTAGCGTCATGTAGATCGCATTTTCCCAGCTGGTCTGGTCGCTAATGAGGTAGAAGCCAAGGACGCCGACGCCAATCAAGGCCAAAAGAATCAAAGTCGCCCAGCCTATGCGCGCCAAAATACGCATGAGCTGCGCATTCTCGCTCGCCACTCGTGGCTCCATACTCGATATCGAAGACGGATTGTTTTTTTCTGGAATCTGCATAAATTGAACTGATTTTTTCTTTAGGCCTCATTGTAGCCTTGGGCGATTTTGCGTCGGCGACTTTTGTACAAGTATGCGCAATCTGTCGCTTTTTCGTGAATCAACATTTGCAGTTTCGGGTCCTCATTTGACTTTGATCAATGATAATCGCTGCGCCATCGAAAATGAGTGCGTTCTTGAATTGCAGCAAAGTAGGGAGGACGCAAGCCCATATGCGCTAACCAAATTCAAAATTAATCTAGACCGCATGACACTAGGTTCCCGCCCCTTCAACGGGCGGGTTAGGATGGGGATGGGTTTGATTTGAGTAAGAAATGTCGCCAATTACTCGACTAAAACCCATCCCCATCCCGACCTTCCCCTTGAAGGGGAAGGAGAAAAACCAATCTGTCGACAGTTTCCAGCTATATCTTGATTTTGGTTAGCGCCTATGGGATGCAACACGCGCCGTCAAAACATTGAGCGCGACAGACCGACCTATGTGCGGCGCGGGCTGCCCCCGCTACGCAACTGATAAGGATTATTCTGAGGATTCATAATGAATTCTGACGCTGAGAGGGGCGCGAAATAAGAAATTTTGTTATGCTAGCGGCTCGCGATTGGTCGGCAAACTTGCCTTGGATTGATAGCACTTATTTTATGGGAATGTACGATGGCATCATTGCAAGATCAATTTTTAAAAGCGGGATTAATCGATAAAAACAAAGCGAAATTAATTCACCAAGACAAGACCAAACAGAAAAAAGTCGAACGCCGGACTGGCAGTGAGAGCGTAGATGAAGCGCGTTTGGCTGCGCTTGAGGTACAAAGAAAAAATGCCGAACGCGCGCGTGAAATGAATGCACAACGCGATGCAGCCGCAGCGCAAAAAGCTGTTTTTGCACAAATTGTGCAGATGGTACAGAACAATCGACAAAGCAAAGGCAATGGCGACATCGCTTATTACTACACACATGGCACCAAGATCGATAAGATCTATGTATCGGCAGAAGTACAAAAGCATCTCATTGCTGGCCGACTCATGATCGTGTGTGTGGATGGCAAAACGGAGTTGCTGCCCCGGGTTATCGCGGAAAAAATCGAAGAACGCGATGCGTCACTGGTGGTACGCGTGAAGAAAACATCGACCGACATTGATGAAGATGATCCGTATGCGGCGTACCAGATTCCGGATGATTTTACCTGGTGAGAGCTTGTAGCCATGTAAGACAGATGCGACCCGCACCGCCTAGACTATGCGCATAGTTTGATCAGCCCTAGTACTGCGCGGGTTGCGCCTGCCCTACATGACTGAGAGAATTTGGAGAATTTTAGCTATCTCTTGCTTTTCTCGATATCTCTGTGTCTCTATGTTGAGAGGTTTTAGTTTTTCTTTTCGATTTTGATTGCCGCTTATAGCGTTGTACTAGGCCTTCATGGCTAGGTACCTAGTTGAACGCTCATTGAGCTTTGGCTGCCAGGGCCTTGGCTTCTTCAATGTCGCTCTTACTCATTTGCGACTCCGCATAGTTACGATAAGTCACGGCATCATCATAATCGCCGGCGAGAATCAACCATTTCATGGCCTCAACCTTATCTGTCGCAACACCTTTTCCTTTGAAGTAGATTAACCCCAATTGATATTGGGCACTGGCGTTCTTTTGTTGCGCCGCCTTTAAGAATAAATCACGTGCTTTATCAAAGTCACGTGACACGCCTATCCCATTCACATATAAAACCCCCAAACTATATTGCGCATCGGCATACCCTAGCTCTGCTGCCTTATTAAACCAATAGACCGCCATACCGTAACTAGGTGCAACGCCCTTGGCTTTTGCGTACATTCGGCCGAGATTGACTTGCGCCCGAACGTTGTTCTGTAGCGCTGCTTTTTCAAACAGCGCCTTCGCCTCGACGTAATTTTGCGCGACACCTTCACCTTTTAGGTACATCAGGCCAAGATTAAACTGTGCATCGGACTTGCCTTGCTCAGCCGCTTTCTTAAATGCAGCGGCAGCCGCAGGAAAATCCTGCCGCTCATACAATGCGACGCCATTCGAAAAATCATCAGCATGAGCGCATAGACTCGATATACAAAAAACCACACTCAGCAATAACTTAAATAACGATTTCATATCCGCCCCTCGCTTCCTGACTCAATCTTGTTTGTTCGAAAAATCGTTCAAATCTGGCTTCTATCATAAACTAAACTTACTCATTCTTCTCGGGCGAGTGAAACCCACCCCGCCTAGCCTAAGTGCATAGTTGGTCGACTTTCGAGCAGCGCGATCGCACCCACCCTAGCTTGTCTAGATAAGAAATTATGTGCAATAGATAACTAGCCCGCTGTCTGTTAAGCCCGAACCGCCGCCTCAATCTCAGCAATGTCAATTTTCTTTTGCTTCATCATCGCCGCCATCGCCTTGCTCGATACTTCTTTGTCGGCATTCATGGTCAATTCAAGTAGCCGCTTTGGATAGATCTGCCACGACACACCAAAACGATCTTTCAGCCAGCCGCAGACGCTTTCCTCGCCGCCATTGCTGGTGAACGAGGTCCACAGTCGGTCAGACTCGGCCTGGTCATCTGTCGCGACCGCAATCGACACTGCCTCGCTCAAGGTGAACATAGGCCCCGCATCCAGAATTTGATATGGCACCCCGCCCAACATGAAATCAATCACAGAGAATACGCCATAACCGTTATCGCCCACGAAGACATTTTCAACTTTGCTGTTGGGTATCAGTGAGCAGTAATACTCAGCAGCCTCTTGGCCTCTTCCGTCACGGAACCAAAGACAGGTGCGAATAGAATTGCTCATAGATTTTTCTCCTTTAATTAGTTGGGTTAAAGATTAAAGGGAATAAGCTTGAAATAGAGTTCGGCCAAAGCTAACTCATCAGAAATGCCGACACGCGCAGTATCAAAACTGAGAATCATGCTGCGGAGGTTTTCCATATTTTTCAAAATAGGCATTGCAGATATCAAGCAACTCCTTGAATCCTATCTTTAAGGTGTTTGATGTGATCGCAATGGGGCTGCCGCACAATTTGAAGTTCATCCTGTTGAGCGCGCGATTCAGGGAACCGCCTGCCTTGATATACCGCTCTGGATTAAGGACTTTGATTACAAGTGTCTTTTGATTTTGTACCTCAAATATGTCAAAGCCCACAATCTCTGTCCACGGAATTAATCCCGCCGCAACACCACTTGAATTATCGAATATTCCCGTCGCACTTAAAACAAGGCCAGGTTTTTTGTCGAAAAGTTTTTTAATTCCAAATAGTCCACACAGACCAAAAAACGCAATCGATACCACGCCAATTCCATGAACCAGGATGGGGTTGTTGAAGCGACGTTGAGATGCGATTTCGGCAGAATCCAACTGAAACATCCAAAGACCACCGACGACAAAACCGCACGCAACCGCGATCAGAAACAGTATTTTTGTCTTGCTAAGTTCTATTACTTTTTCATCGTTGTTATTCATGGGATTCCTAGTTCTTATGACCACTAAGTGAAGCGAGCTGCACCGCAACAATGGGTGTTACGTGGATAAAAACTCCAAACCTACTTGCACTTGGTCAAGCGCTTTTCTACTTCCGCACTAAGCTGCCCCGATGTTTTCATTTTCGATAGCTGATCAAATTCGCGAATCGATAGCTTGGGCTTAGATGCCTGCATGGAGGCGTAAGTCTTCAGTACGCCTTCAATCCCCGCAACGTTGATGGCGTGCTGGTCCGTCGCATTATCAGGATGCTCCAGAATGAACTTGGCTTCCGAGAACATCAACTGCACTACCAGTGTGCCCCCATCGTCGCCTTTGATCTTATTGATATCACCAAGTACATGCGTGCATACATTGACCGATACGTCAGGCGCTTCAGCGAGCCAACTCAATACTTCACCACGAACGCTCTTTCCGTCCTTCAAGAATGGATCGCGCTCAAGCTGATTAATGAGTTGGATCATTCTTGCCTTTGTTTCGGCGGGGGTATCTTTGGTTGCGGTTGCGGTTGCAGTAGATATCATCACCGACATCAAAAAAACTGCGAGCGAGGCCTTACTAAAGCATGATGAAGAAATGACTTTCATGTGACTATCCTATAAAGATGAAGCAATCTGAAATGCTAAATGAGATACCGAGGGCGCTCTATGTCACCTCAACGCAAAATTGAGCGGCACGCGCTTGCGCGTCCAGTGGAGCGAAGTGGCGCGAAGTGGAGCGAACTCGAATGTCTTGTTAAATGCCAATTTCATGCGCAACCTTTAAAAGTTTTTCGACAACTAGCAACCGATTTTTTGGTGCCTTCACGTGCGCGGGTAGTCGACTCAGCCAATTGCCATTTGGTCCCGCTTTGCTGCCCCTCAAAACTGTCAGGCGCGCTGATGAAACTAGCGGTTTAGTTTGAAGCACTCGAACACACTCGTCTATTTGAGCCCGAGACGAAAACCGAAACACCATATCAGAAAATTCCACACACAAGATACGAAACCTCTTCCTACCTTCTGATTTAGGCGCTGGTGGATCGTACTCTTTTGAATCACGCCACGTCGTCGCTTCCTTTTCTATATGTACCCAATATGCCATTGGTTCATCTCGCCAATCTTCCGCATATTCAATCCAGTAGCGTGGTGGTTTCTTCATTGGCATTTAACGCTGAAATGACGAGATCGCCACGACGGTCAAAAAATTTAATGAAATTATCAATGGCGATTCTCTGTCGATTGATCTGTTAGGCCGCACCGCACTATCCTACAAAATAAACTTAGGCGCAACCGAGATGATGTCTTGCGCCGCTTTGAGCAAGACAAAGTATGGGACTGGCAGACCTGCAACTGTGTACTTCATCATGAACTGAATGGCGGGATCGAGAACATGATCCACGTTTTCCGATGTATC
Source organism: Undibacterium sp. GW821-FHT11H02 (assembly GCF_058808015.1). Lineage (NCBI taxonomy): Bacteria > Pseudomonadati > Pseudomonadota > Betaproteobacteria > Burkholderiales > Oxalobacteraceae > Undibacterium > Undibacterium sp. GW821-FHT11H02. The sequence continues at coordinate 355,654 of NZ_JBXARG010000002.1, read as the reverse complement.
AGGATCTCTTGGATGCGATGCATTGAATGTGTTCGCCATTCGCCGAATGAGATTTTCACGTGAGATGCCCATTTGAATGCATTTTCCGTCAGCTTCTAAATATGAGAGGCGAATGACTTCTGAACCCAACCATTCGGCATAGTTGCCCTTTGAGACCTCCCCTTGACCAAGAAGATGCCGCAGCGACGATTCAACTTCGCCTTTCACATAGTAGTAGGCGCTGATATCGAGTGAACCGTTCTCGTTAAACTTTGCGGTTGCACCAAAAGTCGCTTTTCCACCAGATTGAAATTCATCTCCCGTGAAGCCCAATTGGCTCTTATTCGCGGCCGTGTGAACCGGGTCGGGCATTGAGAAAAGCATGTAGCTTCGACCACGAAGTGCTTTAGTGAGCTTCTTGATCGGCCTGGCTGACTTAAAGGACAGAGTAGTGGACAAGCCCGGAGCGTGTTTGACTTGGGACTTAAGATCCGCCCAAATCCTTAGTGTGTGCGACAAATCCAGAAGCGAGATGTGGTCGTACGTGTTCATAGCCTGCTCAGAATGGCGACGTAGTCTTTCGAGTTGAATCGGGAATGGGTTCAAGGCTGTCTAACGTTTGAGTTGTGTGGCGGCGAAGCCGTCCGGAACGAACGACCAGTTAAATTGCAGTAATCTCAATTGAACTCCCTTCCATGGTTTGCGCGTTCTCAATTCCACTAAGCAGATAAGCTTCTTTTTCTAGTGGCTGAGGAATTCGCCGCAACAACCATTCTTTATGTGCATCTGCGTTTAGGCGAGAGCCATTCGGAGAGACTATTGTTGCCTTAAGCAGTTTTCCAACGGGAAGATTTGTTATCTCCGAAATCACAACAACCGTTCCTCGATTTGTGACGTGAAACTTCTCTGCAATTTGAAAGGGGCCGATAGTCATCGAAATTTAACGCCGAAATGACGAGATCGCCATGACGGTCATAAATTTAAGTGAAATAATCATTGGCGATTCTCCGTCGATTGACCGGTTAAAGCTTTGTCGCTGTGCCTATTCATCATTTTCTCTAACTTCCGTTTGTAAGTTTCAATACGCGATTCAAGCATACCGCAATAAAGCGCTGAAGCTGTTTTTCGATCCTTTTCACGTACTTTTATCTCGGCAAGAATTATTTTTTGTCCGGTATCGTCAATAGCATCTTCATCAAAGTATTTATCTCCCAGCTCATCAATACCTGCTTTGCATTCGGAAATTGCATTTTCAAATGCGCCAGACGTTTTAGCGCTCGCCCCCTTTTTGAGATGCAATGTAATCGAATTTAGATCTGCGCCTGTCGCATTTAGCAAAACGAAAAATAACAAGAAACCGATGAACCATTTCATATGAGCTTTAACTTGTTTTAAAGTGAAAGAAACCGAAGTTAACACATTTGTACAAAATTAACAACAAAGTTTCAACTGCCTTGAAACCCGCATGGTGCTTTGCTCTTTTCTGTTATACCTGTGAAAAAAAGGTATAACAGCAGGAACCCAAGATCGAGCAAAATTTGGCCTCCGTTTCTTAATTTAACTCTGTAAGGCGTAACCCGTAGGGGAGCAATCCATTCCATTGCCCTACGGATCACATCTTACCGCGTTGAAGGCTTAAACTAAGATCGCAATCCACATCGGCAAGCTCAGCATGCATCCCAAACTAGAAAGCAGAATTGCCGAACTAAGCACACGCGTATCGTCGCCGTGAGCTTGCGCCACAATGAAAGCGTTAATACCAACGGGGCATCCCGCTAATAACACCAACACCGCAGTGGCTTGTTGCGACACATGAAAGACCAGATGCGCCAGTACCCAAACCAAGGCGGGTAACAATAGCAATTTCATGACGGTAATCAGAAAAGCGGAGCGCCAGCTTTGCAAGGAAAAATTGCACATCGATGCCCCCAAACTGAGTAGTGCGCACGGCAAAGCTGCATTGCCCAACATAGTCAAAAACGGCAGCAGCCATTGTGGCAAAGGCAGTGACAAACTATTCCACAGCATGCCAAGGAAAAGACTGACCACGATGGGATTACTCAGAGAATTCTTCAAAGATGCGAACAGCTGATTTCCTTGACCTTGTAAGACATCGTCATTCGGCGCGTAAAGGTAATACAGGCTAAACGTGATCAAACTGTGGAATGCAATGATGGGAAATGCAAACTGTAAACTGCCATTGCCTAAAACTTGAATCAGCATGGGGATGCCAAGGAATACGGTATTGGAATAAGTTGTCGCCAAGGCGCGACTTGCCCGATTCCCCGTGCGCTTGAAGGCATAGAGCGTAAGAAAGAAAAAGAATAATAAGGAGCCATAAAAGCTTACTAGGGTCCGCCAACTTTCATCTAGACCCGTCGCAGACACTAAGCCAGTTTTGTATGCCCCATGAAATAACAGGGCAGGGACGAGTACCTTGCCCGTCAGCGCACCTACACCATTGCTCCAGTCATTTTTCAACCAATGGAATTTGCTGAGGGCATAGCCTAAAAAGGCAATCAGGAATAAGGGAAGAAGTAGAAAGAACAGCAATTTCGATTCCGGTGTGGTGAGGATCAATTGATGGGAGGTTCCATCCTTGTATGATGAGTTTAGCGCAAAAGTGATGTGCACCGCGAGTCGCAGCTAGCACGATGGGAGAATAATTGGACGGCGTCACTATCGACTGTCTTGTTAATCGTCATTTTCTTCATTCGAGTAAAAAGAGTGACCTCTGTTCCTATGTAAGAGATATGCTAAGAATGATGCGCTAGAAACTGATTCCACACTGATGTGCGGCGCGGCACCATGATTCCACTTTCCTTCATGTCCAGTTTCCCAATTCGCGCGAACCATTTCTAGAGCTTTGATCCTTGCAACATCACTAGATGGGGCGCGAACAATACGTGTAGTGTAAAACCCGATGATAGGTGGCGAGTCATTCACTCTGCATAAGATTCCATCGCCATGGAGCATTATTCGAAAGTAGGCCATGGTTCTCTTTGACGATTAACTTTAATTTAAACGGACAAGATTGAAAATTAACCCGCCAAACTTGATTTATCAATAACAAGGATCATAAAGGAAAGTCTAAGTAAATCAAATACATAAAAATAAGACTATGAGAGATATTCACGATAACCAAAACCGAAAACGGGCATGATATTTTCGGCATATCTCGACGATATCGAGAATTAAATCATCACAAAACAAGGCAGGTCATCGCTCTCAGAAATAGACCGAGGTATACATTGACGCCTTCGCTTGGAGCGCTCGCTCAATTTCTCACCAACACCTGCATCACAAAATTTTCTTGACGCTCCCCAAAACTCAAACTACTATTAAACCATTCGGTTAATTAACCAATCGGTACATTATGCAAGATCAACTGAGTTTAACTTTTTCGGCCTTAGCCGATCCTACGCGCCGGGCACTCTTGGCGCAGCTTTCGCAGGGTGAGGCGAATGTCTCAGATTTGGCACGACCATTTCTGAATGACATGAGCCTGCCTGCGGTGACTAAACATCTCAAGGTGCTCGAGACTGCGGGTCTGATTAGCAAAACACGCGATGCGCAGTGTCGTCCTTGTAAGCTCAATGGTGAAAACTTGAAGCTGGCAGCGGACTGGGTGGATCAATACCGTGTATTTTGGGAACAGAGTTTTGATCGCCTTGACCTCTATCTACAAACCATCACTGCTGAAAAGAAAGGTAAGAAGAATGTCCGCAAATCCAAAAGCACAAGTACAAGCAAAAGCAAATGAAATCCACCTCGTGCGTTTATATGATGCACCCGTTGCCATGGTGTGGGATGCCTGGACCGATCCTGTACAAGCAGCGCAGTGGTGGGGACCACGCGGTTTCACACTGACCACGCACAGTAAAGATTTGAGCGTCGGTGGCACCTGGCGTTACACCATGCATGGACCCGATGGCACCGATTATCCGAATATCGCGACTTACCATGAAATCGAACAGCACAAAAAACTTGTATATGACCACGGTGCGACCGAACTCACTCCACCGCTGTTTCGCGTGACAGTGTTGTTTTCCACTGTTGGTAAAAAAACGCAGATGGAAATGACGATGGCCTTGGCGACTGCCGAAGCCGCGGCAGAAACCCGTAAGTTCATCAAGCAAGCGGGAGGAGAAGCGACTTGGGATCGTTTTGCTGAATACCTTGCCGCACAAATAGAACACAAAGAGAATTTCGTCATCAATCGCAGCTTTGCAGCATCAATCGATGTGATGTATGACATGTGGACTAAAGCCGAACATTTTTCTCAATGGCTACCACCGACGGGTTTTACGATGTCATTTATTCGTGCTGACATTCGTCCCGGCGGCAGCTCATTTTACAAAATGACGAACGGCAGTAGCGAGAATAATGTGACGATGTACGGACGTGCCGCGTATCTGGAAATGAGCAAACCAAATCGCCTAGTCTACACCCAGCAATTTTGCGACGAACATGAAAACATCTCACGTCATCCTATGGCACCGACTTGGCCAGAGACCATGCTTACGACAGTACAGTTCTCAGAAGAAGCGGAGGATCGCACCCGTGTCACGGTGACGTGGGAACCTCATGGTGCGGTCACTGCCGAAGAGTTAGACGCGTTTATGAAAGCTCGTAGCGGCATGGCTATGGGTTGGACCGGTTCCTTTGATAAGTTGGAAGCACAGTTGGATACTCTATAGAAGAATACTTGAGGGTAATCGTGGCTAGCGCAGGGCTAGTAAATTTGCATTTTAGGTATTTGGAAATCATGCCACTTTCGCTCACTTGACCACCCTCCCCCCTCTCCCGCCTGCAGGTTGAGGGAGTTTTCTATCGAGCTTGACCGAGTTCTGTCTCTATTTTAAGTATCCACAGGGTAACTTATTCCTCACTTTAAAAAAATGCATTGAATTCAAAAGGCGTCCATGAACAACTGAGGCGAGATAACTGTTGTATATACGTCTTTTAAAGTTCTCACTCTAGTAAACTCATTCGCGGCCTCAAAAACAGCACGTACAATCCATGAGCAGTCTTTCCTTACTTTATAAAAACTGGAGACACCATGAATAAATCAGGTTTGATCAAATATAGTATTGCCGTTCTTAGCTTGTTAGCCGCGCAAGTAGCAAGCGCTCAGAATTCACCAGTCGGCCTTTGGAAAACCATAGACGACAAAACCGGCAAGGTAAAATCACTGGTGCGCATCAGCGAGACTGGTGGCGAGTTTCAAGGCAAGATCGAAAAATTATTTCGCGAAGCCGACCAAGACCAAAACCCAAAATGTGACAAATGCGATGGCAGTAATAAAGATCAGCCTCTAATCGGCCTCACTATTTTGTTCAGCATTAAAAAAGATGGCGACGAATATAGTGGCGGTAAAATCCTTGATCCAGCCAATGGCAAGCTCTACAGCAGCAAATTGAAATTAATAGAAAACAACAAGAAATTAGAAGTGCGTGGCTATGTCGGTATGCCGATGTTTGGTCGTACACAAACTTGGGTACGTGAAGACTAAGTGTTTCGACTTACAAAAGTCGTCCCAACGATTCCACATGGCAGCTCAGGCTGCCATTTTTTTATCCTATGTGCTGCCCCTCTGATTTTACAAATTAAGCTAAATGACACAGCCAATTCGTAAGAATTTGCTTCAGTCATTGATAGTGCGGTATTCCTATGGTATTTTCCCTGTTGTTCGATAGTTATATAAAAAGCTATCATTCAATTGCAGCCAAAATGACGCAGATCATAGGCCATAAAAAAGACTGCAGGATCACTAAAATTATAATGAGTCCAAAGAAAAAACTGACCCAGGGGGGGTCTATCAACGAGCGCATAGGTCAACACTACAGCGCACTTTCTAAATCACATAAAATCACCGCAGACTATGTCGTTGCCAACTCGTTCAGAGCGGCAACTATGTCTATCGACGAGCTGGCCGACGCAGTCGGTATTTCGAATGCGACAGCGAATCGTTTTGCACGAGCCTTGGGTTTTGATGGCTACCCACAATTTCGCGCGGAGCTCGTATCTGGTTTCGAAACCATGCTGGCTCCGATAGAGGGTTTGCGTTCCGAAATCGGACGTGCATCGAGTAGTACTGAAGTCATTAATCGCTCGCTATCCGATGACATCAGCAATCTCGAAGTGACGCGCCGAGAAATTCGCCCCGACGCTTGCAATCGTGCGGTGCAAATGATTTTAGAGGCAGAACGTATCTACATCGTCGGCTACGGTGCCAGCGCCTATCTGGGCGGCATTATGTGCCACGCGCTGACCAATTATTGCGACAGTGTTCAAACCAATATCGGCACTGGCGGACCAGCACAGGTATCACGGACGCTGTACAAATTCACCGAACGCGATTTGTTGATTGCAATTTCTTTTCCGCGTTATTCCAGTGACGTGGTTACCTTAGTAGGACAAGCAAAAAAGCGTCAGGTGCCAATTCTTGCTTTAACCGACCGCCCAAGTTCACCTGTTGCCTCGCTTGCCAACGTCACCTTATACGCACAAACCAAACCGCAGTTTAATTCAGAAGGCATAGTCCTTTGCTTGATAGAAGCGATCTGCGCGGCAGTGGCAAATCAAGCTGAATCTTCCGTCGATATCGCCGCTGAAACCACAGAGCTCATGCTACCGTGGTTACATCACGGCAAAAAGTAAGGCCGGTCTTGATCTAGATCAGGTCTCCTTTAGTGAAATAGCCCTATCATCTTTTTCATACGATTTGGTAGGTCTATTTTCTAAAGGAGCATTACCCATGCAAGTTGAACATCACCCATTGGCACTTGAATTTCCAGAATTCAAAGACACGATTCATACTCTAAAATTGGCTAACGCGCACTTTGCCAAATTATTCGACGAGTACACCGATACCGACAAGGCGATTAATCGCGCGGAAAACGGTGTAGAACATTTGGCTGATGCCGCTTTAGAAACTCTAAAGAAAATGCGTATCCATTTGAAAGATCAGTTGTTTCAATTATTGCAGAGCCATCCAGTCTAATCGATAGCAAGGCTGCTGCATGCAACTGCAATTGAGTTGGTAGGGCAAATTTGGGGCGGACTTCGGTTCGCCTTTTTTTTGCGCCCTTTTTGTGACTTTGATGTGAGCTTAAGTCGCTTTACGTTTGACGCGAAACACGGTTTGATCGGCATAAAAATCTTGATCTTGTCCCGCCCACCAAGTCGGTACACCTAATACAGGTAAAGGTGTGTAATCTGCAGTCGTCAAAGCATGTGATTGCAATTGTGTACTCACTTGACTATCGAGTTGTTGTGCCTGCTGCGCGAAATCCAGTTTGAAAAAATCGGCCTCCACCCACACCACCCAAGCATGGGCGGTGATCGCCTTATAGGGCTGTACTAATTTTTCCATCAAGGCATGACCGAAACTCCAGACCTGCACAAACTCACCAAAGCACAGTCGATGCACTAAGAAGGCTTGTTGCCATTGATGCTCGCGCAAACATTGCAACACCTCATGTCCACGCGCTGAATTTTCCAGTACCAAGAAGGCGGCGTTTTCATCAAAAATAGTGGCAGCATCACGCGCAGGTCCGCGTGATTTTCCTATGCCTAAACTCTCGATCTGAGCTGATTGTAGAGCATTCAGTTGTCGTTTAGTTTGCGGAAAACTCAGCCACACCAAAGCATTAAAGAAGTCGTGCAAATTTTCGCGGGTGGGCACTTTACCGGTAGCGCTAATATGACTTTCATAGGCGACAGCTTCAGGTAATTCTTCTTGCGGAATAAAATGCAAAGGCAAGCCGCGATGATTTTGTAAATTCTGTAAACTAGCAGCCTGATTCAAAGCGACACGCCAGTCATCTTGCGCCAGAATTTTTTCTGCCGCAGGCAGGATAGATGCCAACCAAGGACGTGACCAATCAATAACGGAATAAAACTGGGTCATCGTAGAATTACGCTGCGACTATCCAGTTGATGATTTCACCTGCATTCAAAGGTACTAAACTGCCATCGAGATAACTGAGTTCGTTTGGCAAAGTCCAGCTTTCACGTTTCAAAGTCATGCTACCCGCATTTCGTGGCAACTGATAAAAATCAGGGCCGAAGAAACTGGCAAAACCTTCCAACTTATCTAAGGCACCAACCTGATCAAAGGCCTGCGCATACAATTCCATCGCATGCAAAGCGGTGTAGCAACCAGCACAACCACACGCATGTTCTTTGAGGCCTTTAGCGTGTGGCGCTGAGTCTGTGCCCAAGAAGAATCGCGGGTTACCCGAAGTCGCGGCTTTAAGCAAAGCTTGACGATGCGTTTCGCGTTTCAATACTGGTAAGCAGTAATAGTGCGGGCGAATCCCGCCTTTGAAAATCTCGTTACGGTTGTACAGCAAATGATGGGCGGTAATCGTCGCCGCAATTGGGCCACTTGCTTCCGCCACATACGCAGCAGCATCACTGGTGGTGATGTGTTCAAACACCACTTTGAGCTCTGGCATATCGGCACGCAAAGGCTTCATCACGGTATCGATAAAGACGGCTTCACGGTCAAACAAATCAATCTCAGGGCTAGTCACTTCACCATGTACTAAGAACGGCATGCCGACTTCTTGCATCACTTCCAAAGTCTTATAGCATTTACGCAAATCCGTGACACCCGCATCGGAATTGGTCGTCGCACCCGCCGGATACAATTTCACCGCATGCACAAAACCACTGTCCTTTGCACGACGGATTTCGTCAGGCGGCGTATTATCAGTCAAATACAAAGTCATCAAAGGCTCGAACGACATGCCTTCAGGCAAAGCTGCCAAAATACGCTCGCGGTAAGCGGCAGCCAACGCCGTCGTCGTCACCGGCGGCTTCAAATTCGGCATCACAATTGCACGAGCAAATTGCGCTGCAGTGTGTGGTAAGACCGTTTTTAAAGCTTCGCCGTCACGTAGGTGCAGATGCCAGTCGTCTGGACGGGTGATGGTGAGTTGTTGGATGGGAGTGGTAGTCATAAAAGCTCGCTAAAACGATGAGGAGGCAATGATTGTTCTAAGAACATCAAATTAGCCTCTATTTTACCGTTTTAGAACCCGACTGAGCGTTTTCCACTCATTGAAAGCTGCGAATGCTTATTAACATGCAAATAGCATCTCTAAAAAATCTTGCCAAATTTTGCCAAGACTTCTAAGATGTCTGCATGAGCACCATGAATATTTCTCTCCCAGAGCCCCTCAAAAACTTTGTTGATACACAAGTAGCAAAGGGGCATTACGGCACGTCTAGCGAATATGTACGTGAGCTCATCCGTAAAGATCAGGAACGGCAACAATTACGCGCCTTATTGATAGAAGGTGCAGAATCGCAAGTGATTGGGCAATTTGATCAAGCTTACTTTGACGACTTACGTTCGCAGATCAACAGCACCAAACCTAAGTAATTGTGGCCGTGAACAAGCCTCCCAGCAGCAAAGCTGTGATTCGCCGAGCCCTTGCAGATGCTGACATACAAGCAATAATCAGTTATTACATGGAACAAGAAGCGATCAAAGCAGCGCTTGATTTCGTCGCCGAATTAGAAACCGCCATTCAACATATTCAAACTTATCCAGAATCAGGCTCGCCAAGATACGCTCACACGCTGAACCTGCCTGGCTTGCGTTGCTGGCCTTGTCAGCATTTTCCTTATCTTATTTTCTATCTCGAGCAATCAAATTGCATTGACATCTGGCGTATCTTGCATCAACAACGCGACATGCCTACTTGGTTGTTGAGCGACGTTAATGCTTGAGACAATAAGTGCGGTTGCGCTTGAAGACATGGTTTTTAAACCTAAAGATATTTCAATCGAATACTTCAAAAAAGAATCTGCGCGTGAAAGCTATATGGCGCGACCTATCGAGTGCTGAGTTAAGCAAACCCATCGCCCGACTTCAATAGTTGCTAGATGCACAGATGCTCGTTCAGAATTCATCAACTATGATGAGGCGTTACTGTTACGGAAATCACTTCTGACTGAACGGCTCAACATCGAAAAGTAGGCGCGACGAACTTAATTAAACACCTTATCCGAAGGAAACCGCATACTATCTCGCAGTAAAAAACTCATAGGCAAAGCATAGTTCACACCTGTGGTTGGCAATGGCTGCATGAACCATTTTTCATAGAGTTTGTTCAGTTCACCTTCATTCATCAGTCTGGCGATTTCTTTGTCGATCAAGGCTTTCAAAACGGGATCCTCTTTAGCTAACATGATGGTTTGGGCTTCTATACCTATACCGTCGCCTGTGATTTTCCAATGTTGAATTTGATCTGCGCTGGCACGCAAACCAGCTAATACCACTTCTTCACTAACAAAAGCGTCTACCTGTCCTAGTTGTAGCATCTCAAAAGCAGCGTGAGAAGAATTGCTTTCAGTGATTTTTAATTCTGAAAATTTCAGTTGTGTTTGCTGCCTTAATAAACTTAAAGCGAGGCTACCGCGCACCACAACGACGCGTTTTTTCGATAAGTCTGTCCAATTTTTAATCGTTGAATCTGCACTCGTTAATAGGCGGGTTGCTGAGAAAAAATAGGGGATGGAAAACGCCATTTGTTTACGGCGTTCTGCAGTGTTGGCGGTGGTGCCACATTCAAAATCGGCTCTGCCTTCCTGTATCGCTACAAAACGATTCGATGAATTGACCAGCAAATAACTGACTGTGAGTTGTGGCATTTTCAATTCACGTTTAATACGCTCGACAACTTTGCCGCAGATATCCATCGCATAGCCTATGGGCTTGCTATCTTCGGATAAGTAAGAGATAGGAATACTGGCTTCGCGATGCGCGATGATGATGGTTTTGCGTTCTTTGATACGCGCCAGGGTCTCGGCGGCGTTGGATTCTGTTGCGAATAGCAAGACTAGGATGTAACTTAACAGCTTGAACACGGTGTTCCTTCGTGGGGAAATGTTTGCCGTGGTATTTTACACTTTGAGAGGTTTGTGCGTACGTGGGGGCTAATTTGCTTTTAAATCTCTTTCAACTTTAGCGGCTAAACTTTGCGACCTCTGGCCGGAGGTGGCCCAACGGCTACTCACTTTTCTTTATCTAAACTCGCGAGACATTGAGCCAAGAGAAATTTGATTCTCGGGATGCAGAGCAAGGCTGAATTTTGAACTTCGGCGGAGCAATATGTCAGTATTGCGAGCATTTGCAACGCCGAGCTGCACTCTACTACCGGTATCCATTCTCCTTTATTGAGAAATTCGATTCTCGGGACGCTGTGCTAGGCGCTTCCCGCAGCAATACACTAGTATTGCGAGGACAAGCAACAACGCACAGCGCCCGGAAATCGGATTTATCAGGGGTAGAGACCTCGGACTTCTCGTGCCTGTAGCACTCGCGTACAACCGATAATAAACGCCGCAGTCCGCAACGATACTTTTTTGTCTTCCGTGACTTGCCACACTGATTGGAAAGCTTCTTTCATAATGCGTGTTAAGCGATTATTGATTTCATCCTCAGTCCAGAAATAGCTGGAGAAATCTTGCACCCATTCGAAGTACGACACCGTCACACCACCGGCATTTGCGATCACGTCTGGTACGACCAACACGCCACGGTCACGCAAAATATCATCGGCTTCTGGTGTGGTTGGGCCGTTCGCGCCTTCGAGAATGATCTTGGCTTTGATCTCGTTCGCGTTGGCTTCCGTAATTTGCTGTTCCAATGCAGCTGGGATCATGATGTCGCAATTGACTGACCAAAATTCATTGTTAGGCAATACCGCTTCTATACCTTCAAAGCCAGCCACACTGCCGTGTGCTGCAACGTGATCCAACAGCTTCGGCACATCCAAACCGTTCGAGTGAAAAATCGTACCGCCGTGATCTTGCACTGCAACGATTTTAGAACCCGCTTCAGCGAACAAGCGTGCCGCGATACCACCGACGTTACCAAAACCTTGCACCGCAATTTTTGCGCCTGCAATCGTCACGCCTTTTTTTGCAGCGGCTTCGCAACCAACGACGAATACGCCGCGACCTGTCGCTTCACGACGGCCCAAACTACCGCCGAGAGAAATTGGCTTACCTGTGACTACACCTGTTGCCGTGCGGCCTTCATTCATGGAATAGGTATCCATCATCCATGCCATGGTTTGCTCATTGGTATTGACGTCAGGCGCTGGAATGTCTTTATCTGGGCCGATGATGATACCGATTTCGGATGTATATCGACGCGTCATGCGCATTAATTCGCCCCGTGACAGAGTCTTAGGATCAACGCGGATACCGCCTTTGGCGCCACCGTATGGCACATTGACTGCAGAGTTCTTAATTGTCATCCAAGCCGACAAAGCCATCACTTCGGACAAAGTCACGTCTTGATGAAAACGCACACCACCTTTACCCGGACCACGCGATGTATTGTGTTGCACACGATAGCCTTCGAAATGAGCAATAGTGCCATCATCACGTTCGATAGGGACATCGACGATGAGAATACGCTTAGGACGTTTTAAAGTTTCGACCCAGCGTGACAGGCCGCCGAGGTAAGGCGTGACGCGGTCGATTTGCTCAAGGTATACATTCCATGGGCCAGTCGCATGTGGGGTCAGATAGGACGGGATTTGGTGATTACTCGACATGGTAAGTCTCGATTCTTTGAATAAGTAGTCTTGGATAATTGGTTTGACGCTATTGCGCCCGCTTCACCCTATTTATCTTTTTGGTTCAGGTGAAAGGCAGCGCATCTTAAGACAAATGTCCTTATCCTCTCCAATGCTTTGTTTGCATCCAACTATGCACGTCACGCATAGTTATTTAAAACTCAAAATAGAGCTCGCTTCTGAATTTGAGGGCTCGTCGCAAAATTAGGGATTTTGAAACGTACTTCTATCCAGATTTAGAGCTGACACTGAGACTACTATTCTTCGGACACGAGGCTGTGAAGCCGTTATTGCATTGACTGACCGAGCAGGAATATCGGCACCTCCGCTTGCTTGAAAATGCTTCGTGGTGAAAATTGGATGGGCAATAAAAAACGCCACCACGATCACTCGTGGTGGCGTCCAAATCGCCAAAAAATTAAGCGAATTACATAGTTGGTCCGCTAGATTCAGGCTCAGTTGCTTCTGCAGCAGGCGCAAAAATTTCTTTTTCCGCTTGCAACAAGGCTGCACGTTCGTCCGCTTCCCAAGTTTCTTTCAACTTGCGAGCACGGTGGTAGGCCAACCCTGTACCTGCAGGTATCAAACGACCCACGATGACGTTTTCTTTCAAGCCGCGCAGAGTATCTTTCTTGCCCATGATCGCAGCTTCTGTGAGAACACGTGTAGTCTCTTGGAAGGATGCGGCAGAGATAAAGGAATCTGTCGACAAGGAAGCTTTGGTAATACCCAACAAGATATTTTCATAGGTTGCAGGAATACCGCCAGCCGCGACCACTCGATCGTTTTCACCCAACAAATCAGAACGTTCAACTTGTTCGCCCATGATGTAGTTCGCATCGCCTGGATTCACCACGACAACACGACGCAACATCTGACGAACGATGACTTCAATGTGCTTGTCATTGATCTTAACGCCTTGTAAGCGATACACGTCTTGAACTTCATCAACGATGTAACGTGCCAGAGCTTCGATACCTAACAAGCGCAAGATGTCTTGTGGATCAGCTGGGCCGTCAACAATCATCTCACCTTTGTTCACCACCTGGCCGTCATGCACCAAGACTTGTTTGTCTTTGGTGATCAGGAACTCATGCTTCTCGCCATCCATGTCGGTGATTTCCAGACGTTGCTTACCTTTGGTTTCTTTACCAAACGCAACCGTACCAGTCACTTCTGCCAACATACCAGCGTCTTTTGGTGAACGTGCTTCGAACAACTCAGCAACACGTGGGAGACCACCGGTAATATCACGAGTCTTTTGTGATTCAGTCGGGATACGCGCCAATACTTCACCAACGTGTACTTGCTGACCGTCTTTCACGGTAATCAAAGCGCCAACCTGGAAGCCAATTGTTACCGCGTGCTCAGTGCCAGAAATTTTCACTTCTTCACCAGCTTCGTTCAACAATTTAACTTGTGGACGCAAGCTCTTACCCGCAGCAGAACCACGACGTTTCGCATCGATTACCACCAAAGTGGACAAACCAGTGACATCATCAACCTGCTTAGCAACGGTCACGCCTTCTTCGACGTTTTCAAACTTCACCTGACCGGTGTATTCGGTAATGATTGGACGGGTCAATGGATCCCAAGTCGCCAAATCCGTACCAGCTTTGATCGTCATACCATCTTTCACGATCAAAGTTGCACCGTAAGGGACTTTATGACGTTCACGTTCACGACCATGATCATCCGTGATCAAGACTTCACCAGAACGGGAAATCACGATCTGATCGCCTTTACCATTGGTCACATAACGCATCGTTGCTGTGAAACGTATCGTACCGTTAGATTTCGCTTCAACAGAAGAAGCAATCGCTGCACGAGAAGCCGCACCACCGATGTGGAAGGTACGCATCGTCAACTGAGTACCTGGTTCACCGATGGACTGTGCAGCGATAACACCAACTGCTTCACCCGCGTTGACCATCTGACCGCGACCGAGGTCACGACCATAACACATGGCGCACAAACCGTAGCGTGTGTCGCAAGTTAATGGTGTACGTACTTTGACTTCATCAATACCCAAAGACTCGATTTCTTCAACCATGAATTCGTCGAGCAAAGTACCCGCTGCCAACAAAGTTTCTTGCGTTTCTGGATTAACGATATCGTTCGCAGCAACGCGACCCAAGATCAAATCGCGCAACGGTACATTAACTTCACCGCCTTCAACGATCGCTTTCATGGACGCGCCATTCGATGTGCCGCAATCATCTTCGATCACGACCAAATCTTGCGTAACGTCAACCAGACGACGAGTCAAGTAACCAGAGTTCGCTGTTTTCAACGCGGTATCGGCCAGACCTTTACGTGCACCGTGCGTAGAAATAAAGTACTGCAAAACGTTCAGACCTTCGCGGAAGTTCGCGGTAATCGGCGTTTCGATAATGGAGCCATCTGGTTTCGCCATCAGACCACGCATACCAGCTAACTGACGAATCTGCGCTGCAGAACCACGCGCACCAGAGTCAGCCATCATGTAAATCGCGTTGAAAGATTCTTGCGTACCAACTGTGCCATCACGACGTGTGACTGGTTCAACTTTGAGTTGTTCCATCATCGCCTTGCCGACTTCATCACCGGTCTTACCCCAAATATCAACAACCTTGTTGTAACGTTCGCCCGCAGTCACCAAACCAGAAGCATATTGCTGCTCGATTTGTTTAACTTCGTGCTCAGCCGCTGCCAACAAAGTGACTTTTTGTGGTGGTACTAACATGTCGTCGATACAGATGGAAATACCAGCACGAGTCGCCAAACGGAAACCAGACTGCATCAATTGATCGGCAAACACCACCGTCGCGCGCAAGCCGCACTTACGGAAGGATGTATCGATCAATTTAGAAATTTCTTTCTTCTTCAAGGGACGATTCAAGACCGAGAATGGCAAGCCTTTTGGCAAGATCTCAGACAAGATCGCACGACCCACTGTGGTTTCGTAACGCTTAACTGTTTTAACGAATTCGCCAGTGGCTTTGTCTTTTGGATATTCAGTAATACGTACAGTAATACGTGTCGCCAATTCCACTTCTTTGTTATCCCAAGCACGAATCGCTTCAGAAACGTCTGGGAACATCATGCCTTCGCCTTTGCCATTGATGGCTTCGCGCGATGCATAGTAGAGACCCAACACGATATCTTGAGAAGGCACAATAGATGGTTCGCCGTTGGATGGGAACAAAATATTGTTAGAAGCGAGCATCAATGTGCGTGCTTCCATTTGTGCTTCGATAGACAAAGGAACGTGAACCGCCATTTGATCACCGTCGAAGTCGGCGTTGAACGCCGCGCAGACCAGTGGGTGCAATTGGATCGCTTTACCTTCAATCAATACCGGCTCAAACGCTTGAATACCTAAACGGTGCAAGGTTGGCGCACGGTTCAACATGATAGGATGTTCGCGAATCACTTCTTCCAAGATATCCCAAACGACTGGCTCTTGAATTTCAACGAGTTTCTTCGCTGCTTTAATCGTTGTCGCCAAGCCCATCAATTCCAATTTATTGAAAATGAATGGTTTGAACAATTCCAAAGCCATCAATTTTGGCAAACCGCATTGATGCAATTTCAACTGTGGACCAACCACGATAACGGAACGACCAGAGTAATCGACGCGCTTACCCAACAAGTTTTGACGGAAACGACCGCCCTTACCTTTGATCATTTCTGCCAAAGATTTCAGAGGACGCTTATTCGCACCAGTCATTGCCTTACCGCGACGACCGTTATCCAACAAGGAATCGACCGCTTCTTGCAACATACGCTTTTCATTGCGCGTAATGATTTCCGGAGCGCGCAATTCCATCAGGCGCTTCAAACGGTTATTACGGTTAATGACGCGACGATACAAATCGTTCAAATCGGAAGTCGCAAAACGACCGCCATCCAAAGGTACCAATGGACGCAATTCTGGCGGCAATACTGGCAACACTTCCATGATCATCCAGTCTGGCTTAATGCCAGAACGTTGGAAGGCTTCCAATACTTTCAAACGCTTAGAATACTTCTTGATCTTTGCTTCAGATTTAGATTCTTTGAGTTCAGTACGCAAAGTTTCTGCATCACGATCGATATCGATAGAGCGCAACAATTCACGGATACCTTCTGCACCCATGAACGCAGTGAATTCATCACCATGCTCTTCGTACTTCGCTGCGTAATCATCTTCAGACATGATCTGGCATTTTTTCAGCGGAGTCATACCTGGATCGGTGACTACATAGGCTTCAAAATACAATACGCGTTCGATATCACGCAAAGTCATGTCCAAAACCATACCCAAACGGGATGGCAAGGATTTCAAGAACCAGATATGTGCTGTTGGGGAAGCCAATTCGATATGGCCCATGCGTTCACGACGCACTTTTGCCAATGTCACTTCAACGCCGCACTTTTCGCAGATCACACCGCGATGTTTCAAACGCTTGTACTTACCGCACAGGCATTCGTAATCTTTAATTGGGCCAAAAATTTTCGCGCAGAACAAGCCATCACGTTCAGGTTTGAACGTACGGTAGTTAATTGTCTCTGGCTTTTTTACTTCGCCATAGGACCATGAACGGATTTTTTCTGGAGACGCGAGACCAATTTTGATCGCGTCGAATTGTTCATTGGGCTGAACTTGCTTGAATAGATCGAGCAGGGCTTTCATGTATATCACTCCAGTGAAGAGTTGAATCGCTGTGCGCTGATGGTCGACTTAAAATGCCTTAGGTTTAACCCTGTTCGCATGAGCGGGAGAGCCAGGTCGATATCTGAATCGACGCAAGTTCCGCTGATACCGGGAACAAAAAACACTAAAAATTCGGAGCCATCTGAATGACCAAAGCCCGAAGTAAATTCGGGCATTGGGATGCTACTAAAATTTGGTACAAAATCAAAAACATTCGCCGCAGAGGCGCAGAGTACGCAGAGAAATTCTCAAAAAATCTCTGCTTACTCTGCGCCTCTGCGGTTTAGCTTTTTGCTTTCATGACTTAATTACGTTCGAGATCGATATCGATACCCAAAGAACGGATCTCTTTCACAAGAACGTTGAAGGACTCTGGCATACCAGCGTCGATCACGTGATCACCCTTAACGAGATTTTCGTACACTTTAGTACGACCATTCACGTCATCGGACTTCACAGTCAACATCTCTTGCAAGACATAAGACGCGCCGTAGGCTTCGAGTGCCCACACCTCCATCTCACCGAAACGCTGACCACCGAACTGTGCTTTACCGCCCAGAGGTTGTTGCGTCACGAGAGAGTATGGACCAGTCGAACGTGCATGCATCTTGTCATCGACCAAGTGATGCAATTTCAAGACGTGCATGTAACCGACGGTGACGTTACGCTCAAAGGCTTCGCCCGTACGACCGTCATACAAAGTAACTTGATTCTTAGAAGGTGTCATACCCAATTGCTTCGCGATAGGATCTGGATAGGCCAGATCCAACATACGACGAATTTCGGACTCATGTGCACCGTCAAACACTGGCGTTGCAAATGGGACACCGTTCTTCAGATTGGACGTCAGTTCCATGATTTCATGATCAGACAAACCATCGATGTCTTCCGACTTACCAGACTCGTTATAGATTTGTTTCAAGAAGCCACGCAACTCTTCAACCTTGACTTTCGCATTCAACATTTCGCCGATACGCAAGCCCAGACCTTTAGCAGCCCAACCCAAGTGAACCTCGAGAACCTGACCCACGTTCATCCGTGATGGAACACCCAACGGGTTCAACACGATATCGGCAGGTGTACCGTCGGCCATGTAAGGCATATCTTCCACTGGAACAATGCGTGAAACCACACCCTTGTTACCGTGACGACCCGCCATCTTGTCACCAGGTTGCAAACGACGCTTAACAGCTAAGTAAACCTTAACCATTTTTTGTACGCCTGGTGGCAACTCATCGCCTTGTGTCAATTTCGTACGCTTCTCTTCAAACGCCAAATCAAATTGGTGACGTTTTTCAGCGATGGAATCTTTAATCGCTTCGATAGCGCGAGCGGCATCTTCGTCTGCAGGACGGATATCGAACCAGTGGTACTTATCAACTTCGGCAAAGTATTCTTTAGTAATCGTCGCGCCTTTAGCCAACTTATTTGGGCCACCGTTAGCGACTTTACCAATCAACATACGTTGCAAACGTTCGAAAGCGTCGCCTTCCACAATACGCAACTGATCGTTCAAATCGAGGCGATAGCGCTTCAATTCATCATCGATAATTTGTTGTGCACGTTTGTCGCGCTGTATACCTTCACGTGTGAAAACTTGAACGTCAATAACCGTACCCACCATGCCAGAAGGCACGCGCAGAGAAGTATCTTTAACGTCAGATGCTTTTTCACCGAAGATCGCACGCAGAAGTTTTTCTTCTGGCGTTAATTGTGTTTCGCCTTTTGGCGTTACTTTACCAACCAATGTGTCGCCAGCAGTTACCTCAGCACCGATATACACAATGCCGGACTCATCCAAACGCGCCAATTGGTTTTCAGCGAGGTTAGAGATATCACGTGTGATTTCTTCGGCACCCAACTTCGTATCACGCGCAACTGCGGACAACTCTTCGATATGAATCGATGTATAGCGATCATCCGCTACCACTTTTTCTGAAATCAGAATCGAATCTTCGAAGTTGTAACCGTTCCATGGCATAAACGCGATCAACATATTTTGACCGAGCGCCAATTCACCTAAATCGGTGGACGCACCATCCGCCAACACGTCACCTTTAGCAACCACGTCACCGACTTTAACGATAGGACGTTGGTTAATATTCGTGTTTTGGTTAGAACGTGTGTACTTGATCAGGTTATAGATATCAACACCGACTTCACCGGCCAAAGCTTCCGCGTCATTGACACGAATAACAATACGACCCGCATCGATATAATCGACTTTACCGCCGCGCAATGCTTGTACTGTGGTACCAGAATCGACCGCTACGGTACGTTCGATACCTGTACCGACCAAGGCTTTTTCTGGACGCAAGCAAGGAACTGCTTGACGTTGCATGTTGGCACCCATCAAGGCACGGTTCGCATCATCGTGTTCCAAGAACGGAATCAAGGATGCCGCAACAGAAACGACCTGACCTGTCGCAACGTCCATGTATTGAACGCGCTCTGGGGAAACCAGAATTGTCTCACCAGCCTGACGAGAAGAAACCAATTCATCGCTCAGCATACCCGCGCCATCAATCGTCGCATTCGCCTGAGCGATGATGTAACGACCTTCTTCAATCGCGGACAGATAATCAATTTGCGTCGTGATTTTGCCGTCGATAACTTTACGGTATGGCGTTTCCAAGAAACCGTATTCGTTCAAGCGCGCATACAGAGCGAGCGAGTTGATCAAACCAATGTTTGGTCCCTCTGGCGTTTCGATCGGACATACGCGACCGTAGTGAGTTGGATGAACGTCACGTACTTCAAAGCCCGCACGTTCGCGTGTCAAACCACCAGGTCCCAGGGCAGAAATACGACGCTTATGCGTGATCTCAGACAATGGGTTAGTTTGATCCATAAACTGGGACAATTGTGAGGAACCGAAGAACTCACGAATCGCTGCAGAGATAGGCTTAGAATTGATCAAATCATGCGGCATCAAATTATCCGCTTCAGCCTGACCTAAGCGCTCTTTGACAGCACGTTCAACACGCACCAAACCAGCGCGGAATTGATTCTCAGCTAATTCACCCACGCAACGCACGCGACGATTACCTAAGTGATCGATATCATCGACTTCGCCGCGACCATTGCGCAACTCAACCAAGATCTTTATCACGGCCAAAACGTCGTCGTCTGACAAAGTCATGGCGCCAGTCAATTCATCGCGCCCAATACGGCGGTTGAATTTCATACGACCCACAGCAGACAAATCGTAACGATCTTCGTTGTAGAACAAGCCATTAAACAAGGCCTCAACAGAATCTTCTGTTGGTGGTTCGCCAGGACGCATCATGCGATAGATTGCGACACGTGCTGCCATTTGGTCAGCGGTGTCATCAGCACGCAAAGTCTGAGAAATGTAAGCACCTTGATCGAGATCATTGGTGTACAAAGTTTGAATATCAGTCACTTTTGCGTCACGCAATTTCGCCAACAATTCTTCTGTCAACTCATCATTGGCGTTCGCAACGACTTCGCCTGTATCGGCATCAACGATATTTTTCGCCAACACGCGACCGAGCAAGTAATCTTCAGGCACGGAGATCATCTTGATACCAGCAGATTCGATTTCACGTACATGCTTGGAATTGATACGCTTGTCTTTTGCAACGATCAATTTGCCTGCTTTGTCAGAGATATCAAAACGCGCTACTTCACCACGCAAACGTTCTGCTACGAATTCCATTTCTGCGCCATCGCTATGTAAGCCGAAATTATCAAAAACAAAGAAGTTCGCCAGGATTTGTTCATTGCTCATGCCGATAGCACGTAACAAAATAGTGACAGGCATCTTACGACGACGGTCAATACGGAAGAACAGGATGTCTTTAGGGTCGAATTCGAAATCGAGCCATGAGCCACGGTAAGGAATGATCCTTGCTGAGAACAGCAATTTACCGGAAGAATGTGTCTTGCCGCGATCATGCTCAAAGAACACGCCTGGTGAACGGTGCAACTGAGACACGATAACGCGCTCAGTACCGTTGATCACGAAAGAACCCGTGTTAGTCATGAGCGGCAATTCACCCATGTACACTTCTTGTTCTTTCATTTCTTTAACGACAGGCTTGGTTGGAGATTCTTTATCGAGAATCACCAAACGCACTTTGGCACGCAAAGGAGAGGCAAATGTCAAACCGCGCAGTTGACATTCCTTGACGTCAAAGGCTGGATCGCCTAAAACGTAGGATAGAAATTCTAAACGAGCGAACCCATTGTGCGACACGATCGGAAATATCGAAGTAAAGGCCGATTGAAGGCCTTCATTTTTACGCACAGACGCAACTTTGTCTTGCTGTAAAAAACTATGATATGACTCGAGCTGGGTCGCCAGCAGGAACGGAACGTGGTGGACGTTAGCGCGTTTCGCAAAAGATTTGCGAATGCGCTTCTTCTCAGTAAATGAGTAGTGCATGGACACTCCGTGAGTGGCAAGGAAGGATGGAGAATTCAGATTTCAAAACTTTTTTCCAGGTAAATGACACTACAAGAAAAACCATCAAGAAACCTCAAGTCTCAGCCCTCACCTTATGAGATTCGGCTTAGGAAATTTCAAACAACTTACAAACAATTCTGCCGTGAGAACGACAGAGAAGCCAAAGAGGAACCTTCTCTTGCAAGAAGATTCCTTCCTTTGACTTAGGCAAACTCGAAAGTCCGCCAGTATAACATGGAATTACTTGATGTCTGCTTTCGCACCAGCTTCTTCCAATTTCTTCTTAGCAGCTTCAGCATCCGCTTTAGAAACAGCTTCTTTAACTGTTTTTGGCGCGCCATCAACTACGTCTTTAGCTTCTTTCAAGCCCAGACCTGTCAATTCACGAACAGCTTTAATTACGCCAACTTTATTTGCGCCAACTTCAGACAAAATAACGTTGAATTCTGTTTGCTCTTCAACAGCAGCAGCAGCAGCACCAGCAGCTGGGCCAGCTGACATTGCAGCAGCGGAAACGCCAAATTTTTCTTCGAATGCCTTAACCAGGTCGTTCAAGTCCATTACGGACATCGCGCCTACGGCTTCCAGGATATCGTCTTTGCTAATTGCCATTTGAAACTCCAATATTTAAATTACTATGATTCGGTATTTGACGAAAAATCTTACTCAGCTGCTGCTTCGGCAACTTCTGCTGCCGGTGCTGCTGGTGAACCAGATTCTTGTTTTGCTGCGAGTGCTGCCAATGCACGTGCGAATGCTGATACAGGAGCCTGCATCATACCCAACACTTGCGCCAACAATACTTCACGAGCAGGAATGCTTGCCAACGCGATAACACCAGCTTTATCCAAAGATTTACCAGCGTAGTTACCAGCTTTAACGACTAACTTGTCATTGCTTTTTGCAAAGTCTTGAACAACTTTAGCAGCAGCAACAGCATCTTCCGAGATCGCATAGATCAACGGACCTGTCATTTCGTTAGCGAGGCTTGCAAATGCAGTTCCCTCTACAGCGCGACGTGCGAGTGTGTTTTTCAACACGCGCATGTATACGCCTTGAGCACGTGCGCTAGCACGTAATTGCGTCAAATGACCGACCTGTATGCCACGGTATTCGGCTACGACGATAGTCTGCGCTTTTGCTACTTTTGCAGAGACTTCGGCGACAACAGCCTTTTTGTCATTCAGATTGAGACTCACGGTCAACCTCCTTAAATGATACTCAGTCGATACACCACAATGATGCACTTCCCTCATATCGTTTCGAACACGGCGTCCGAAGTTAGGAGCTTCACTGGATTACCAGTAGTCACTACAAAACTTGCTCGGGTACACCATCTGCGTTGGGCATCAAGAATCACTTCTCAACAATTAACTTTCTAAACGAATTTAAAAAGCCCAACGGTCTTTGACACTCTGTTTGCCAACACCTACCGAAGCAAGCAATAGCAAACAGCCCAAAGATGCGCCACTCACCTAAAAGATGAATGGACTTAATTCTTATTACTACTTTTAGCTATTACGCAGACAAATTAATGTGATCTACGCGTACGCCAGCACCCATAGTGGATGAGATGGAGATTTTACGCAGATAAACACCTTTGCTTGTCGCTGGTTTAGCTTTGTTCAATGCTTCGATCAAGGCCAACAAGTTCGATTTCAAATCGCCATCAGCGAATGATTTACGACCGATTGTTGTGTGGATAATACCTGCCTTATCAGTACGGTATTGAACTTGACCTGCTTTAGCATTTTTAACTGCTGTTGCAACGTCAGGAGTCACAGTACCGACTTTCGGGTTTGGCATCAAACCACGTGGACCCAAAACTTGACCCAAAGTACCAACGATACGCATAGTATCTGGAGAAGCAATAACGATATCAAATGGCATGTCGCCAGCTTTGATACGCTCAGCCAAATCTTCCATACCAACGATATCTGCGCCAGCGGCTTTAGCTTCTTCAGCTTTAGCGCCTTGTGCGAATACCGCTACGCGTACTGTTTTACCTGTACCAGCTGGCAAAACAACCGCGCCACGAACTACTTGGTCAGATTTCTTAGGATCAACGCCGAGTTGAACAGAAACGTCGATAGATTCATTAAATTTTGCAGTTGCGCATTCTTTGATCAACGCGATAGCGTTATCAAATGGGTAAACCTTCAAACGATCTACTTTTGTCTTCAGCAATTTTGCTTTTTTAGATAACTTAGCCATTACAGACCCTCCACCGTGATGCCCATGGAACGAGCAGAACCTGCGATTGTACGCACAGCTGCTTCCATATCTGCAGCAGTCAAGTCTTTTTGCTTAGCTGTTGCGATTTCTTCGGCTTGCGCACGACTGATTTTGCCAACCTTGTCTGTATGTGGTTTAGCAGAACCTTTAGTGATGCCAGCTGCTTTTTTGATCATGTAAGTTGCTGGCGGCGTCTTCATCACGAATGTGAAAGACTTATCAGCAAATGCGGTGATCACAACTGGAATTGGCATACCTGGTTCCATACCTTGAGTCTGCGCATTAAATGCTTTGCAGAATTCCATGATATTCAAACCACGTTGACCCAATGCTGGACCGATTGGTGGGGATGGATTTGCTTTACCAGCTGGAACTTGCAGCTTGATAAAACCAATAATTTTCTTTGCCATGATGGCTCCTTCTATGGTTGAGTGGTAGCGCCTCTTGGTCATATGACCAACCAACAGGCTCCTCGCTTTTTTTCACCAGCCTTTACATTTCTGTGCGGTGCCAGCCCCGCTTACTACATTTACTACTTATACTTTTTCGACTTGACCGAATTCCAGATCCACTGGAGTTGCGCGTCCAAAAATAGTCACATTCACACGCACCTTAGATTTCGCGTAATTGACTTCTTCGACATTACCGTTGAAATCTGTGAATGGGCCTTCTTTAATACGGACCACTTCGCCAACTTCGTACAACACTTTTGGCCTTGGTTTTTCAACCCCATCCTGCACCTGTTGCAACACTTTTTCTATTTCGTGACGCGGAATTGGCGCTGGCTTATTCGATTTTCCACCAATAAAACCAGTCACTTTGCTCGTATTCTTCACTAAGTGCCAGGTATCATCTGTCATTTCCATTTCCACGAAAACGTAACTAGGAAACAAACGACGCTCTGTAACACTTTTCTTACCATTCTTAACTTCTATCACTTCTTCGGTAGGCACCAAAATCTGTCCAAACATATCCTGCATTTCGGCGCGCTCAATGCGCTCCGTCAATGCACGCTGAACACTCTTTTCCATACCAGAATAGGCATGCACGGCATACCATTTCTTTGCACTCTTAGGGACAGAAACACCAGAGTCTTGCTCTGGCGCATTATCTGCATTTTTGTCTGTGATTTGTTCGCTCATTATTTAAGCCCAAGAATTACATTCATAATTAAATATTCAAGAACTTTATCAGTCGTAAACAAGAAGATTGACATAATCAATACAAATCCGAATACCACCGCAGTCATTTGCCCCGCCTCTTTGCGAGTGGGCCAAACCACTTTCTTAGCTTCACGAATCGATTCTTTAGCAAACGACACCAGCTCGCGACCTGTCTCAGAGATAAAGACCAATATCAGAGCTAATGCAAGACCACCAAACAAAGCACCTAAACGCACATACTTCGCTTGACCAGCGAGAACATAAAATGCAACGACACCAGCAACAGCAGCAATCACCGCCAAAATGATTTTATATTTATCACTGGAAGTACTGACAGTTTGAACGGTTTGGTTAGACATGCTGATTTTTACTTTCGATGCCTTTTGGCCTTGATGGTGGCAGGGGCGGTAAGGATCGAACTTACGACCTTCGGTTTTGGAGACCGACGCTCTGCCAGTTGAGCTACACCCCTACAGCTTTTTACAAACGAAGAGGACAGCAACTTTTTAAGCCACTATCCAATTCGTCTTTACTACTTAAAACTATTAACCAGCGATAATTTTTGCAACAACACCCGCACCAACAGTACGACCACCTTCACGAATCGCGAAACGGAGACCTTCTTCCATCGCGATCGGGTTGATCAACTTAACTGTGATAGAGACGTTATCACCTGGCATCACCATTTCTTTATCCTTCGGCAACTCGATTGAACCAGTTACGTCCGTTGTACGGAAGTAGAACTGTGGACGATAGTTATTGAAGAATGGTGTATGACGACCACCTTCATCTTTAGACAAAACGTAGATCTCGCCTGTGAAATGATCATGCGGCTTGATTGAACCTGGTTTCGCCAAAACTTGACCACGTTGAATATCTTCACGCTTAGTACCGCGCAACAAGACACCCACGTTGTCACCAGCTTGACCTTGATCCAGCAATTTGCGGAACATTTCAACACCAGTACATGTTGTTTTGACTGTATCTTTAATACCAACGATTTCGATTTCTTCGCCGACTTTGATGATACCGCGTTCGATACGACCCGTTACCACTGTACCGCGACCAGAAATGGAGAACACGTCTTCCACTGGCAACAAGAATGCGCCGTCAACAGCACGTTCTGGTGTTGGGATATAAGAATCCAAAGCATCAGCCAATTTCATGATCGCTTCTTCGCCCAATGGACCCTTGTCGCCTTCGAGCGCCATTTTTGCGGAACCTTGGATGATAGGCAAATCGTCACCTGGGAATTCGTATTTAGACAATAATTCACGAACTTCCATTTCAACCAATTCCAACAACTCAGCGTCATCAACCATGTCGCATTTGTTCAAGAATACGATGATGTATGGAACACCAACTTGACGTGCCAACAAGATGTGCTCACGTGTCTGTGGCATTGGACCGTCAGCTGCGGAGCAAACCAGAATAGCGCCGTCCATCTGAGCAGCACCAGTAATCATGTTTTTAACATAGTCAGCATGGCCTGGGCAGTCAACGTGAGCATAGTGACGGCCTGCTGTTTCGTATTCTACGTGCGCAGTATTAATCGTAATACCACGTGCTTTTTCTTCTGGAGCTGCATCGATCTGGTCGTATGCTTTAGCTTCGCCGCCAAATTTCTTAGACAATACTGTCGCAATCGCTGCTGTCAATGTCGTTTTACCGTGATCCACGTGACCAATTGTACCGACGTTAACGTGCGGCTTGGTGCGTTCGAACTTACCTTTTGCCATTTTAGACTCCTAACGATTGTGAGAGATCTTCTTAAGCTACCAAGCACACGCCTGATAATAACAATGCGAAGACGATGATTTAAAACTACACTGGTGCCCTTGACGTGGATTGAACACGTGGCCTCTCCCTTACCAAGGGAGTGCTCTACCACTGAGCTACAAGGGCAGCTCTTTGCACAACACACATGCAGAGACAAAACTTTAAACTTGGAGCGGGTGAAGGGAATCGAACCCTCGTCTTAAGCTTGGAAGGCTTCGGCTCTACCATTGAGCTACACCCGCATACGAAACTGATTCGAAACAACTTCAGCCACAAATTCTGCCTGGTGGAGGGGGCTGGATTCGAACCAGCGTACTCAGAGAGAACAGATTTACAGTCTGTCGCCTTTAACCACTCGGCCACCCCTCCCAGGGAACCCCGAATTATGGAGATGTTTGTTTTAGCTGTCAATAGCTTTTTAGGATCGCCCGCATTTTTTTCTGTTTTTTGAAAAAACTTAGGGGGCTTCACCTGCAAATTTAACAAATAAACTAATTGCGAGCATGTGCAAGTTGATAAGAAACCAAGCCCTCAAATTTATTCATTTCTTCTGAAAGTGCGCTGATTGAGTTAGCTGATTTACGATTTAGCGCGACCGCCACAAAACGCCATTCTGTTTTTCCATCTTTTAAGGAGATGATAATGGTGCCCCCAGCAACCTCATAACCACGTTCCATTGCCAATTTGCGTATTGCAGCTTCATTTGCGGTAAAGCCCTCTCTGAATTGCATCACGATAGAGATTGCTTGTCTCGCTGGCAACCATGCTTCCAGCTTATATACCCAGATCATACAGGCTGCGGAAAGAAAGGCCAGCAGTATCGCTGCCGCATAGAAGCCAACTCCCACCAAGATACCTATCGCAGACGAAGCCCACAACGATGCCGCCGTTGTTAATCCACTAATGCTAAAGCCTTCTTTCATAATCACCCCGGCCCCAAGAAAACCTATGCCGGTAACGATGCCTTGTATGGTTCGAGAAGGATCCAATGCAACTGGTGCCAGCGAACGAGCACCAAACCAAAAATCTGGATAGCCAGCGATCACGACCAAGGCTGCTGAAGCCATACAAACCAAGCCATAGGTTCGCATGCCGGCTGCACGCCCGTGATAAGAGCGCTCATATCCGACTAAAAAGCCAAGTAGCATGGCGCCAGTCAGATTTAGAAAAATAATGGAATTTGTCCCTAATTCTGCACTAGACCAGAAATGGGCGGTGTATGAAGCCAAGGTAGTCATGCGATGTGCTCGTATTTGATTTATATAATTTTCAGTTTATCAAGCCAACCACAAGCTGTCTAAGAAATGTAGCTCTGCCTAAGCATTTTGCACATTACTACAACAATGAACTTTCGCACCGCGAACCGCTCAGAACGCACATAGTTATGACGACCCGATTTGAAGCAAATATCAACAATAGTCTTTTAAATAGTCAAATAGACCCGCCTATGCGATCTTAAATTCAAAGGGACTACCGGGTATATTTGTAGTATATTTAATTTCCATGCGTCAATTTTTATTGCTCTCCAGGAGACATCTATGCACCACAAAAAGAAGAGTTCGACACTTTCACTAGATAAACCCGCCATCGCTCTGCGGCCACTGATGCTAAGCTTAATCGCGGCAATTAGTAGTTTCTCTATCAATCCAGCGTATGCGAATAGCCAGATAAGCGAGACTATCAAAG
The DNA here is from genome assembly GCF_058808015.1 of Undibacterium sp. GW821-FHT11H02. Classification (NCBI taxonomy): domain Bacteria; kingdom Pseudomonadati; phylum Pseudomonadota; class Betaproteobacteria; order Burkholderiales; family Oxalobacteraceae; genus Undibacterium; species Undibacterium sp. GW821-FHT11H02. Next base: position 327,094 of record NZ_JBXARG010000002.1, on the reverse strand, counting down.
AAAAAGCGATTGCTAGCAAAGTTAAGGATCAAGCCGCTAGTGTCATTAGCAATGCCAAATCGAATGCCGAGCAAGAGCAAGCTGAAAAAGCATTCAAAGAGCTTTATCAAAAAGAAGCCGCCTATAGAAATAAGGAATTTCCCGGTCGCCGTCAGGCCGATGATGAAGATGAAATCACAATCGCCGACTATAGTGATGCTGCGGAACAAAGACGTCTTGCGGTGTGGCGCGGTTTCGCTAGGGAAGCACAGAATATTCCTGCAAATTCCCTGTCCAATGAATCGAAAATTAACCTGAGAATTTTTTCTGACCAACTCACCAATCGCATCAATGCAATTAGCTTAAATGCGCATTTGCTCACTTTCAACTCAGATAGTCAGTTTTGGGCCGGCACCGCTGGTGCAGCTGAATCGACGCGCTGCACCAATCTCAAAGCCTGCGAACAATACTTAAAGCAACTCGCCAGTATTCCGCGCAATTTTAGTCAAAAAATTGCGTTGATGAAGTTGGGCATAGAACGCGGCATGACCATGCCCCAAGTCGTATTGACAGGACGTGATGCCAGCATACAAAGGCATGTGGTTAGCGACATAGAACAAAGTGTGTTTTATAAAGCATTCTCACAACTCCCAGTGAGTATCACACCAACGCAGCAACAAGATTTACAGAAGCGGGCGAAAAAATTAATCGCTGAAAAAGTAATCCCCGCCTACCAGGAATTGCTGACTTTTATTCGCAATGATTACATGCCGAATGCACGCAAAACTATCGCGGCATATGACCTACCAAACGGCAAAGCCTTCTATCGCGCCCAGATTTTAGAGTACACGACCCTGGACACCAGTCCTGAAGAAATCCATGCTATAGGCTTGTCGGAGGTTGCTCGCATCCGTAATGATATGCACATAATCATTGCGGATCTTAAGTTCAACGGCGACTTCCCCGCCTTCTTGCATTTTTTACGCACCGATCCGCAATTTTATGCCAAGACCCCCCATGAACTATTAGCCGAAGCCGCATACTGGGCAAAGAAAGCGGATGGTCTGTTAATACGCTATTTTGGCCGACTACCGCGCAAGCCTTATGGCATTCAACCTGTGCCTGCCGACATTGCGCCAACCTATACCGCAGGCCGTTATGCTGGCAGCGGCGATGCGAATCGCCCCTCGAACTACTGGGTAAATACTTCATTACTTGATCAGCGGCCTATGTGGGCTTTGCCTGCGCTCACTTTACATGAAGCAGTGCCAGGCCATCATCTGCAAATCGCCTTAGCAGGTGAACAAGCAGAACAACCAGAATTTCGACGCAGCTCCTACATCTCCGCATTTGGCGAAGGCTGGGGTTTGTACGCTGAGCATTTGGGTGTGGAAATGGGCTTTTACGAAAATCATTATCATCACTTCGGACGTCTGGTCTATGAAATGTGGCGCGCCACTCGTTTAGTGGTCGACACGGGCATGCATGCCAAGAGTTGGACGCGTGAACAAGCACAAACATTCATGCGCGAAAACACCGCCATGTCAGAACATGAAATTACGACCGAAGTGGACCGCTACATCTCCTGGCCCGGTCAAGCTCTGGCCTATAAACTTGGCGAACTGAAAATTCGTGAGACGCGCAAAAAAGCAGAACAAATTCTCGGCGATCAATTTGATGTGCGCGCCTTTCACGACAAGTTGCTAAGCCTTGGCTCTGTTCCTTTATCCATATTAGAAAGTGAAATGATGGAATGGGCTAAACGAAGCAAAAAAGATAAAAAGTAAGATCGACCAACGCGCTAAGACAACAGCGAAAGGCCTCGAACAAATTCGAGGCCTTTTTCTTTGGAACAAGAGTTTTTTACATTACAATGAATTACAAGGATTCAGGAATGACAAGCAAGCTGTGGCATTTTTTGCGATTCAACAAACTATCCACCATTGCTAGCGCTATGATGATTAAGGAGAAAACAATGCGTTACCTAGCTATAGGCGTATTTATTGTCATTATGATCTGCCCGAATATCGCCGGCAGCTTTGCGATTGAACGTAGCGATGCACGTGCCGCCACCGCGCTTATACAAAAAGCCCAGGCCTATTTGCAAAAAAATGGTCTGGAGAAAAGTATCATTGAATTTAACCGACTAGACAGCCCTTTTAACTCTAAGAGCGAAATCAATCCAAATGGTGATCTTTATCTGTACACCTTGGATTCCAAGGGGTATCAAGCAGTACACGGGAAAAATCCCAAAATCCGAGGCAAAGTCATGTTAGAGATGCGTGACATCGATGGTGTCTATCTGATTGCTGCGATGGTAAAAATCTGCTTTACGTCGAAAGAAGGCAAAGGCTGGACCAAATACCGCTGGCCAAATCCAGTAACGAAAGAGGTTGAACCGAAACAAGGCTATGTCGAACGTGTACCTGGATTAGACCTGTGTTTAGGTACCGGTATTTATCGATAAAAAAGAAGAACGCGCCACAATGGCAATCAAACAAAATAAATTCTCACTAACGACGATCGGCCTGCTATTAGCACTGTTCACAGGGTTAATTATTGCAGCAATCATCTCGCAATCCTGGTGGGCCATTAATCAAGATCGCAAACTGACCATCGACTCAGAGTACCAGCATGGACTGGTGGCAGTGCGTCTTTTAGAAGAGCATGCAACTCAAACCTTGCACGACGCAGAGCGTAATCTCGATACCGTGGTCAATGCTATTTTAAGTGAGGGCAAACAAAAACCTATTACCGACACGGTCATTCGTGAGGTTTTAACCAAAGCTCAGCCCTTCAATCGCGTACTCAAAGCATTGCAATTTGTCAATCCGGATGGACAGGCCTGGGTTAGCTCTATCGATTATCCAGCCTACCAGACCGATGCTGACGACAGAACTTATATTCCCTATTTGCTACAGCACCGTGAAGATAGAAAGCTACTTTTAGGGCGCCCATTCCAGCGCTTTTATGATGGAGAATTAGTCGTCCCGGTTGCGCGAAATGTGTTTACGGATAATGGTCACTATCTTGGCATTATCAGCACTGATATCAGCGTTTCCTATTTTAGCAATGTCTACCAACGTGTCGCACGCGATAGTAAAGCGATCGTCGCACTATTCACCAACACCGGCGTGATTATCGTGCGCTTTCCGTTCATATCCAATCAGGTAGGCCAAGATCTTTCAAAGTCAGCCATGATAGCGCATCTCAACAAATCCACCGAAGAAGGTATGTTTGAAGATCACAGCTTTTTAAACGATACGAATGCTAAACCTGGCCTGTACACCTTTCGAAAATTCAAGGATTACCCCGTCATTTCAATTTTCGCGCGCGATACCGATACCATCTTAAGCCCATGGCAAGAGCGTAGTCAAAATAGGATACTATTTTCATCGATAATTATTTTATTGCTGGTCTTACTTTGCTTATTCTTATGGCGACAATTCCAGCGTTTGCATCAATCTGAGCAATCTCTGCGAGCCTCAGAAGCCCATTTAAAATCCAGTGAAAGTAAGTTCGCTGACCTGTTTGAGAATTCCCCTGTACCATTGGCATTGCTGCGCTTCAGTGATCAAAGAATATTAGCAATCAATGACTATTTATTACGGCAATGGGGTTACAGCGCCGAACAAGCAATGCACAAGTCTCTGCACGACTTGAATATTTGGACGAATCAAGCGGATGCGAATCAACACAACAAACTCTTACTAGAACAAGGCGTCGTGAAGCAATATGAAGTCGGTTTATGTGACAGCCAAGGTCATTCACACATTTGCCAAATTTCATCCAAGCGATTTGTATCAAATGCGGAACAGTTATTGATTTTTTCACCACTAGACATCTCTCATTTACGCCACGTCGAATCACAATTGCGCACGCTCAATACCCAGTTGGAAGAAAAAGTATTAGAACGAACACAAAGCCTGGCCGATGCCAATAAAGAACTAGAGCAAGCTTTAAATACGATGAAAGCGATGCAAGATGAAATGTTCCGCTCCGAAAAAATGGCAGCGCTGGGTTATCTGGTCGCGGGGATTTCTCATGAATTAAATACACCGATAGGCAATAGTTTGATGGTTGCCAGCACCATTCACGACTATACGCAAACGTTAGCCAATGAAATTAACGCAGGACAATTGCGCAAAACGCGCCTCTTACAATTAGTTGAAGATAGCAAAAAAGGCGCCGATATCTTGCTACGCAATTTGCAAAGAGCAGCACAATTAATATTCAGTTTTAAGCAAGTTGCGGTCGATCAATCGAGTGATCAATATCGCTTGTTCGATTTAAAATCAAGTCTGGAAGAAGTCTTGCTCACGCTGGAACCCATCTACAGGCGAACCAACTTTCAACTCACTGTGAGCCTGCAGGAAGGCGTGCTAATGGAGAGTTATCCAGGTGCTCTGGCACAAATTTTAACCAACACCATCAATAATGCAGTGAGCCACGGTTTTGAGGGCAGGGATCACGGTCAAATGCACTTAAGCGCCAAAGAACTCAACGAAAATGAGATAGAAATTGTGTTCAAAGATGATGGCGTGGGCATACCGCCAGAGCATATTAAACGCGTGTTTGATCCTTTCTTTACCACCAAGTTGGGACAAGGTGGCTCGGGCCTGGGATTACACATAGTCTACAATTTGGTCACGGAAGTTCTGGGCGGCAGTGTTAGCTTAGAAAGCAAGGTCAATCACGGCACGCAATTCAGATTTGTGTTGCCCAAAAAAGCAGCTGTAAAAGATAAAAAAATTGAGTAGTCAAGCAAAAAGCCACAGCGAACTGTGGCTTTTTGTCTTCACTGCGATTGAGCCTATACTCTATGTAAGCGCATTGAATAGAAGCAGATTAAGGTGCCTTCACTTCAGCCGTTTTTGGATCGGCTACTTTCTTTTCATCCGCCTTAACAGGTGCCTTTACTTCTGGTGGTTTCACCAGACTAGCACGTTCTTTCAAGTGTTCTTCCATTTTCAACCAGGCAACGCCTTTACTCAACCATTCCGGTGCGGCCTTATCTTTCAAATGAAAATCAAAAAACTCTTTCATACGCTGCATATAATCCTTTTGATTTGGTTTCTTCACCAAGCCATGATTTTCTCCTGGATACTCCAGCATGATGACGTCTTTACCAGCACGACGTAAGGTATTGAAATACTCCACGCCCTGCGTGTAATCCACCGCACCATCCACATCATTTTGCAACATCAGTAAAGGCGTCTTCACATTCTTGGCAAAGAACACGGGGCTATTACGTACATAGGCTTCCCAATGATCGTTGTACGCACCAAGGAAACGCCCTTGACTACTCTCGAAAATCGCTTGATTGGTGCTACCGGAGTTTTTATACACCAAACTGTACATACTGATCATATTGGTCAACGCAGCGCCAGCAGACGCTGCTTTAAACACATCCGTTTGCGTGACTAAAAAAGCAGTTTGGTAGCCACCCCAGCTATGGCCCTGCAAACCAACACGCTTGGCATCCACTACACCCGTTGCGATCGCTGCCTGCAGGGCGGGCAAGACACTTTCTTTAGCACTGACACCAGGATCATTTAAACGATAAGTGATATCGGGATTAAATACGGCATAGCCATGACTAGTATAGTAAGAACGATTAAAACCGCCGCCGCCAACTACGGGTGGCGTATAGCTATTCAAACCCTGACTCAATTTTTCATAGATGTACACGATGGTTGGATAGGCTTTACCGGCTTGATAATTAGTCGGTAAAAACAAAGCACCCTGTAATTTTTTGCCATCAGTGCCGACATAGTTGACCAACATGGCGCCACTGCCCATGGTGTAATTTTTTTCCTGGCTGGAGAGATCTGTGAGCTTACGCGCATCGTTAAGTTGCTCACCGCTGACGTACAAATCTGGCGGCGCAATCGAAGTCTCTTTCGACATCAAAAAGACATCTGCTTTTTCTGCCTTCATTAAACGGCGATAAGAAGCATCATCAAAAGCCAAACGTTTTACACTAGCATTTGGCTCAAGCCGCAAAAAGCCCGCTTTCTTGGTCCATTCCCCGTAGGCGCTAAAATACTGTGGCTTGCTCAGATCAATGCCCTTTTCATCTGGATCGAGCACCAGACGACGCTGGTAACGAACCTGATCACGCTGACCGTCGGTGGTCAACTGCACCGCTTTGCCACCTTCCGCTGGCATTTTCCAAATATCCCAACCATCACTTAGCAACACAAAGCGGCTATCAGCGCTCCAACCAAACGGCTGCACAGGTGGTTTGACCAGATTGTGATCATCGTCCAAATTGATAAAACTGGCGCTCAAGCCTGCGGTTAAATTGTGGCGTTTGCCGCTTGCCATTTCTACGCTAAAGAAGTGTCCGTCTTCGTAATGCAAGTAATGGCGACCATCGTAGGCAAGGCCGAAAGTCCAACTGGCTTGCTTATTCAACAAACGGCGCTCACCATTTTTCAAGTTCACCGCATAGACATCACTAAAACGACGACCATCCATACTGGCCTGGCGCTGGTATTCGCTATCGTCTTGCGCCAATGCCCAATCACCCGCCGATGGCAGGGAGACACTGGTCAATTTCTCATCGCCCAAGCGCACAAATTTATCTTCCGCGACACGATACAGCGCTGCAGCGGAACGCTTCTTGTCCATGTCCTGTTGTACTTTTTGCTGAGTCGGCAAACGTTTGTCTTGATGATGCCATAACACCAGATTTACTTTTTCGTCTGCTTCAGGCTCTTTCTTTTCTTCTTTTGGCTTTTTCTTGGCTTCTTTAATACCGAATGAAATCCAGGCAAAGTCTTTACTCCAACGCGGTTGCGCATCACCTGAAATCGTCATGTCTGCCGGAAAGTCCTTCAACTTGGCGGGATCGATAATCGTTTTCGTAAAACTACTATTCGCTTCGAGACGGAAGCCCAGAGCATTCCACAATTTGTCTTGGTAAGCTTTGTCTTCTATACCTTTTAAAACCGTAAAACCGTTGCCTTTGTCATTCCACAATAATTTTTCGTAAACCACCTCACCTTCATCCAAAACCTGACTGGCGCCGCTATCGAGGGTCTGCACGATGACCGCATTACCCGACTTGTCTGCGGCGTCGACCAGATATGCCAAAAAGCGTCCTTGATGATCAAATTCAAATTCTGAGACATTGCCCAAATTCAGCGAAACACCGGTCTTTAAATTCTTCAAGAGTAAATCAGAACCTTTTGGCTTCGCCGGCACTGGAGGTGCTCCCGGGACTGCGGGTGCGGGCGCCGCAGCTGCAGCACCATCGGCCATCGCTTTATGCATCGCGATCCAGCCGCCACGTTGATTGGCGAAGGCGAATTTACGTACTTTGTCCACTGTCGTGGCTTTGCCGGTTTTAAGATCAACCAAAGTCACTTTGGTCTGTATAGGTTTCTTGGCTTTTTTTGCCGCGTCCTGATCTTTTTTGCTCAGGTGCGCCGTGAATGCCAGCCATAAACCATCATCGGAAAATTCTAAAGAGCCCGCGCCCTGCCCTGCCGGAAAACTATATTCTTCCTTGCCATTGAGCGATTTGACGACGACGTTCGCATCGCCTTCGGATTCACTGATACGCCAGGCAGCCCATTGGCCGTTAGCAGCAATCGCTGCAGAACTGATACCTTTCCACGCTCCCATATCGGCAATTTCAATTGGACGCGGCACTGCCGGCTGTGCTTTTGCTTCGGGCTTAACATCAGCTTTCTTTTCACTGGCACTCAGCGCGGGCAACTCCTTAGTCGCGTTGACTGGTGTACTGGTCTGTGCCAGCAATTCAGAGCTTGCCAACAAAAAGCTTAAACTTACTAAAGGAAAAGCAGGACGCATTTGACGCTCCAAAGTAAAGAAGGAAGAGAAAATAAAAAGAGAAAAGACAATACCAGAGTCTATTGACAAGCGCATCACAACTTAGTTCAGAATGATGGAAATACGACGCAACAAGACCCAACTAGCGCGACAATAAAAATGAAAATGCCACCAATTCAGGTGGCAAAAAAGCAGAACATACTCGAAGTCCCATCGGCAAAATTTTAATGTCCGTTCTCACGCGGGCGTATACCTATCTTGATTACTTCGGGCGGATAGTAATTAAGGTAGGATCTCCAAATACTATCCATATTGGCATGCTTATCGAATTGCGTTTTCAAGTAGGCCTGATCAATCGCACTCAGCGACATTTTTGAAATATAGACGCCACTATCAGTCCACTGTAGTTCGTCCAATTTTTCAAAACGAATTTTTCCATTCAGGTTTCCCAGTACGGGCTCGGATTGCACAATACCAGAAAAAATAGTGGGCGCCATGATGGTGACGTACTTAGGATTACTCCTGATAAGCTTGGCTACAGAAATCGGATCAGGCTCGACGATAACTCGACCCAACTTACTCATTTCATCAACAATAGACAGGTAAGCCGGGCCGTAATCATAAGCCCGAACCACCACCAATTTCATCTCTGAACGCGCAATAATATCTTTGGCACTGTGTAGCGGCGGAAATTGGCCATCAATAGAAATCAAGGCTGCGCGTAACTGTACAAAAGGAAAAAAAGTACCAAACTTATCGCGACGCGTCGTTTTCACAGCGCTGACTAATAAATCTGATTGCCCAGTCTCGAATAAGATTTCCTGGCGATTTTTGGGTACTAGCGTATATACGAATTTACAGTTGCTCTTCGCTTCTATCGCGCTCAGTACTTCAGGTAGTATGCCTGAAAATTGATTCCCTTTTACCACCACGGTATAGCTGTAAGCCGATACAGGAACCTGGATGGGACGAGAACATCTTGCATAAACATTTTGCGCGCACAAAAGCATCACTGGTATTAAGATCAACCGAAGAGCTTTATGCTTATGCTGCTTACCCAATTGTATGCTGTCGTACATAAAAAGTCGCTTGATGGAAGGAGACAATTCAATCCGGCATCACTCTTGACTCACAAAAAGTCACGCTTAGTAAAAATCCCAAGCGTGGCGCTTTTGATGCGGGCTCACCGAAAGTAGGCTGCAGTAATTAAATCATTTTGCGCTTAAATTTTCCGGATGCCTATGCCCGGCAATCGAAAAAAAGTAATTTATAGAAGTCCATCATCATAGCTGTCGGAGATAAACGACAGATTAAATAAATAACATATTCAAACCATAAGCCATTCCATTAATCTGACCAAGGATTTGCATCGCTGCTCCGACAAAATATAGGAGAACATCATGGCATATCCTATACTAACGAGCGGAGAAAAAAAGCAATTCTTGAATCGACTCACACTATCAAGGAGCACCACATGCACTATTTAAAACCACAATCAGCCTTAGCTTCATTAATGAAATTGCTTAGTTTTCTCTTGATGAGCTTCACCCTTATCAACGCTACATGTATGGCGCAATCGAACTCACCCGCAACCAACCCCAAGTACGATGCAGATGCGGCCAAACGTATGGGCGCTGATCAGCGAGGTATGCGTAGTTATGTTTTGGTGGTACTGAAAACCGGCCCGAATAAAGTGGCTGCTGGCAAAGAACGCGACGAGATGTTTGCCGGCCATTTTGCCAATATGAAACGGCTCGCAGCGGAAGGGAAGCTGGCTTTAGCCGGTCCATTTGATGGCGTAGATGGTTGGCGAGGTCTATTTATATTCGCGGTCAAAGATATTGAAGAGGCCAAACAATTGACAGCGACCGATCCAGTGATCATCAAAGGTGAGATGATAGCCGAATATCACAAGTGGTATGGTTCAGCCGCCTTAATGGATGTGGGACGCGTACATGAGACCTTAAGCGAGAAAAATCCATAAACAGAAGCTTCCACGGGTATAAAAAAAGGGATATATGACGCGACGTATGTCCTCGTTCAGTTAAGACGAAGATGAGAACATCTCAACGCCGAGACGCGGAGATACGCAGCGAAACCCAGTAAAATCTTCGCTTTTCTCTGCGCTCCTCGGCGACTCTGCGTCGCGGCGTCGCGGCGTTGATGGGTTTTGAAGCATAACTAAGCACTTGTTCGCATAACTGACGGGCAATACAACGTAGCTTCCCCTTTTTTGTGTCGAAAAAAAATCTAAGAAGACTTCTTTTCAACTTCGATTTACATCAAAAATTATGCCTTAGCCGTCACCCGCAAACCGGCAGCATCAATCACTTGCTCTCCATCTTCTTTGCTAAAAGCGCCTAGTTGCGGCGCAGCTAAAAGATCGAGCACAAGTTCAGAAGGCCTGCATAGACGCACGCCCAATTCAGTCACGACAATAGGTCGATTAATCAAAATCGGATGTTGCAACATGAAGTCGATCAAGGCCTCGTCACTCCATTTGGCATCAGCCAACTGCAGTTCTTCATATATTTTTTCTTTCTGACGCATTACCTCACGCACAGGCAGATCCATCGCTGCGATTAATTCTTTCAAGCGTGATTTACAGGGCACTTGGACGAGATACTCAATAACTTCGGGTTCTTCACCGGTATTCCGAATGAGCGCCAAGGTATTGCGTGACGTGCCGCATTTGGAATTGTGATAAATCGTGATTGTCATGGTATTCCTATAGTGATGAAACGAGAATGGGATAAATCCAGCCGCAGCTACAGTGCATTGATATACGCTTATGGCTTAAGGTCTTTTTTTTCGATCTTTTGATGGTCATTACAAGTTGCACCGCTGCAGCAATTCTCAGTTAAGAAACCCAGTAAGGCGTTCATCACCTCGTAATTGGCACGGTAAGTAATGTAGCGTCCTTCTGGTTGCGCCGTGATCAAATTTGCGTGACTCAATTCTTTTAAATGAAACGACAAAGACGATGCAGGAATCATCAAACGTTCCGCAATTTTGCTAGCCTTCATACCCTCTTTTCCGGTTTGTATCAGCAAACGGAAAACTGCCAGGCGTGATTCCTGAGCAATCGCAGTCAAGGCTCTGATTACCTGTTTAGTCTCCATAATTCTCTTCTATCTTCTCATTAGGGTCTATTGACTTGCATCAAAGCTAGCGGAGCAACTTAGCGCAAAATAATGAGGTGCATTGTGTGCGGTGACGCTTGTTCATCGCTTTCTTAACTGAAAATTTAAAGTGTTGGCAAAGCAAGGCCTTTCAAATCACTCTTAGGCAGATCTCACATTGCATTTATTCGTCATAATTCTATAATAATGGAAATATAGAAGTAAAGATTTTTTCAGGAATTGAAAATGTATCCCCAGATATCAGCAAAAGACATAAGCAAACCCACTACTTGCGACAACTTCAAAAATAATCACAGCGAACTCAATTCGCATTGTTTCTGCATTAGCTTGGATCATGAGGCGCTAGCATTGGCGTTTCGCAAAGAAGTCGGTGATGACACCGTGTATCAATTAGTGCAAGAACGTTGCCCTCATCTATTTGCAGCACATCCGGTTTTTATTGATAGACAAAGAATCACTGAAATTCAACAACTGATACGCGGAATCGAGAGCATAGTTGCCTTACCCAGCTATCGCGCTCATGTATTGAAAAATGCACCCGCGATTGCCAGGCATAATACCCGTCATGTGCGTGGCGTTTTCTTTGGTTACGATTTCCATGTCAATCAAGAAGAATTAGGTCTGATAGAAATCAACACCAATGCGGGTGGCGCAATGCTCAATGCGATGTTGGCCAGAGCCCAACGCGCTTGTTGTGAAGCGGTGCAGCAGACACTCATGTCGGGCACGCAAATTAGTCATTTCGAGACCGACATTATCGCTATGTTTCAACAAGAGTGGCAGCTTAGTGGAAAACCGTCGCGTTTAAAACGCATTGCAATCGTGGATGAAAATGTAAGTGCTCAATATCTTTACCCAGAGTTCTTACTCTTTCAAAATTTATTCAAAAAGCATGATATCGACGCAGTGATTTGCAATCCGGATCAATTGTTTTTTGAAAATGGTATCGTCAATTATCGAGGTAAGCCCATCGATATGATTTACAACCGCCTGACCGATTTTTATCTGGAACAAGCTCAGCACCAACACTTACATCAAGCGTATTTGAGCGATGCCATCGTGATGACGCCGCATCCGCAGGCTCATGCTTTGTATGCCGATAAAAGTAATTTGGTGATCTTCAGTAGTCATCAGGAGTTAGAAGCCTTGGGCGTGCCATCAGAAATCCAACATCTATTACTGAAATATGTGCCGCATACAGAATTAGTCAGCGCAGAAAAAGCCGACTTTTTGTGGAAAAATCGACGTCAATTTTTCTTTAAACCCTGCACCGGTTTTGGTAGTCGAGCCGCCTATCGCGGAGACAAATTGACGACAAGAGTATGGCAAGAAATTCTGGCCGGAGACTACGTGGCGCAGACCTTGATTACTCCCGGAGAACGCTGTTTATCGAATATCGACGGCGAAGGAAAAATGAAATTTGATTTACGGGCTTATACTTATGCGGGCAAACTACAATGGCTGGCCGCGCGCCTCTACCAAGGCCAGACCACCAATTTTCGTACCAACGGTGGCGGCTTTGCTCCCGTCTATCCAGTCTAAGGAATATGCGAAATAAACAGATACAGCAAGGGATCAAATTGGACGAAAAAATTCACCTCAATTTGATCCCTTATACGCTGCGACATCCAAGCCGATGCCATATTTACAAACTATAACTTACACGCATATAAACAAAACGGCCGGAGCGACCAAATGGTGAGAAATTAGAAAATGAAGTAGCGCCCGTGGTATTCAAAGCGGGCAAGCGCGGATCGGCGTAGACATCAAACACATTGTCGGCACCAACAGCGACCTTGAACTTTTTACTGAGTTGATAACGAAACTCGATATCCACCAAAGTTTTCGGTGACAAGACTTGATCCAGTGCCGCCGTTGTTCCCGGATCTAAGACTTCACCATAACGAGTCGCACGCACAGTGGAAGCGTAATCACCTAATTTCCAATCGACGCTGGCATTGATTTTATTCCGTGGCTGTCCTCGCTCCAAAGACAAAACATTAATTCTGTCAAACAACACCGGAGCTGGCGTCAATGCTGCTAGCTGCGCCGTCTGCGGTACTTTGGTAACCTCCGTTTTTGTAAAATTTCCCGCCAAAGTAAAATCAAATCGGCCGGCAGATTCGGTCAACAAGGGCCAGTTAGAAACGATATCGACACCCTTGGTTGTCGTGTCTACACCATTAATAAAAAAACGCCCACCACCGACGCCTATGAAGCCTTGCGCCGTCAAATAATTACGGACATTGGTGGCAGTTAGATTTTCAGATAAAACGATGCGATTACTTAATTGAATACGATAGGCATCGACGGTGACCCCTAACTTACCAAAGCTAAATACCGCCCCGAAAGATTGATTAAAGGATTTTTCTGCATCCAGTGGTTTTGCCCCCAAAGCGACAGCGGCAGGATCAGTGGGTTTAAAGGTCGTGATTTCGAACGGTACGCCATTGATAAAATTCGTGGCTGTAGAAGTGAAGAATTGCTGTTGTGGCGAAGGCGCTCTGAAGCCGTTTTGGACTGAGCCACGCAAGCCAAATTCTTTATTGAAATCATAGCGTGTCGCGAATTTTCCGGTCACATTGCTACCGAAATCGGAGTAGTGTTCAGCGCGTATCGCTGCCGATGCTTGCCACTCTTTGGTGAAATTGGTTTCCAAATCAATATACGCACCAATTGCGCTACGATTATTATTCGACGCATTGGCTGGGGTGAAACCGGGGAAGACTTGGGCACCGGGTGCCGTCGGCAGACCACTACTTAGTTTTTCGCCACCAAAACGGTACGAATCTGGCTCGCCAGCGAACAAGCTATATCCTTCACGACGTGCTTCAAAGCCTGTCGCAAAACTTAATGGTCCTGCCAATTCTGGCATAGTAAAACTGCGCACCGCGGATAAGTTGAATACCAATTGATCATATGCAAAGCCACCGGCAAAGAATTGCTTTTTACTGGAAGGACCAATCGAACGATTAATCGTGTCCTTAATCGTGAACTGCATTTTATTTTTGCCGTAACCTAAAGAAGCATCCATATCCCACATGCCCGCCGTCCAACTCACTCCTCCTGTCGCACTATAGTCATCGACCTGAGGTGCTATCTTGGGCAAAAAACCATCGGGATAAACGCTAATGATATTTTGATCTTGTAAAGGACGACGGAAGAAGCCCGCTGATAAGGCGTCGCGTCTTTGGTAACTAGACCACGCATACAATTTAACGCCATCACCTATCGTTTCACCCGCGTTGACGAACACCGACGATTGATTTAGATCCGGTTCACCATACCAGGCGTTAAATCGATTCGCTGTTTTTTCTTTAGGGTCGAATGCACCATTAATTAAAGGGTATTGCTGACGGAAATCCCAACCAGCACGCTCTGTATTTTTTTGATCTTTAAATTCTGCTGCGACAGTGACAAAGCCAGTCTCACCAAAAGATAAGCCCTTCCACAAACTGACGGTAGCAGTATTGCCATCATGCCGACTGCGCGAGGTACCCGGTGCGGTCCAGCTTGCGCCAGTTGGCGTCGTACCTGGTAGGTAATCGTATTCTGTAATCCGTTCCCCATAACTCGCCGTCACTTCACCACCATCTCTATCCTGACGCAAGCGCAAGTTAATAACGCCCGATAAAGCGTCCGACCCATATTGCGCAGAAGCGCCATCACGCAGCACTTCGATATTTTTGACGATCGCGGTAGGTATGGTATTTAAATCGACCGCGGCAGCACCACGTCCAACTGTGCCATTGACATTCACCAATGCCGAAGAATGGCGTCGCTTGGAATTCACTAACACCAAGGTCTGATCCGGCCCCAATCCGCGTAAAGTCGCCGGGCGTATCGTATCCGTACCATCGGTCAAACCGGGGCGAGGGAAGTTCAAGGAAGGCAAAGCGACCGACAGCGCTTGATTGATTTCACTCACCCCCATATTTTTCAGTGATTCCCCAGAAATCACATCGATAGGTGCAGAAGTATCGGTTGCAGATCGATTGGGCATGCGTGTGCCTGTCACGATCACAGCGACTGGCTTCTCATCCGTTTTTGTCTGATTAACTGCTTGCGCGTGAGAGCTTTGTACTAGCGTGAAAGGCGCGATAAACAAAGAAGAAATTGCGATAGCGAGAACTGGTTTTTTAGGACTGAAGTGCTGCATTGAAGACCTCCAAACAAAAAATCTCACGAAGTGAAAAAACAGAAATGGGGTGTGCAGACGTGCGAGAACGTGAATCCATCATGACATTAAGAAAATTTGAAGTCAATTAACGCCACTTAGATACAACAGTAAATTGAGGTATATCGCTAACTAGCTGAAATACGCACACAAATAGAGCGACAATAGCTGGTCTGCAAACTCACCTAGTACAGCATGTTTGAAACCGATGCCATAAATCATATAAACAATTTTACAATCAACTTAGCCAATAATGTCCAACACAACAAGTAATCCGCAGCAGTTATTCTCGCCCGCATGTGCCAGAAATCAGGCGCCAATCTTGGAACAGTTGACTGTATTTTTTAAGTCCTCTAGAACGGTCTTGGAAATCGGCAGTGGCACAGGTCAGCATGCCGTCTTTTTTGCTCGACACTTACCGCATATTACTTGGCACACCAGCGATAGAGCAGAAAATCACCCTAGCATTCTGGCCTGGCTTGCGACTTATGAAGGAAAAAACCTACTGCCACCAACCCATTTAGATGTCGCCCTATCAGCATGGCCCACACAGGAATTTGATGCGGCCTTTAGCGCCAATACCTGTCACATCATGGCATGGCCTGAGGTCGAGCATATGTTTCGGGGCGTATCTCGGATACTGCGTTCGGATGGCATATTTGCTATTTATGGCCCATTCAATTACGACGGTCAATTCACCAGTAGCAGCAACCAGGCTTTTGACGCCTCGCTTCGATTGCAAATGCCGCACCGTGGCATTCGCGATATCGCCGACATGCGTCAGTTAGCAACAAAAACGCATATGCAACTGACGGCAGATATTGCCATGCCCGCCAATAATCGTCTTTTGATATTTTCCAAAGTGGCTGCTTGATCGTTTCGCTTTAGTTTTAATTGCAACTATCTATCTTGCACTCTATGATTGATCCAAGTTATGACGCCACAATTCAATACGCTTGCGATGTTCACCGGCGTATCTGTTTAATATTTGATACAGGCAAAGTAATCACGAATAAGCTATTTTCAGTGTAAATTGGGCTCCACAGCGCAAAAATCACAGGACAGAAAATGATACCAACTATGCCGCAGACAAGCACGCTATGGCGAGGTTCAACGCACTTGAGCGCCCTGTACAAGTCGATAAAAAACATCACCGTCGCATTGTTGTTTGGCTTGATTTTGTTGGCATGGCATACCAGTTCAGCACAAACTGTAACGCCTTTAAAATTATGCTTCGAAGATACGCCGCAAGCGCCATGGACTATGCCTGACGGCACGGGCTTAAATATTGAATTACTAAAGCGAGTAGCACTACAGTTAGGTGAAAAATTTGAGTTTTCCGCCAAACCCTGGAAACGCTGCTTGGATGAATTAAAAACCGGCGTACAAGATGGTGTTTTTGGTTCAGCGGTGTCCGCCGAACGTCGGCAATTCGCCCTATTTCCCAGCAATCCTGATGGTTCCGATGACAGTAGCGCCGCATTGAATGAAGATCATGCCCGCGTCTACATCCGCAATGGCAGCAAAGTAAGCTGGGATGGCAAAAATCTGATCAATGTGAACCAGCCTGTCCTAGTTCAGCGCGCCTATCTGGTTGCCAACATCTTGCAACAAAAAGGATTTCAAGTCCGGGAAGTCCGCACTATTCACGAAGCCTTGCAGCTACTCGCCTCAGGCAAAGCTGAAGTCGCTATCTTGCAGGGCGCAGACGCCGAAAATCTGGTTAAGCTTGATTCAAACTACAGGCAAAAGATCCTGAGCATCACACCTCACTTTCTTTATTTACCTATGTATCTGCCTATCAACCAACAAACTTATGCACGGGATCCAGCTCGCATTCTGGCCATCTGGAATATGATACGTCAAGTACGCGCTACACCCGAGTACAAGCAATTGATGAACGCTGCTGGGGTTTACTGAGCCGTTCAAACTTGCTCTTTCGAGCCCAAATGAAAGAGCCTAAATAGCGATAAAATTTTACAATTTTTCATATAAGTTAAATTGAATTCTTGGTACATCTCTTTTATATTAAGTTAGCAGTCCCCCCATTCCCTTAATTTGGAGTTCAGCATGAAAAAACTGGTTCTCGCCCTCGCTCTTATCTGTCCCGCAGTGATGGTACACGCAACGACCGCACAACAATCCAAAATGACTTCTTGCAATAAAGACGCCACTGGTAAGAAAGGCGATGAGCGCAAAGCCTTTATGAAAGAATGTTTATCAGCCAAACCAGCAGCCAGCGAAGAAAAAAAGATGACGCCACAGCAGGAAAAAATGAAATCCTGTAATGCTGACGCTAAAGGCATGAAAGGAGATGAGCGCAAGAAATTTATGTCTACATGCTTAAAGAAATAAAGCAAGGCATGAATTTATAGTCACAAGACAAAAAGGGCTCGCATTGGAGCCGTGATCGCATCTAGTCATCTCTTGCATTCGCCCGAAACAAGCTAAATAGTTTCGGGCGAATTTGTTTTGTAAGTGGCAGACAAAAACCCGTCGAGCAACAAGCAAATTTTCGTAATAGCGCGATTATTTCTGTTTAGATCGCGCTTCCTCGCATGCAGTTGTAATCAGGTCAAAGCGATAGTCGTTCAGCATCTGCATCAGCTTATCCGCCACACTGACACCGTGCAAGTCAACAATCTTCCTAATCGCGGTACAAGTCAATTCCAGGTCAAGTTGTTCTGCTGCGTTTTGTAATTGCAGCAAAAGCTCATCAGATAAGGGCGACAAATCAAACTCATATTCAAGCTTCTCATCAGCCAACATTTGCGCATACTGGTAACGTAAATCCAATAAGCCACCCATGACCTCGAACAATAAATCTTGATCTACTGGCTTTCTCAACATCTGATCACATCCTGCATCCAGTATGGCTTGCCGGTCTTCCTCAAAGGCACTTGCGGTCAGAGCGACTATCTTTACCTCTTTACCGCCAGGCAGCTGCCGTATCAGTCTGGTCGCCTCATAACCATCCATCACAGGCATGCGCATATCCATCCAGATCAGTTGTGGCTGCCATTGTGTAAATATCTGCACCGCGCTCTGTCCATTGTCCGCGGTTTGTGCCTCGATACCAATCAATTGCAAGACTTGACGTACCAGTTCACGATTATCGTCTTTATCGTCAACCACCAAAATCCTGAGCTGTTTAGGATCTTGTTCTAAACCTATGATTTGGCGTGGCGCGCTCACTGTCGCCGGACTAAAGTCACTGACGCGCGTCAGGGGCACACTGAGAATAAATGTACTACCTAGCCCTAATTGACTCTCCACATCCAATTTAGCCCCCATCAAGCGTGCGCACTCACGACTGATGACCAAACCCAAGCCTGTACCTTCGCCTTTATTAATGCCCACTTCGGTCTGATAAAACGGTTGAAATAAGTGATCCAGGTCATCATTGGAGATGCCCGGGCCCGTATCACTGACGGAGAAACAATAGTGATCATCATTCGCTTGCACCCGCATACTGACACCGCCGTGTTCTGTATATTTCACCGCATTTCCCAAAAGATTCAGCAAAATCTGCCGCAAGTGTTGCTCGTCACCTTGTACAAAACGCGGCAAGTCTTCAGGCAAATAGGACTGAAACGACAAAGATTTTTGCTGTGCTTTTAAACGTATCATGTCACTGACTTCAGCTAGCACAGCAGGCAAATCAAAGGTCGTTACTTTGCTGTCGCCATAGCCTGTTTCTATACGTGAAATTTCCAACACATCATTAATCAACGCTAACAAATGTTGGCCTGCATTATTGATGGTAGCGAGGTTGCGCCTGCTATCCTCGGCGATACCGGGATCACGATCGAGTAATCGAGCAAATCCCAAAATAGCATTGAGTGGCGTACGAAGTTCATGACTCATGTTAGCTAAAAATACGCTTTTAGCACGATTCGCGGCCTCCGCTTCTTCTTTGGTTTTCGCCAACTGATGGGTGCGAACTTCCACCAGATCTTCTAACCTATGACGATAGCCATCCAACTCAATATCACGCCGTTTACGCTCGGTAATATCTTCACCGGCTTTTAATACACCAATTACCTCACCATGGTCATCACGTAATAGTGAGGAATGCCAGGCGATATCCCTTACTTCACCTGTATGTGTGACAATTTGATTTTCATAGTATCCAAGGTGGGTAATGTCACCACGCATCATCCTGGCAAAATCCATTCTTGCCTGCTCCCCAGCAAGCGCAACTGGCCGGCACAGCTCAAACCAATTTTTACCCAACAACTGCGCCTCCTGCCAACCCAATACCTGGCTACCTTTACGGTTCAATTGAATGACATTCGCCTCTTTATCTAAAGCGACTATCATCGCCTCCACGGTATCTAAATAATTCTGCGCACGATCACGTTCTCTACGTAAGTTCCGCTCTTCTCGTTGGCGCTCAAGTTCCGCACCAGCGGCATTGCCAACCAATTGTAAGACAGCTCGAATATGTTCCGTGTGTTGCAGACTTTGTTCGTGCAATACAGCGATCAAGCCTATGGTTGTTCCATGTGAATCCTGTAGTGGCACGCCGATATAAGCTTCCGCCCGTATGCCAGCTAACAGCGAAGATTTAGGAAAGTGCTGTTGCACTGCCTGCGGATAGCTTCCGTCTTTCCGCTGAAGTACAAACTGACATGGCGTGTCGTCTAAGGCGTACGAAAAATTGGCGAGTATCTGGCCATGAGCATAGGCTGTCACCGTCTCCACCATCGTGGCATCAGATCCCAATTTTCCTATAAACACGTAATGCAAATCCAACATCTTGCCCAGATGCTGAGCCAGCGCGGGGAGGAAATCCATGTGCTGCCCGGTCCAGACGCGCTGAGCGATAAAATTCAGCAGATCGTCGATATGCTTACGTTCGGTAATATCCAAGAAACTCCAGACCCGACCAGTCGGTTTCTCATTCATCATCATGGGTCTTACAACGCGCTCGATAACCCTACCATCTTTGAATTGCAATTGATCAATTAAGACCTCTTCCGGGTGCAAATACAGACGCTCAATCTGGTTCACAAAACCCTCAGGATCAATCAGTTGCTCCTTCACTGCATTGCGCATTGCCTTTTGATTGCCATCGATCACAATATCGGGTGGGATTCCCCATATCTGTGAAAACCGTTGATTGGCATGTACACCTAGCCCTTGATCACTGGTAACCAAAATCCCGTTTTCGGTGGCCTCCAAGGTATTTTTTAGGACAAATAACGTCTCTTCGCGACGCCTCCAATCTGCATGTACACGTGTGGCTGCGGCACCGGTCAACAAGGCAAAAATCAACATGACAATACAGGCCAAAACGACTTGCTTATACCAAGGCGTTAAGGTCTCTTGCAAACCCAAACCCACACCTAGCCAGTACGGATAGATACGCAAATGCCTTAACGTGTAAATACGTTCAACATTATCAGCCTTAGAGGTTTCTATCATATTGACAGGGGAATTATTCTCTTCCATCTTGTCAATAAATGCTTGCACAGAAAGGCGCTTACCACTGATGTTAGGATCACTGGCGACTGGATAACGTACCAGATTCAAATAATCCTTATCCGACACCAAGGTGACAGTAGAATGTTTTCCCAATTGCAGTGCCGAAAACAGATCCAAGAATTTACTTAATTCAACGCTGGCAAACACGACACCTGCAAACTTGCTTTCGGCATCCCGATATGCCCGCGCGAACACGATTACTAGGCGCCCCGATACCCGCCCTGTGGTCGGTTTGGATCTGACTAAACCCAAATGAGGGTTGGCTTGTAAAGTTAAGAAATATTCGCGGTCAGCTATATTCAAAGGTGCGATGCCGCTGCCCGATAAAGCATACGATCTGGCACGTCCATTCACATCAGAAAACCCTATGCGACTAATACTAGGAACTTGTTCCACCATACGCGCCATCAGGGCATCGGCCGCGGTCTCCGTCAACTGATCTCGAAGTAAGGAGTCCTCCAACTTATTCACCATCGCAATCAGTGAAAGATCGACCTGACTGAGCATACCAGACACACTGTAATCTAGCGTCAAGGTGACGTTATCAGTCTGTGCCCGGGCATTTTCTAAATGCTGCCGGTAACTTACCCACAGCACTAGCACCAGCACCAGCGCAAACAGGCAATTGGCTATCCAAAAAATCGTGGTTAATCCTGGTCTAAGCGCTGTTTGGCCAGATCGTGTCATAGGCGTCCCATGTGGTATTGAGCTTGCACTATTCTACCGAATAGATCACAAAAAAAATGCACTTCGAGCTTGCATCCATCTTTCAGATGTCAAAACCAAGAAGTGCATTAGATTACAATTTATCGGCGTATCGCCAGCCTTAGAACTCTTCCCAATCAGCGTCGGCAGCGCCACCGCTCTTGGTATTCTTGTTACTAGCCGCTTTATTCGCGATTGCACGCGGAGCTGATTTAGGCATAGTCGGACGCGCTGGCGCCGCCCGGCTTGGTGCAGACATGCTGCTACCAAAGCTTTGGGTACCCTGAGCAATTTTAAAGACAGCCACCGTTCTCGCCAAATTGGCGGCCTGATCTTGCATACTCGATGAGGCTGCTGCGGCCTCTTCTACCAAAGCGGCATTTTGTTGAGTGACTTCATCCATTTGCGTGATCGCAATATTCACTTGTTCTATACCCGAACTTTGCTCGGCGCTGGCAGCGGCGATTTCACTCATGATGTCGGCGACTTGTTTTACCGCTGTCACGATTTGATTCATGGTCGCGCCTGTCTCATCCACTAAGCGACCACCGGCATCCACTTTTTCGACTGAGTCACCGATCAATCCCTTAATTTCTTTCGCAGCTGCCGCTGAGCGTTGTGCCAGACTGCGAACTTCGGAGGCGACCACGGCAAAACCGCGGCCTTGCTCACCGGCACGCGCCGCTTCAACCGCTGCATTTAAAGCCAGGATATTGGTTTGGAAAGCGATGCCATCGATGACACCGATAATGTCGACAATTTTGCGTGAGCTCTCTTTAATCGAGCCCATAGTATCAACCACTTGTGCCACGACCTGACCACCTTTGACCGCATAATCTGAAGCAGACACCACCATTTGATTGGCTTGTCTCGCGTTATCGGCATTTTGTTTGACTGTGCTGGTCAACTCTTCCATCGACGAGGCGGTTTCTTCCAAACTCGCAGCTTGCTCTTCCGTGCGCGAAGACAGATCCAAATTGCCCGCTGCAATTTCACTCGAGGCGGTG
The DNA here is from genome assembly GCF_058808015.1 of Undibacterium sp. GW821-FHT11H02. Classification (NCBI taxonomy): domain Bacteria; kingdom Pseudomonadati; phylum Pseudomonadota; class Betaproteobacteria; order Burkholderiales; family Oxalobacteraceae; genus Undibacterium; species Undibacterium sp. GW821-FHT11H02. Next base: position 304,790 of record NZ_JBXARG010000002.1, on the reverse strand, counting down.
GCGATGGTGTCGGTACTGATGCGAACCTCGGACACCGTATTAACCAGGCTCGCATTCATCTGCTTAAGCGCGGCCAGTAATTGTCCGGTCTCATTATCAGAATCGACCTCGATGTCTTGGGTCAAATCACCACCAGCAATACCTTGTGCTATCTCTACCGCATAATTTAAGGGGGCTGAAATACTCTTCACCAACCACATGCCCACAACAAAGCCGGCGCCTAATCCGAGTAAAACCATCGCTATCGACATCATACGCACGCTACTGTATTTCGCTTGCGAGGCTTCGAACTCTTGCTTGCCCACATCTAATTGCAACTTAATCAAATCCGACATAGGCAGACGCACATCTTGATACAGGTGATCCATTTTTCCTTGCAAGAGCTCGGTCGCCAAAGGAATATTTTGCGCACGCAGTGCGTCTTCTGCTTTACTTAAGCCCTGCTCAACAAACAGCTTGCGGGCAGCTGCAAATTTCGCAGCTAATTGTTTTTCTTCCGGTGTCATGTAGGTTGCTGAGTAAGCCTCCCAGACCTTAGTCACTTCGGCTTTGTTCTTTTCAACTTCATCCAGGGTTTTCGCTATGTTAGCCGGGTCACCGGTAATCGCTTTCGCGATCGCCAGTTGATTACGATTGATGCCGCGTATCACGCTATCTAACTGACCAACCGCAATTAATCTATCTTCATAAACTGTTTTCAAAGACTGATTGACTGTGCTCAAACTCGTTATGCCTAAGACGCCAATCAAGATCATCAATAGCGCTAAAAAGCCAATCACAAAGATAAGCCGCGATTTGATCATTGTATTCTTTAACATGATATCTCTCCGGGGTGACAATACTTAACATGCTGAACTAAGCACATTTAGAATATTCAAGATGAAACTAAGCAACTTCACAGTTGACTGTAGTTGCATTTGCCAGTTTTGTAACCTGCACTTTGGTGCTATGTGTAGCTGCTGTTTTCAGGGGCAGCTTATGATGAAGCTTGGGCAAAAAAGGAAATCATGCTCATGTAACTCGACGATAAAGAGTGACGCTTTCCATTCTGCAGTCAGACTAAAAACAAACACAAATTATGTCTACCTGTCAGTAATCTTACGCCTATAGCCAAGTGCTATGAAATCAGGAGAAAGAATTTCAAGCTCGATGTGCCTATATGCAACACTATTCTGTATTCCCGCTTTTTTTCTAAGCTCAGATGGAAGAAATGCACTCAAATAGTGCGCACCGGTTGAAAAAAAACCATTCACCCCCCCAAACATTCGGGAATAAATGGCTTTTAAAAAAACGATGATGGAGACGAGGATTTTGTCGCAAAGAACTATTTTTTAGCCTGGATCAATCAGCAAAATCCAGGCAACTATACCAATCAGCCTAACTACTCACAAACCAATCAAAACTCTTCCCAATCAGTGTCTTGTACTGAACTATTGGCGATCGCTTTAGCATTGCTTGCTACAGGTTTCGCTTTTGAAATTGTCCTGACACTGACTGGCGCTGTTTTCAACTGGGGTCGTTTAACGGTGCTGTGCGATCCATACTGAGCTTGCGCCGTATTTGTCAGTTTAAAGACGGCAACCGTGGCGGCCAAATTGGCAGCCTGATCTTGCATGCTCGATGAGGCTGCTGCGGCCTCTTCTACCAAAGCGGCATTTTGTTGAGTGACTTCATCCATTTGCGTGATCGCAATATTCACTTGTTCTATACCTGAACTTTGCTCTGCGCTGGCAGCGGCGATTTCACTCATGATGTCGGCGACTTGTTTTACCGCTGTCACGATTTGATTCATGGTCTCGCCAGTCTCATCCACTAAGCGACCACCAGCATCCACTTTTTCGACCGAGTCACCGATCAATCCCTTAATTTCTTTCGCGGCTGCCGCTGAGCGTTGTGCCAGACTGCGTACTTCGGACGCGACCACGGCAAAACCGCGACCTTGCTCACCGGCACGCGCCGCTTCAACCGCTGCATTTAAAGCCAGGATATTGGTTTGGAAAGCGATGCCATCGATGACACCGATAATGTCGACAATTTTGCGTGAGCTCTCTTTAATCGAGCCCATAGTATCAACCACTTGTGCCACCACCTGGCCACCTTTGACCGCATAATCTGAAGCAGACACCACCATTTGATTGGCTTGTCTCGCGTTATCGGCATTTTGCTTGACTGTGCTAGTCAACTCTTCCATCGACGAGGCGGTTTCCTCCAAACTCGCAGCTTGCTCTTCCGTGCGCGAAGACAAATCCAAATTGCCCGCTGCAATTTCACTCGAGGCGGTGGCGATAGTGTCGGTACTGATGCGAACCTCGGATACGGTTTGCACCAGACTACGGTTCATGTCTTTGAGTGCCTCTAACAATTGACCCGTTTCGTTTCGTGATTCGACTGTAATCTCTTGCGTGAGATCACCCGCAGCGATACCTTGCGCAATTTCTACTGCATAATTTAAGGGTCCTGAAATGCCTCGCACTAACCAAATACCAACCGCAATGCCTGAGATCACACCGAGTAGAATAACGACGATTGAGACAGTGCGAACGGTGTTGTAATTTTTCTGAGCTGCCTCGTATTCCTTCTTCCCTTCATTCATTTGCAAACTAATCAGTTCACCCACCGAGCTACGAACATCTTTAAACAAGGGCTCCATCTTTTTATGCAAAATCTCCGTTGCCAAGGCCGTATCCTGCTTGCGTAATGCGGCTTGCGCGAGATTCAAACCTTGTTCTATAAAGGTTTTTCTGGCAAGGCTAAATTTTTCGGCCAGTTTCTTTTCTTCCGGTGTAAGGAAGGTTGCCATATAAGCATCCCACACTTTCGAAACATCGGCTTTGCCCGTTTCTACTTCTTCCACAGCTGCGGCGATATTTGCTGGATCACCAGTAATTGCACGTGCAATCGCAAGTTGATTGCGATTTAAGCCACGTATCACACTATCGAGCTGGCCCATCGCAATTAAGCGATCTTCGTAGACGCTGCGTAGCGAATCATTCACATTCGCCAGGCTAGTTAATCCTAATACACCAATGACTATCATCAGCACAGATAAAAATCCAATCACGAAGATTAGGCGTGATTTAATCATGGTATTTCTTAACATCGGTATTCTCCCAATTTTCTATTTCACCCAGTACTTACTGTCATTTATGCTGACCAGCTCATTCTCGGCGCCTGTCTATAACTTCGTTGCTTATCAATATTTAAGCTGCCGCATCTGCCAATAGCCCGATATCTTTACTTGACAGCATGCGATCGATATCAACCAGAATAATCATCCGTTCATCAACCGTACCGAGGCCGATCAGGTAATCTGCATCGACAGCGGTGCCCATTTCTGGCGCTGGTTTCATATGTTCCTGGCTCAAATTAATGACATCCGATACGCTATCAACGACCATACCCACGGTGCGCCCACGAACATTTAAGATAATCACCACCGTCATTTCCGTGTAGCTGACGTCAGGAAAACCCAGTTTGATGCGCATATCCATAATCGGTACGATGATGCCGCGTAAATTGATCACCCCTTTTAGAAAGGCCGGTGCATTCGCTATCTGCGTTACTTTCTCGTACTCGCGTAGTTCTTGAACCTGTAACAAATCCAATCCATATTCCTCACTACCCAAAGTAAAGGCGAGAAACTGGCGCAAGCTAGCTGATGCACGAGCTTCTTGTTTCTGCCCAGCTAATTGATTGAGTTCGATGACTTGATCTGACATGATGATCCTCCATTTAACAAATTCTGGAGGACACTGTAATCAAGTTAGTTCGATCTGTAACTTGCACTTTAGTGCTATGTAGCAACATTATCTATAGAAGAAACCTAAGCTAGATGACAGGCCTGAGCGAAGCCTAGCCGTCGACTTGATCGGATGGATGGATGGGGAATTTAAATCGGTTTACTAGTGACTAAGCGCGCGGCTCGCCGAGTAAATTTGCCAGTATCGATTGCAGTGCATAAGAATCAAAAGGCTTATGCAAGTAAGCGGCGCAGTGCTGATCGATGGCTTGACCTATGGTCTGCTCATCATCACGGCCTGAGATAAAAATAATTGGATAATGTAATTGACGGCCACGTAAGATTTTCTGCAGCTCTAATCCTGACATGCCATCTAAATTGATATCTAACAAGAGACAATCAACTGGCTTGCTATTTATTCGATCTAGATAAAGTTCGGCAGAGACATAGGTTTCTACTTCATAGCCAATCGCAAATATGAGGCGCCCAATCGCCTTCAAGAGACTGACATCGTTCTCTATCACAGCGATCACTTGATTAATATTTGGCATATCCTTTTCTCCACTAAGAACTCTCTCGCAGTGGAGAAACTCCCGTAAAGAAACTATAACCACTATCAAAAATTTTGTAACCTGCACTTTAGTGCATATCGCCGCAATTAAGACGCCTATTTATTTTTTATCGAGCAATCCAAGTTGCGACGCCATCAACACCAACTCGGCCAAAGAATTGACTTGCATTTTCTCCATGATGCAGTGGCGATGCGCTTTGACTGTGCGTTCGGCATTGCCCAACTGAAAGGCGATTTGTTTGTTCAGCAACCCTAAAATGACGAGGTCAAACACTTCCTTTTCCCGCGCGGTCAGTGAATTAGCACGTCGCTGGATATCTTGCAGGTATTGATATTGAGAGTCGTTCGCCTGGAATCTTTGCAGAGCGTTGGCAATAGCCGTCAACAAGGCTTCTTTTTCTACCGGCTTAGTCAAAAAATCTTCGGCACCGTCTTTGATCGCACGTACACTCATCGCGATATTGCCTTCGCCTGTCAAATAAATGACTGGCATACGATTCGCTTGTTGTATCAATTTTTCATGTAACTGCATGCCATTTAAGCCTGGCAAATTAATGTCCAGCAAAATACATCCTGGCTCAAGCGATGTCGCCTGCAACTGTTGCAAAAATTGTGTGGCGGATTCAAACAAAACGACGCTATAACCTGATGCGCTGAGCAAGCGTGCCAGCGCCGTGCGTAATGAGGCGTCATCGTCAACGATATACACCCGTTGCGGCATTGCCGCGGCGAAGTCCTTCATTCCGACTCCATGCTTTGCAGAGGTAGTTTGAAGAATACGATAGCACCACCTCCCGGATTATTATGGGCGCCGATTTGTCCTTGGTGTGCATGAATCAATGAGGCACTGATCGCCAGTCCCATCCCCATGCCTTGTTGTTTCGTCGTAAAAAATGATTCAAATACACGGCTTGAATTATCGCCAAATCCTACGCCGCGGTCTTCCACGACAAATTCGACATTGTCGCCGCTGGGTCGGGTCGTAATCAGAATACGACGCTGTTCATCTTGTAAATCGGCGATGGCATCCATACTGTTTAACACCATATTCACGATCACTTGCTGAATTTGGATCGCATCCACTTTGACCAAAAAGACCGAGCAATCCAGGTCCGCGACTATGCTAATCTTGCGCTGCTTTGCCTCCACCGATAAGAAACTCAAAACCTCTTCAACGATGTTATTGAAACTACAGAGAACAATCTGACTCTCGCCCTTGTTTAACATTCGTCGCATACGATCAATAATCTGCGAGGCACGTTGGTTATCACGGCGTATGTCGGCCATGATGTCCTTCAATACTTGCAATGGAAGTGTCTCTTGTTGCAGAAATAATTCTGCTGCTTCGGCATTACTTAAAATCGCCGCCAAAGGTTGACGTAAATCATGTGCAATCGCTGACGAAAAAATCGACGAAGTAATGCTGCGATTCAAGTGGGCAATTTGGTCAAGTCGATTGCTCGCCTCACGCTCTGCAGTAGCAAGTTGTGCCGCTTTTATTTCGACTAATTCATTCAGGTATTGATTTTGATAGGCTAGATATTTTTGCAAATGATGTATTTGCAAATGGGTCTTCACTCTGGCTAAAACTTCTTCTTCTTGAAAGGGTTTGGATACATAGTCCACCCCACCCGCTTGGAAGGCATTTAACTTATCTTGCACTTCCTGCAATGCACTGATAAAGATTACCGGTATGCCTTCAGTTTTTGGATTGGCTTTCAATATTTTACAAACTTGATAGCCGTCCATACCGGCCATCCGCACATCCAACAGGATGAGATCTGGCATAGCGGCCTCTATGGCCTTGAGCGCGATGTCACCTGAAAGTGCGGGTCTGACTTTGTAACCAGCCTCTGCCAAGATCTGATGCAATATCTGCAAATTATTGGGATTATCATCAACAATTAGTAAATTGCCTTCGTTCATTGTTGCTTGTCCTGTTGCATAGCTGAAATTCTTTCGTCTCAATATTGATCATCATCATAATCTAGCAAGTCGAAGTTGCAAGCTGGAAGTAAACCTACCCAGCAAATTAACAACACTTGCTACAAACTGTCACAAACGATGAGGTATCTCTATCGGGCTTATCCAAGAATTCAACACATCTCAAGATGTATTGGCTGCGGACAATTCATTAAGCACAGGGCATTCTGGCCATTCAATTGTAGTTCGGCTGTCACAAATTGGCAGTAGCGATGCGTTCATGCTCAGACCAACTAGCATGTCACGCTTAGGGTTTCCAACTCCGCAGCAATAAAGCATTCGACACCACACTAACACTAGAAAGTGCCATCGCCGCACCAGCGATCATGGGATTTAAGTAGCCGAATGCAGCAAGTGGAATGCCCACAATATTGTAGATAAAAGCCCAGCCCAGATTTTGACGAATTTTGCGATAAGTTCTTTTCGAAATCGAAATTGCCTCTGCCACCAAAACCGGATCGCCACGCATTAAGGTGATACCAGCCGTATGCATGGCGACATCGGTGCCGGTGGACATCGCAATTCCGACATCCGCCGCCGCCAATGCCGGGGCATCATTGATGCCATCTCCAACCATGCCAACTCGATAGCCTGCTTGCTGCAATTCACGTACCACATTCGCTTTATGCGCGGGCAGGACTTCCGCTCTGACATCGGTAATCCCAAGCACCATGGCCACCGCATTGGCGCTGCCATAATTATCGCCACTCAGCATAATCGATTTGACACCGAGCGCCTGCAAGCGCGCTACTGCTTCACGCGACTTTGCTTTCACGCTATCACCAAAACTCAGCACAGCTGCTAATTGCACTGCATCCTGTTGTCCATTGCTTTGCAAAGCCAGGCAAGAAACCGATCGCCCTGCATGCTGCTCCAGCTGCACGGCCTCATCCAGGCTCTCTGTATTAATGCCGAGCGCTTGCATCCAAGTTAAATTCCCTAGGTAAATCGTGACCTCATTTAAGCTCGCTTGTACGCCATGTCCAGGTATTGCTTTGGCATCACTCACTTGCGGGCAAACGACACCAAGCTGTGCGGCCTTCTGCAGCACCGCCCGCGCTAATGGATGTTGACTATGTTGCTGCACAGCGGCTGCCCATTCCAGTATTTGTACCTCTGTGTAGTCGCGGCTAATCACTTTCACCAGCGCGGGTTTACCTTCGGTCAAGGTTCCCGTTTTATCAAATGCAATCGCCGTTAATCCATGGGCGATTTCTAAGGCATAGGCATCTTTAATTAAAATGCCATATTTCGCCGCCACGCCAGTCCCTACCATAATCGCGGTCGGCGTTGCTAAACCCAAGGCACAAGGACAGGCAATTACTTGCACCGCGACCGCATTGAGTAAAGCAGCCTGCCAATCTCCGGTGAACACACCCCACGCCACTAAGGTCAGTACGGAAATAGCGAGCACGACCGGCACAAAAACGGCACTTACTCTGTCGACCAAGGCTTGTATTGGGGCCTTAACCGCCTGTGCATCTTCCACCAATCGAATAATTTGCGAGAGCATGGTGGCGCCACCGATCGCTGTGGCTCTGACCAACAATAGTCCATCAGCATTGATAGAGCCCGCAATCGCCATATCACCCTCATGCTTACTCACAGGCAGACTCTCGCCAGTCAATAAGGATTCATCAAGATGACTACTCCCTTCCACTATCTCGGCATCAACTGCCACTCTATCGCCGGGACGCACGATAACAAGCTCACCCAAACCTACTTGCGAAACTGGCACTTCGCAATCAATACCAGCACGCCGCACGAATGCCGTGGTCGGACGCAAAGCTTCTAAAGCACGTAGTGCCTGTACGGTCTGATGCTTGGCGCGCGCTTCCAAGTATTTACCTAGTAAAACTAAGGTAATAACAACGGCGGAAGATTCGAAGTACAAATGGCTCATGCCATGGGCAATATGAGCGTTTTGTTCAAACAGCAAAAACAGCGACAAACCATAAGCTGAACTGGTGCCGATTGCCACCAACAAATCCATATTACCGCTACCTGAGCGCACTGCATTCCAAGCCGCCCTATAAAAGCGTGCGCCTAACCAGAATTGCACAGGTGTCGCCAGCAGCAGCTGTACCCAGCCGGGAATCATCAATTCGATTCCAAATAAAGCCAACAACATTGGTGCCATCAATGGCAGACTCAAAGCGGCCGCGCATACAACTCGCCAGCCCTGAGCATTTCCCTGACTTGTTTTAACTTGCGTCATACCCACGCCATCTTGCGCCACCTGAGCCAAGTAACCTGCCTTCTTGCTAGCTGCCAACAAGTGCTGAATATCACTCTCTATTTGCATTTTCACCTGTGCTTTTTCAGTCGCCAGATTCACGCTAACAGTGATGACGCCAGGCACTGCTCGCAAAGCTTTTTCAACCCGTCCTACACACGAAGCGCAGGTCATATCAACGATGTTCAGCACCACATTTTTAGTCGCTACCTGATAACCTGCTTTTTCCACTGCGGCTATCAAACTGTCTACACTCACGCCCACTTCAGTTTCGATACTCGCTTTTTCGGTGGCCAAATTCACGCTAGCATTCAGCACGCTAGGGACAGCGGACAAAGCCTTTTCAACCCGCGCCACGCACGATGCACAGCTCATTCCTTCAATTTTTAGACTCATTTTGGTATTCATATTTTGCTCGATTTTTTCTAACGAAAAGGGAAGAAAACTTGGCTGTGACAGTATACTAAGATCGGAGGTTGACACCACAGTACAGCTTATCATCATGGGAAGGTCAAGAGAACCTGCCGCAAATCTTCCGCTAATCTGCTAAACAATGAGCAAACGCAAAAGATTTACTATCGCTACCTATCGAGGCGCAAAAAAACTCTACAATGGCCATAATCGAAAAATCAGGAGCAACACTATGCCGCAATTTCAAGTTCAAGATATGACCTGCAAACATTGCGAAGCGAATATCAGCACTGCAATTAAGGAACTTGACGCGCAGGCGCTAATCTCTGTAGATCTGAGCACTCATACGCTGAGCATACAATCAAGTCACAATGCAACAGCATTAGAAAAAGTTATCCGTGAAGCGGGCTATAGCCCGGTCTTAGTGAGCTCAGAGTAAGTGCAAAATACGTGGATTTAGCGAAAGAAGTAATTCACAATCAATGGCACCAGAGTCGGTGCCATTAGCGCTGTCAGAATACCATTTAGTCCCATACCCAAACCCGCAAAAGTACCAATCTCTTTACTCACTTGAAATGCTCGCGCAGTACCAATGCCATGTGCCGCCAGACCCAATGCGAAACCACGGATCTCCGGTGAGCTAATACGCATCCAGTTAAATAAATAGCGCGCAACCAGAGCACCAAATGCTCCCGTTAAAATCACGATCGCTGCTGCGATCGAAGGAATGCCACCGATCTTTTCAGCGATACCCATGGCGATAGGCGTAGTCGCCGACTTTGGCCCGATCGAAAGCGCAAGTTCGTAAGAACCATGCATCCAAATCGTAATCAAAACGGCCGAGGTGATTGCGGTAAGCGACCCCAGCACAAGGCCCACACTTATTGGCAAAAAACTGCGGCGCAATCGTGGCAACTGACGTGCCAGCGGTATGGCTAATGCAACCGTCACAGGTCCCAACATCAGATGTATAGGCTGCGCGGCAGAAAAATATTCTGCATAAGAAATACCTGATGTACTCAAGACCAAAATCACCATCAATACGGCGATCACAACAGGATTGGCCAAAGGTGAAAAATTGAATCGTGCTGATATCCACAACGCACATAGATAGGCCGATAGAGTCAAAGCTATCGCCACCAAGGGCGAGTGCATTACATACGTCCAGACCAGGCTCAATTCAGGAACATAGTGCATATTATTTATCCGCCTCGGATGGTGCAGCCTGGTCCTGCACTGAATTGGCATGACTGCCCTGTGATCCCATCAAAAACCGCATACTGAAGGCTGTCACGGCCAAAGTCAGTAGAGTGCTAATCACTACCGCGAGCACCAAGGCCAGCCAATGCTGTGCAATACCGCTGGCAGACACCATGATCCCGACACCCGCAGGAATGAAGAAAAGTGACATATGCTTCAGCACTTGATGACTAGACTCCTCTATTTTTTCCATCAGACGCGGCGAGATAAGCAAGGCAACAAATAGTAATAACATCCCTAGCACGGGCCCCGGGATATTCCACTTTAATAAGTACGCCAGCGCTTCACCGAGGCACTGAAAAATCATTAAGACGGCAAGTGTGTAAAGCATAGTAGTCAGTCAAAATATGAAAGGCAGACAAGGCTCGATGACACCGACACTTTGGAACTTTAACTTCAGGACGGGCGCAGTATTTTCGAGGAATATTTGAGCGTATCCGAGGAATTGCAGATCAACAAGCCTAAAGCTAGGCACTGTTAGGATTTATTTGTGGGAATTGGGGCAAATAGCATTTTGCGGCTCAACTTAGCCTCGCAATAGAGACTGTATAAAACGATGAATTTCGTTTTTAAACTCAAACTACATTTAGTTTTACACAATAAAAAAGGGCTCACATTTCTGTGAGCCCTTAGTACTACTGGTGCCGGTTGCCGGAATCGAACTGGCTACCTGATGATTACAAGTCAACTGCTCTACCAAGTGAGCTAAACCGGCGAAAATCGTTTCAAGACTATTTGCAATCCGTTTTGTTTTGCAACGAATCTTGAAGAACAAAATTATAGACTACTTTATGATTTTTAGGGAAGGCTTTTCTGATTTTTTTTGATTTTTTTCTTCAAGCTCTGTTTTTTCGGTAGCTGCCGGCGCCTCGGCTTCACGCACTGAAACCGATGCCAGTCCTAAAACAGGCTTGGCCGGTTCTGCAGTCATTGACGGCAAAGGCTCATCTTCGAATTCGACTTGGTCAAACACCATGCCCTGTCCATTTTCACTGGCAAAGATTGCCTGTACATTGGCGATGGGAACATAGATGTCACGCGAAACACCGCCAAAACGTGCCTTGAACTTGACCGCCTCATTGTCCATAGTCAAACCGCTGGTCGCGGTGAAAGCAATGTTTAATACAATCTCTCCTTTGCGCACAAACTCCATAGGAACTTGCACCGCCGCGTTAACCTTGACCGAGATATAAGGCGTAAAGCCGTTATCCGTGCACCACTCATAAATAGCGCGTATTAAATAAGGTTTTGTTGAGATTTCTGACATGAGCTTGGCAGTACTTTCAAGTAAAAATTCATTTCAAGTATCCAGCATGACGAACACCAAGGAAGATCATGCTGGATAAGACAACATTTTAACGACGCATTACTTTTTCAGATGGCGTCAATGCTTCGATATAAGCAGGACGAGAGAAAATACGTTCTGCATATTTCAACAATGGTGCTGCTGTTTTAGACAAATCAATACCGTAGTGATCGAGGCGCCACAACAATGGCGCCACTGCCACGTCTAGCATAGAGAACTCTTCACCCAGCATGTACTTATTCTTCACAAACAATGGCGCTAATTGCGTCAAACGATCGCGAATTTCTGCACGTGCTTTGTCCAATACTTTGGAAGAAGAACTATTCTTTTCATTCTCTAAAGTATGCACATGAACAAATAATTCTTTTTCGAAATTGAACAACATCAAACGCGCACGGGCACGTTGCAAAGGATCTGCAGGCATTAACTGCGGATGCGGAAAACGCTCATCGATGTATTCATTGATGATGTTGGATTCGTACAAAATCAATTCACGTTCCACCAAAATCGGTACCTGACCATAAGGATTCATGGTCGAGATATCTTCTGGTTTATTGAACAAATCGACATCGCGAATTTCAAAGTCCATACCTTTTTCAAACAGGACTAAGCGGCAACGTTGCGAAAATGGGCAGGTTGTACCTGAGTAGAGAACCATCATTTTTATAGTTCCTTAAAAACGATTAGGGCGAGGCGCAATCAAAGCGTACCTCACCCTGGGATGACACATCCACCAACGATGTTAGTGGACGACTAATTTACACTTACTTCACTTCTTTCCAGTAAGAAGCATTCAAGCGCCATGCCAGTGTTGCCAGTAAACCCATGAACAAAACTACCCAGACGCCTAAACGCTTACGGCTATTTTGTGCTGGCTCACCCATCCACTGCAAATAAGCAACCAGATCACCGACGGCATTATCGTACTCCACCGCGCTTAATTTGCCAGCGGAGACAGTTTCAAAGCCTGCAAATTTGTGTTCGGTTTTGGATGCATCATGTGCGTCTTTCACTTCTTCAAATTTCGCACTGCGCACGCCTTGCAATTCCCACAAAGCATGTGGCATACCAACGTTTGGAAACAGCATATTGTTCCAACCAGTTGGACGGCTATCATCTTTGTAGTAAGTACGCAGATACGTGTACAACCAGTCAGCGCCGGAGCCTTCACCGGATGCTTTGGCGCGAGCAATTACGGATAAGTCCGGTGGCACTGCGCCAAACCATTCTTTAGCATCTTTTGCGCTCAAGCTGGTTTTCATCAACTCGCCCACTTTTTCGCCAGTAAACAATAAGTTGTTTTTGATTTGATCTTCAGTCAAGCCCAAATCACGCAAACGGTTGTAACGCATGGAGACTGCTGAGTGACAATTCAGACAGTAATTAACGAACAACTTTGCACCATTTTGCAATGCTGGCAGATCAGTTGCACGATCTGGAGCGCGATCTAATGGGTATCCACCACTATTAGCCAAAGCTAGTGCCGGTGCAAATGCCAAAGTAACGATCAGTTTTTTAAGTAATTTCATGCTAATTCTTCCTCGCTTATCTGATCAATGCGCTGCAAATGTTACGCGTTTAGGCACAGGTTTGAAGGTACCCATCGCACTCCACCAAGGCATCAATAAGAAGAAGCCATAGTAGATTAATGCACAAACCTGAGATACGCGTTCGCCAGTTGGGGAAGGTGCTTGTACGCCAAGGTAACCCAAAATCACGAACGAAATACCGAAAACGATATACACATATTTGTGCCAATCTGGACGATAACGAATCGATTTCACTGGAGATACGTCTAACCAAGGCAAGAACGCCAAGATCACAACAGAACCACCAAACAAAACCACACCCCAGAATTTCGCATCCAGACCAAAAGGCATCATGCCGATAATCGCCAACAAGGCTACTACTGCAATCGCAACTTTAATCATGAAGTTCAGCTTAGATTTCAACCAGATCAAAGCCACATAAGCGGCAACACCGGCCTGCACCACATACAAGAACTCAGAAGTGGTTGCACGCAAGATGGAGTAGAACGGTGTGAAATACCATGTAGGTGCAATATGCGGAGGCGTTTTCAAAGGATCCGCAGGGATAAAGTTGTTGTACTCGAGGAAGTAACCACCCATTTCAGGAGCAAAGAAAACAATCGCGCTGAAAATCGTCAAGAACACGGTCACGCCAAAAATATCGTGGAATGTGTAGTATGGATGTGAAGGTACGCCATCCACTGGGTGACCATCTGCATCTAAGTTTTCTTTGATTTCAATACCATCTGGGTTGTTAGAGCCCACTTCATGCAAAGCGATCAAATGCGCAACCACCAAGCCCAACAAGACCAAAGGAATAGCAATAACGTGGAAAGAGAAGAAGCGATTTAATGTCGCATCAGACACCACATAGTCACCACGAATCCACAAAGACAAATCTGGACCGATGAATGGAATAGCACCAAACAAGTTAACGATAACCTGTGCGCCCCAGTAAGACATTTGACCCCATGGCAGGAGGTAACCAAAGAAGGCTTCCGCCATCAAACACAAGAAGATCGCAAAACCGAACAACCAGATCAATTCACGAGGCTTACGATATGAACCGTAGAGCAAAGCACGGGTCATGTGTAAATACACGATAATGAAGAAAGCAGAGGCGCCAGTAGAGTGCATATAACGCACCAGCCAGCCAGACGGCACTTCGCGCATGATGTATTCAACCGAAGCAAACGCTAATGTAGCATCTGGCTTGTAATGCATCACAAGGAAAATACCAGTAACAATCTGAATCACCAACACCAACATCGCCAGTGAGCCAAAGATGTACCAGAAGTTGAAATTCTTCGGCGCGTAGTATTTACCCCATTGATCATTCCACAATTTAGTTAGTGGAAAACGGGAATCGACCCAATTCAAAGCCTTATCCAACGCTGGAGCGTCGTCCGGGAGTTTTTTCTCAACAAATGCCATGATTAAGCCTCGCCTTTCTCATCTTTACCGATGATGATTTTGGTATCTGATAAAAACATGTGAGGTGGCACATCCAGATTTTGTGGAGCTGGTTTGTTCTTATAAACGCGACCAGCCAAATCAAATGTAGAACCGTGGCATGGACAAATAAAACCGCCTTGCCAATCATCTGGCAAAGAGGCTTGCGCACCAGGCGTAAATTTGGAGCTAGGTGAGCAACCCAAGTGAGAACAAATACCCACTGTCACCAAAATATCGCTATGCTCTTTACGTGAACGAGTTTGTTTGTCGCAATACGCTGGCATATCCATGGTGTATGGTTTTTCAGATTTTGGGTCTGCGACTTTATCTTCAGTCTTTTTCAGACTTTCCATCATCTCTGGCGTACGTTTTAAAATCCAGACTGGCTTACCGCGCCACTCTGTTGTTTTCATCTCACCTGGTTGCAAAGCAGAAATATCCACTTCAACTGGCGCACCGGCAGCTTTCGCTCGCTCGGATGGTTGAAAAGTACTAACTAGCGCACCTGCCGTTGCCAATCCTGCCGCGCCACCTGCCGCGCACGTTGCAACGAGTAGACCGCGACGGCCTGAATCGACCTGCTTTTCGATACTCATACAAACCCCAATCTATCAAAAATCAAAACTTGACGAAGCACCAGAGTCTAATGACCCTACACTTCTTACAACCTTAAATTATAAAGGAGCTGAGTGGTGATTTAAAGAAAAAGATGCTTTGCAGGACGATTTACGGGTTTTTTCCTCTCAAATTCACAAAACTGAACCGAAATTACCCGAAAATCCTCTGATTTAAGGTAAAACACTACCTTGAATTACAACAATTTGACCCTGACTTGACAAGATTTGACAATAATTCGGCAGACATAGCTGAATTTGCGGATTACTATATTGCCGTTTTACCATATTTTACTGGTGAGAAATTAATGACAAGCCAGATCTCAATCGACAGACAGCGCCGAATTGAGTCATTTAAACTATTTAGGGGGATTTTATGGGCATGATGCAAGAATTTAAGAGCTTTGCGGCACAAGGTAACGTAGTAGATCTAGCCGTAGGTGTGATCATCGGTGCCGCCTTCGGCAAAATCGTTGATTCCTTGGTGGGTGACATTGTGATGCCGGTGGTAGGGAAAATTTTTGGAGGCTTAGACTTCGCCAACTACTATCTGCCGCTCAATGGTCAAGCTAGTAGCTTGACCTTGGTCGAAGCAAAAAAAGCCGGTGCTGTGTTGGCGTATGGTAATTTCTTAACGATTTCATTGAACTTCCTCATCCTCGCCTTCATCATTTTTCAAATGGTACGTTTGGTAAATTTAATGAAGAAAAAAGATGCAGCGGCAGCGGCAGCAGCGCCAGCAGAACCAGCACCAACACCAGAAGACGTGGTCTTATTACGTGAAATTCGCGACGCATTGAAGAAATAATTTGCATCAAAATAGTATCAAGAAGCAATCTTAAGTAAATCAAAATGCCAGCTGCGCTGTGGCATTTTGATTTGCCGTGCAACTAAACTGGATTATCAATATCGACAAACTGATGTTCTATTCCAAATTGCTGCGCAATACATTGCCCCAAAGCTTGCACGCCATAACGCTCGCTGGCATGATGCCCACAAGCCAAATAGGCCGCGCCAGATTCGCGCGCCAAGTGTACAGTAGGCTCAGAAATTTCACCGCTGATATAAATACTCGCGCCAGCATCAATCGCTGCGTTCAGCATGTTTTGCGCGGCACCTGAGCACCAGGCTATCGTAGTTACAGGCTGATCGGCATTCCCTATCAATAACGCCTCTCGTCCTAGTTTGTTTGAAATACGGGTAGCCACATCGCCAGCGCTTGCCGAAGCCGTCTCCGACCATTTTCCCAGCCAACCCAAATCATCGTCGCCAAAACGCCCCGTCACTTCAAATCCAAATAGCTTCGCCAGTTGCGCGTTATTTCCCATAACTGGATGCGAATCTAACGGTAGATGATAGGCAAATAAGGAGATATCATTTTCGATCAGGGTTTTCAGACGTTGAAACTTTTGCCCGACAACGCGCATATCTTCACCGCGCCAAAAATAGCCGTGATGCACCAGGATAGCATCAGCTTGCAAACGCACCGCTTCGTCCAATAGCGCCTGACAAGCAGTGACACCACTGATAATGCGCTTAATTTCACGTCGCCCTTCCACCTGAAGCCCATTTGGGCAATAATCACGGAAGCGTGCAACTTGCAACTCGTTGGCCAGAAATTGTGCAAGCACATTCCTCTCTACTGACTTTCTTAACATACCGTCCTCATCATGCGTCGTTTATGGCTATTATTTGCTCAAACCGTGACTGTCGGTTTGGCGCTGTGGTTTATTGTAACCAGCTTGAAGCCAAATTGGTTGCAACAAGGTTTTTCCGTCAACAAGAATGTCAGCCTGACTTCTTCTGCCACCTTGATCGAAGCTCCCAGTAACAAAGTTGCGACGACCGGCTCTTATCATCTGGCCGCAAAACGTGCAATGCCTTCGGTGGTGAATATCAGCGCATCTCGCAATTCGAATAACAATAATCCCTTATTAAACGATCCTTTTTTTAAACGTTTTTTTGGTGAGCAAGCGCGCCCCAAATCAGAACGTCCATCCAGCAGTGGCTCCGGCGTCATCATGAGTCCGCAAGGACACATACTGACAAACAACCATGTGATTCAAGGTGCTAGCGCTATTGAAGTGGCGCTAGCAGATGGTCGCCAAGCCAGCGCCAAAGTCATAGGCACAGACCCTGACACCGATCTCGCTGTGTTGCAAATTGATTTGAAAGATTTACCTACGATCACCTTGGGCCACTCAGAAGAATCGAATGTGGGTGACGTGGTGCTAGCCATAGGCAATCCATTTGGCGTAGGCCAAACCGTCACCATGGGCATAGTCTCAGCGCTAGGTCGCAATAGTGTAGGTATCAATACCTATGAGAATTTTATACAAACCGATGCCGCGGTCAATCCAGGCAATTCGGGTGGGGCCTTAGTCGATGCAAATGGCAACTTACTAGGAATTAATTCCGCCATATACTCTCAGAACGGTGGCTCATTGGGTATCGGCTTCGCGATTCCTGTGTCGACCATCAAAATGGTGATGGAAGCAATTATCACGGATGGTCAAGTGGTGCGTGGCTACCTTGGCATTAGTCCAGAAGACATCACGACCGAGATGGCAGAAAGCTTCAATATCAAACAAACCAAGGGTTCTATCGTAGCGGCCGTGGTACGTGGCGGACCAGCCGATCAGGCAGGTGTTAAGCCTGGTGATATTTGCATCGCGATTGATGGTAAGGTATTTCAAAATAGCCGCGAGATGATGAATCGGATCGCCTCATTGAAACCGAATTCCAAGGCGAAATTGAAAATTTTGCGTCAATCGAATGAAATCTCCCTGGATATCAATGTCGGTAAACGCCCACCATTTAAGCTAGAAGAATAAAACATTCACACCCTAGGAAAAGTATGCACGTGCCAGAACTAAGTCGTTTCTTATTTGAACTATCGGAAAATAATAACCGTGCTTGGTTTGTCATGAACAAGCCACGTTACGATATTTTGCGCGCCGAATTTTTGGTGATGGTAACGCGCTTGATTCAAGAGCTCAGTAAATTCGACCCCGCCATCGCACTATGCGATCCTAAAAAAGCATTGTTCAGAATCAACCGTGATGTACGTTTTGGCAAAGACAAATCGCCCTACAAAACTTATTTTTCAGCTTCAATATTACCGAGTGGCCGCAAGAAGCCTAGTGAAGGTGGCGGGCCTGCCTATTATTTCCAAATCAGTCAGGACAGTCGTTTGTTGTTCGCGGTCGGTGAGTATATGCCACCTTCAGACCGACTGAAGAACATCCGTCAGCATATTCTTGAAGATGAGGCTGGCTTCAACAAAGTCATTAAGAACAAAGCATTGAAAGCTTGTTTTGGCGACTTGCAAGAAGAAGGTAAATTGATACGTCCGCCCAAGGGCTACGACCCCGAGCACCCATTGATAGAATATTTAAAATTAAAAAGTATGATGGTGTGGACTGAATGTCCTTTAGATGGCATGTTGTACGAAGACGTACACAAACAATTAGTCGGTGGGTTTAAATCAGCGTTACCCTTAGTCACCTGGCTGCGAGCAGCCAGATTCAGCTAGACCAACTTATTCTTCCGGCGGTGCCTGAGTCGCTTTGACAAAGATGGGCGCCACAAACAGGCCTAATTCAAACAACATCCACATCGGGACAGCTAGCGCCAGTTGGCTGACGACGTCAGGCGGCGTAACCACAGCAGCAACCACAAAGGCGCCGACAATGACATAGGACCGGATCGCTTTCAATTTCTCCACAGTCAATATCCCTGTACGAACCAAGACGATCACCACGATAGGTACTTCGAAGGTTAGACCAAATGCCAGGCACATGGACATCACGAAATCGAGATAATTTTCTATGTCGGGCGTGACTGTGATCGAGGTAGGTGCGAACTCCGTAATAAATTTGAAGACACGTCCAAATACAAAGAAGTAGCAGAAGGCGACGCCAGCAGCAAATAAGAATGAAGACGATATGACCAGAGGCGCTACCAGTCGCTTCTCATGCGCGTACAAACCAGGTGCAATAAAAGCCCAGGCTTGATACAAAACCCAAGGTAAAGCAATTAAAAACGCCAGCAACAAAGTCACCTTCATAGGCACTAGGAATGGTGAAATCACACCTGTAGCAATCATCTTGGCACCCGCAGGCAAAGCCGCCACCATAGGCTGCGCCAAAAGATCATAAATTGCTGAGGGGCCAGGCCAAGCGAACAAGGCTGCACAAACTAGTGCAATCCCGGCGCAGGCTTTTACCAGTCGATCGCGTAACTCGACCAGATGGGAAATGAAGGACTCTTGCATACCCATGAAATTATTATCACTCATGACATGCCCTTAAATGAACTATTGAGAGCATTTAGAAAAAACTCGATGGTGAACTACGATTGACTCGGTGCTTTGCCATACGGGCAGCACCAGAAATTACTTGACTACGCTGACCGTGGCGGCTTTTATACCAGCTTGGAATATTCGAGGTTTTAGCGACTTTTCTGCGGCGAAAATTTTTCGCTTTTGCCATCATCGCATCGCTAGAAGGTGCGGTGTAATAATCGTAAGGTGAATAGCTTGAATGCGATTCTGGTTGCACCAGCTCATTCAATTCCTGCTGCGCCTCGGAAAACTCTTTATTGATATCCTGCTCGAAATTTTGCGCCGCAGATTCAACTTCTTTCTGCATCTTGCGCAATTCTTCCATTTCGATTTCGCGACTCACCTCGGATTTTACCTGGCTGATATAGCGCTGCGCACGACCGAATAGGGTGCCAGCCATACGCGCCACTTTAGGTAGATCTTTAGGGCCAATCACTATCAAAGCCACAGCGCCGATTAAAGCGAGTTTGGTCAGTCCGAGGTCTATCATAAATCTGTTCTAACACTATCCTAAGATTAGTGCGTCGATTTATCCTTTGCCTCGACATCAATGGTTTTTTGTTCGTCGGCTTTCGGTGCCTTGTCTTCCTCACCTTTTACGCCATCTTTGAAACCTTTAACGGCTTTACCCAGATCGCTACCGACATTGCCAAGCTTTTTGGTGCCGAATACCAATACCACGACCACTAATACGATCAACCAATGCCAAATACTAAATGAACCCATCATGCTTCCTTCTAGGGCTAAGCCCAAAAAATCGATCAATAAAATAGTTTACAACTTGGCGCCACCAATCACATGCATGTGCAGGTGATAAACAATCTGACCGCCGTTAGGACCCGTGTTCACCACGGTCTTGAATCCGCCGGTTTTTGATCCATCCTCATGTTCCACATAAGCACAGCCTTGTTGCGCCGCCAGCTTAGGAGCCAATTCCAACATTTTACCCAACAATACGGCATCTTCGGCTTTTGCATCAGCCAAACTCGACAAATGTTTCTTAGGAATAATCAGAAAATGTACGGGTGCTGCTGGATTGATATCATTAAATGCCATCAATTCATCATCTTCATACAAAACAGTCGCCGGAATTTGCTTGGCGACGATTTTACAAAAAATACAGTTATCCATACAGTTCACTCAAAAATTGTTACAAAAGTCGCACACGACGATCATTAGTTATCTAAGCGAGAAGCTTTTTCCTCTATACCAGAAATGCCTTCGCGCCTCGCCAATTCGTCTAACACTTGTTGCGGGTGCAAATTATACTGCGCCAACATGACAAGCGAATGAAACCACAAGTCCGCGCACTCATACAGCAGATCAGAAGTATCGCCAGAAACACGTGCATCCTTGGCTGCCATCACGGTTTCGGTCGCTTCTTCACCGATTTTTTTTAAAATCGCATCGTCACCTTTGTGAAACAATTTGGCGACGTAAGAAGTTTCAGGATTACCACCGTTGACCGCTTTACGGCTTTCTATCACGGCGGCCAGCTGATTCAATATTGATTCTTGAGTCATATCTGTCCTGTGCTTATTTATAAATGGCTTCAGGATCTTTCAGCACAGGATCAACCGTCACCCATTCGCCTTCATCCACATTGCCTTCGAACTTTTGGAAAAAACATGAATGACGTCCGGTATGACAAGCGATACCCTCAACTTGTTCAATTTTCAGAAGAATCACATCTTCATCACAATCTAAGCGTATCTCTTTGACTTTTTGTACATGACCGGATTCTTCGCCTTTGTGCCACAGTTTTTTGCGGGAGCGACTCCAGTACACCGCTTCGCCAGTTTCTACTGTACGACTCAGTGCCTCGCGATTCATCCAAGCAAACATGACGACATCATTGCTGCCGACTTCTTGCGCAATCACCGGGACTAGGCCGACTTCATCCCACTTCACTTTGTTTAACCAACGAAAACTCATGCTAACCTCATTGGTATATGTTGTGCTGCCATAAACTGTTTTGCTTCCTGCACTGTGTGCTGTCCAAAATGAAAAATACTTGCTGCTAAAACTGCATCGGCACCGCCGAGTTTGATGCCATCGGCGAGATCTTGCAAACCTCCAACACCACCCGAAGCGATGACGGGAATATCAATTGCATCCGAAACTGCGCGGGTCAGCGCTAAATCAAAACCGGAACGAGTGCCGTCTTTATCCATACTGGTGAGCAGAATTTCACCTGCACCTAATTCCGCCATTTTGCGCGCCCATTCGACCGCATCGAGACCCGTCGCATTGCGACCGCCGTGGGTATAGACCTCCCACTTACCTGGCGCCACTGCTTTGGCGTCAATTGCGACCACGATGCATTGCGAACCATACTTATGCGCGGCATCAGCGACTAATTGCGGGTTCGTCACCGCAGAAGTATTCATGCCGACTTTATCCGCGCCCGCATTCAGTAAGCGTCGGACATCAGCCACAGTACGCACACCGCCACCGACGGTTAGGGGAATAAACACTTGTGAAGCAACCGCTTCTATCACAGGCAAAATCAAATCCCGGTCATCGGACGATGCCGTGATATCCAAGAAAGTGATTTCATCGGCACCTTGCAAATCATAACGACGCGCGACTTCCACCGGATCACCGGCATCGCGTAACTCTAAAAAGTTGACGCCTTTGACTACCCGCCCGGCATTCACATCCAGACAAGGAATAATCCGTTTTGCTAAAGTCATTCTTCGTCTTCTTCGTAGATAAGATCACCGCTGAGTTCATCGGCGCGCTCTTGTGCGCTCGCCAAATCTAAGGTGCCTTCATAAATTGAACGGCCGCAGATCACACCTTCTACGCCTTCATCTTGTACCGCACATAAAGCTTCAACATCGGCTAATACGTGCACACCACCAGAAGCGATTACAGGCACAGTCACGGCCTGCGCTAATTTCACTGTCGCGTCGATATTCACACCACCCATCATGCCATCGCGACCGATGTCAGTGTAAATTATCGCTTCTACGCCATAACCTTCAAATTTTTGTGCCAGATCGATCACATCGTGACCCGACATTTTGCTCCAACCATCGGTAGCGACTTTGCCATCTTTGGCGTCGATACCCACAATAATTTGTCCCGGAAAAGCGCTACAAGCATCTGCCAAAAAACCCGGGCTCTTGACCGCGGCAGTACCGATAATGATGTAAGAAATACCAGCATTCAAATAGCGCTCAATCGTGTCGAGATCACGAATGCCGCCGCCTAACTGCACAGGTACTTCTTCGGTATCGGTTTCTTCTGCATACTCGCGCACGGTTTTGATAATTGCCTTAATCGCTGCTTCATTTTTTGGCTTGCCAGCGAAGGCGCCATTCAGATCCACCAGATGCAGACGGCGTGCGCCTTGTTCTAGCCAGTGGCGCGCCATATCGGCGGGCTCTTCAGAAAATACAGTGGCTTGATCCATATCGCCTTGTTTAAGACGTACGCAGTGACCATCTTTCAGGTCGATAGCAGGAATGAGCAGCATGATGAATTTATAGGGTAATTAAAAAGAAAAAAGTAAGGTAAACAACAGACAATAAGTTTGACAGTATGTTCAATATTTCAAGGTCTAAGGATTCCAGTGTACAAAATTTTTATACAGTTGCAATCCGGCTGCAGCGCTTTTCTCGGGATGAAATTGCGTTGCAAAAATATTCTCGCGCGCCACTGCTGAGGTAAATACCTGACCGTATTCAGTGGTACCAACCACATCTTGCGCGTGCTCTGCTTGCACAAAATAACTATGCACAAAATAGAAATAACTCTCGTCAGCAATGCCATTCCAAAGTGGATGGGCTTGAACTTGTCGCACACGATTCCAACCCATTTGTGGCACTTTATAACGGGAACCATCTTCTTGCAATTGTCCGCTTAAATCAAAGCGCACGACCTTGCCCGGCAACAAGCCTAAGCAAGGCGTATTGCCTTCGGCACTGAGGTCAAATAGCATCTGTTCACCGACACAGACACCAAATAGAGGTTTTTCACGTGCGGCTTGCAAAAGCGCTTCTTGTAAACCGGATTCCCGTAAACAGCCCATGCAATCAGGCATAGCACCTTGACCTGGCAAAACCAGTCGGTCGGCAGATCGGATATCAGCGATATCGCCTGAGATAACAATCTGCGCTTCAGGCGCTACAGCACGAAAAGCCTGTGCGACCGAACGCACGTTGCCCATGCCGTAATCGACAACAACTATCTTATTCATAACAGTGAGAGAGTAGACATAGTGAAGTGTTGTAAGTGCCACAGCGACATATTGATCGTTATAGCACGTACTGCTCTTTTATAGACTACCTTTAGTGGATGGAATGGTACCCAAGGCGCGTTGATCCAATTCTGCCGCCATACGCAGCGCACGACCAAAGGCTTTAAAAATGGTTTCGCATTGATGATGCGCATTCTCGCCGCGCAAATTATCAATATGTAGAGAGACTAAAGCATGATTGACGAAACCCTGAAAAAATTCATGGGTCAAGTCAACATCAAATGAACCTATCATGGAACGCTTGAAATCAACATGGTATTCAAGGCCTGGACGACCAGAGAAGTCAATCACCACGCGAGACAAGGCTTCATCCAGTGGCACATAGGCATGACCATAACGACGTATGCCTTTTTTGTCGCCGATCGCAATCGCGAATGCCTGACCCAAAGTAATACCAACATCTTCCACAGTGTGATGCGCATCGATGTGCAAATCACCATCGGCTTCGATATCCAAATCAATCAAACCATGACGGGCAATTTGATCCAGCATGTGATCCAAAAATGGCACACCGGTTTTTAAGGATTGCTTGCCAGTGCCGTCAAGATTAATGGCGACACGAATTTTGGTTTCGTTGGTATTGCGTGTAACTTGCGCTGTACGTTGCATGATGAGTTTAGCTAAGGATGCTTAGCTATAATGTTGAGTGAAATTCGAAAGAAAAACTTGATAAAAAAATTCAAAAAATTTTAAAGAAAATTATTCTAAAGCTAGTTTAAAGGCATGTAAAAACTCGGCGTTTTCTTCTGGCGTGCTAACGGTAATGCGTAAGCAGTTCTGCAAAAGATCATGCATTTTACCCACATTTTTCACTAAAATTTTTTGTTCCACTAATTTTGTGAATACTTCATTGCCATAAGTCTCACTTTTTGCCGAATTAGACACGCGCACCAGCAAAAAATTCGCAGATGAAGGGAAAACTTCTACCCCCGGCAAAGCGGCAAGTTGACTAGACAACTCACTGCGTTGAGCACGTAATTGTGCTGCCTGCACTTCAAAGATTTCAGCATGTTCGAGTAAGCAAATAATCGCCGCTTCCGTCAACACATTAATGTTATATGGCGGTCTGACTTTATCGAATTCTTCCAGCAATTCTGCAGATGCAGACATATAGCCCAAACGGATTCCTGCTAGGCCTAATTTCGACACCGTACGCATCACGATCAGATTGGGGAACTCTGATAAGCGCGACATGAAACTCGTCTGCGCAAATGGTTGATAAGCCTCATCAATAATCACCAAACCTGTATCGCCAACCGCACGGATAATTTCTTCCATGTCCGCTGCATCAAACAAAGTTCCAGTAGGATTATTCGGATAGGCTAAATAAGTCACGGCAGGTCTATGCTCAGCAATAGCTGCCAGCATCGCCGCTTTATCCAAAGTGAAATCGGCTTTAAGAGGTACGCCAATAAATTCCATGCCTGCAAATTTAGCTGACAATGAATACATCACGAAACCAGGCATAGGTGCCAGTACTTTTGCACCCGGTTTAGCGCAGGCGATACTAATCATCGCAATCAACTCATCTGAGCCATTGCCCAACACAAGATCGTAACCATCAGGTACGCCAAAATGCGTGCTGAGCGCGTTTTTAATACCAGAGTAACTTGGTACCGGATAACGATTCAGATCGGTCTCAGACAGACGTTTTGCCAGCGCTTGCTGCAGCTCTGGTGTCAGCGTGTAGGGGTTTTCCATGGCATCGAGTTTCAGGAAACCCGTTGCATCCGGCACGTGATAAGCCGACAAAGCGCGCACATCGGCGCGGATAATATTTTCAACTAAAGACATGAGGCTTTTGCTCGTTTTAAAAATCAATGAATAATTCTTGAATAACTTTGGAGTATTCGTTCAAACCGGAATCAAGTTTCAAGTGCGACGACACTCTTCTTACGAACAGTGGTTGTCACACTTTTGGCTTTCGCCTTAGCAAGCGCAGGTGGTGTTTTACTGCTGCGCTTAGTTAATTTACTAACTTTACTAACTTTACTTGCTTTCTTCAGCACAGGTTTAGCCCGCACTGGTTCGGTCGGTTGATTATTCAGAACTTGTAATTCTGCCTCTGCCGATTGAAGACGCGCCGCGATGATGGCGCAGTATTCTGGATTTAATTCAAAGCCGACAAATTGCCGGCCACAACGTCGTGCTGCGATCGCGGTTGTACCACTCCCCATAAACGGATCAAGTACCACACCGTTTTCAGGACAAGATGCGAGCAGCATGCGTTGAATAATTTCTAAAGGTTTTTGGGTAGGATGTTCGACTCGCTCTGCATCTTCTTTGTGCAGGCGCGACACGCTCCATAAATCTTTCGGGTTGTAACCAAGTTCCAACCATTTTGCACCGACAAAGATAGAACGCGAGCGTGCTTTCTTGGTCGCAGCATCATAAGGTATGCGCACCGCATCCAAATCGAAATAATAGTTTTTCGATTTCACGAATAAACCTATCGTGTCATGCACAGAAGAAAAGCTACGGGTACTGCCGCCCATCGATGGCACCCGTCTATCCCAAATGATTTCATTAATCATCGTCATGCGCTGCTTGAGCATGACGAATATTTCCGGCGAATAGCGCCAGGTCAAAAAGATGTACAGCGAGCCAGTCGGTTTGAGCTTCGGTAAAACCGCATCGATCCAACGCTCAGTCCACGCAAGATAATCAGCCGCTTCTTGTTTATCGGAATCGTTACCATAGTCCTTGCCCAACCCGTAGGGAGGATCAGTCAAAATCAAATCGATACTGCCATCGGGTATGCGCTGCAAACCTGTGATGGCATCTTCGTTGAAAATCTGATTGAGGAAACTCGTCATATTGCAAAGGCGCGCATTATTTTTTCGTTCGATTAAAAGAAACTTTAAAACCTCTCAACACAGAGGCGCAGAGAGACGGAGATACACAGAGTTTTTCTCCGTTTTTCCTCCACATCTCTGAGTCTCTGTGTTGAGAGGTTTTATGTCATTCATAGAAAACATACTCAAGATTTCAAACGCAATTCAGCGCTACGTGCATGCGCTGGCAAGCCTTCGCCATACGCGAGTTCTGCCGCGATTTTTCCCAAGGTTTGCGCACCCTGCTCGCTCACTTGTATCATCGACGAACGCTTTTGAAAATCGTAGACGCCTAAGGGAGAAGAAAAACGTGCAGTGCGTGAAGTCGGCAATACGTGATTTGGACCAGCGCAGTAATCCCCTAAAGATTCAGAGGAAAAACGACCTAGGAACATTGCGCCTGCATGACGAATTTGATCTGCCCATTGTTGCGGATTT
Source organism: Undibacterium sp. GW821-FHT11H02 (assembly GCF_058808015.1). Classification (NCBI taxonomy): domain Bacteria; kingdom Pseudomonadati; phylum Pseudomonadota; class Betaproteobacteria; order Burkholderiales; family Oxalobacteraceae; genus Undibacterium; species Undibacterium sp. GW821-FHT11H02. The sequence continues at coordinate 277,802 of NZ_JBXARG010000002.1, read as the reverse complement.
TCTGCAGAAATTTCTAAATGTTCTGCCGCAATCTCATTCGCAATATCGCACGCTTCTTGCATATCACGTACCTTGATCAAGGCACCGCGATCTTTCAACGAGGTGCGAATAATTTCCGCGCGTGGCATCGTCGTAATCAGTTTATCTATACTGGCATGTACGGCATCAATATAAGCAGCATCAGGACATAGCAAAATCGATTGTGCGAGTTCATCATGTTCGGCTTGCGAGAACAAATCCATCGCCACCCAATCCGGATCAGTCGTGCCATCACATAAGACTAAAATTTCAGATGGACCAGCGATCATATCGATACCAACCGTGCCGAATACACGACGTTTCGCATTCGCGACATAGGCATTGCCTGGACCCACGATCTTATCAACTTGTGGAATGCACTCCGTGCCATAAGCTAAAGCGGCGACCGCTTGCGCGCCACCTATCGTGAACACGCGATCGACGCCAGCGATGGCTGCGGCAGCTAATACCAAAGGATTGCGTACGCCATCTGGAGTCGGCACCACCATGATAATTTCACGCACACCCGCCACTTTGGCAGGAATCGCATTCATCAATACCGAAGACGGATAAGCTGCCTTACCACCTGGCACATAAATGCCTACGCGATCTAAAGGCGTCACCTTTTGTCCGAGCACAGTGCCATCTGCTTCGGTGTACGAGAATCCCGCCGAACCACATTCATGTTTTTGCACTTCGTGATACGCACGTACACGCTGTGCCGCAGCCTCTAATGCGCTACGGCGTTCACTAGAAATGCTGGCGAGCGCCGCACGCAAATCAGCTTGTGGAATTTCTAAAGCTTGCATCGTAGTGGCTGTCGGCAAACGATCAAAACGCTGCGTATACTCCAGCACCGCCGCATCGCCACGAGTTTTCACTGCTTGCAAAATCTGCACAACACTTTGATCAATCGCTGCGTCCTCGCTCGCTTCAAACGCCAATAACTGACGCAAGGTTTGAGCGAATCCAGCTTGCGTAGAATCTAAACGCGTTAATGCTGTCGCGAAAGTCATTACTTACCCTCCGAAGCGCGCTCAAAGGCTTGCAGAATAGGTTGTAAGCGTTCACGTTTCAATTTCAAGGCCGCTTGATTCACCACCAAGCGCGAGGAAATCTCCATGATTTCCTCTACTTCAACCAGATGATTCGCGCGCAAAGTATTACCGGTACTAACCAGATCGACAATCACATCCGACAAACCGACCAAAGGCGCTAATTCCATAGAGCCATACAACTTAATCAAATCAATATGCACACCTTTGCTAGCAAAATGCTGGCGCGCAGTTTCTGTGTATTTGGTTGCTACGCGCAGACGCGCACCTTGACGCACCGCGGTCGCGTAATCAAATCCTACCGATACCGCAACTGACATACGGCATTTGGCGATACCCAAATCAATCGGCTGATACAAACCTGCACCACCATGTTCGAACAACACGTCTTTGCCCGCCACACCAAAATCGGCAGCACCGTATTGCACATAAGTCGGGACGTCGGAGGCGCGCACGATGATGACGCGGACATCAGGATCGTTCGTCGCTAAAATCAACTTACGCGATTTTTCCGGATCTTCAGTGACGTGGATGCCCGCCGCTTCCAATAGCGGTAAGGTTTCTTCAAAAATGCGTCCTTTGGACAAGGCCAAAGTAAGTTGCTGAGAACTCATATCGATTGTTTCGCTAGTTTGCTTATTTATTTTTGACACTACATCATTTAACGCGCTGAATTTGCGCACCGACCGCAGACAACTTCACTTCCATACGGTCATAGCCGCGATCTAAGTGATAAATGCGGTCGATCAAAGTTTCACCTTGCGCCGCCAAACCTGCAATCACCAAGGATGCGGAAGCGCGTAAATCCGTCGCCATCACAGGCGCACCTATCAGTTTTTCGACTCCGCTCACAATCGCCGTATGGCCATCAATTTCGATATGCGCGCCGAGACGATTCATTTCTTGCACGTGCATGAAGCGATTTTCGAAAATTGTTTCGGTCACGCGCGCAGTGCCAATAGCCAGGCAATCTAAAGCCATGAACTGCGCCTGCATATCCGTCGGAAAACCTGGATATTCAGTGGTGCGGAAACCGACCGCCTTTGGACGTCCGCTCATCTGTGCGCGAATCCAATCCGGACCAGTCGTGATGATCACGCCAGCTTCGCGCAATTTATCCAATGCCACATCCAGAATATCGCTACGGGTATTTTTAACGGTCAGATCTCCGCCGGTCGCTGCAACAGCACACAGGAAAGTCGCAGTTTCGATACGATCTGCGATCACCGTGTGGGTCGCGCCATGCAATGCTTCTACGCCTTGTATCACTAAGCGATCAGTGCCGATACCCGTGATCTTCGCGCCCATAGCGACTAACAAGTTTGCCAGGTCGGTGACTTCAGGCTCGCGCGCCGCGTTTTCTAATACGGTTTCGCCGTCCGCCAAAGTCGCCGCCATCAACAGGTTTTCTGTACCTGTCACGGTGATCATATCGGTCACGATGCGCGCACCGCGCAAACGTTTGGCCTTGGCGTGGATGTAACCCGCTTCGATAGTGATTTCAGCACCCATGGCTTGCAAGCCTTTGATGTGTTGATCAACAGGGCGGGAACCGATTGCGCAACCACCTGGCAAAGAAACTTTTGCCTCGCCAAAACGTGCCAACAAAGGACCAAGCACCAGGATAGATGCGCGCATGGTTTTTACCAAATCGTAAGGTGCTTCGAGCTTGTCAATCGCCGCGCCATTTAATGTGACGACACCATTCTCGTCGGTAACTTGCAAACCCATTTGCTTGAGCAATTTCAACATCGTAGCCACGTCTTGCAAATGCGGCACATTATGCAAAACCACATCACCTGCACTCAGCAAACCTGCGCACAAAATCGGCAAAGCCGCATTCTTTGCGCCAGAAATAATGACATCGCCATTCAAGCGATTGCCGCCTGTAATCAGTAACTTATCCATGCTTATTGAAATTCTTCCGGAGTTAAAGTTTTCATCGACAAAGCATGAATTTCTTCACGCATGCGGTCGCCCAAAGCGGCGTACACGAGTTGATGACGTTGAATCAAACGCTTACCTGCAAAGGCTGGAGAGACGATCACCGCAGTGAAATGCTGGCCGTCGCCTTCGACTTCAAGATGCGTACATTCCAAGCCGGCAGCGATGTAGTTTTTAATTTGTTCTGGGGTAGGAAACACGATATGTCTTTCTAAAATATTTTCTAAAATTAATTCTTAAGGATTGCGTACCGCATTTAGTGCCGTACTCAGTGCCATACTCAGTGTCGTAACTTATAACCACTGCGCAGCATCTGCATTGCGACCGCAGTCAATGCGAACAAGAAGATAGTAACAATCACCAAACTACGTACAGGATCAACATCCGACTGTCCTGAAAAGCCATAGCGAAAGCCATCTATCATGTAGAAGAAGGGATTGAAATGCGAAATCGTTTGCCATATTGGTGGCAGTGAATTAATTGAATAAAACACGCCCGACAAAAAGGTCGCAGGCACAATCACGAAATTTTGAAATCCTGCCAATTGATCAAACTTCTCCGCCCAGATACCGACGATCAAGCCCATAGTGCCGAGTACGAAAGCGCTCATCAAAGCGAATAGAGCAATCCATAAAGGCGCACTAAAACTCAGATGTGCAAACCACGCTGTCACCACAAACACGCCGAGTCCGACAGCTAATCCACGCACCACGGCAGCTAACACATAGGCAAAAAACATTTCCCAATGTGAGAGCGGTGGCAACATGATGAAGACCAGATTGCCAGTAATTTTGGATTGAATCAAAGATGAAGAAGCATTTGCAAATGCGTTCTGCAAGACGCTCATCATCACCAGGCCGGGAATCAAAAACGCCATGTAAGTAACGCCATGAACTTTGACGTGGCCTTCCAAAGCTTGGCCGAAAATCAGCAGATACATCATCGCGGTCATGATAGGCGCCGTAATGGTCTGCGTTGCGACTTTCCAGAAACGTAAAACTTCTTTATACAACAAGGTGCGAAAACCTATCATTGCGGATTTCCTCCACCCATAATTTGTAAGAACACATCTTCCAGATCCGCTTGTTGCAAATGCAGATCTTCAATCACGCAACCCGCTGTACGCAGATTCGCGAGTATCGGTTCAACTTCGGCATAGTTCGTAATACGCAAAGCAAAGCTATTCGCTTCTGCTTGAGTATCAGCAGCGATAATTAAGTTGTGCAAAGAAGCTGGCAAGGGAGCTGACAATGAGCCTTGCGCGAGTTGCACTTTCATTTGCGAGCCAGAGATGCGCTTGATCAAAGCCGACATGGTGTCGAGTGCCACGACTTTACCGGCTTTCAGCATCGCGACACGATTACACAGAGCTTGTGCTTCCTCCAGATAATGCGTGGTCAACACGATGGTATGACCTTCACGATTTAAGCGTGAAATAAACTTCCACAAAGTTTGGCGTAATTCGACGTCAACACCTGCAGTCGGCTCATCCAAAATGATCACCGGTGGTTTGTGCACCAATGCTTGTGCAACTAAAACCCGGCGTTTCATGCCACCCGATAAAGCGCGCATATTCGCATCGGCTTTATTGGTCAGATCGAGATTTTCCATGACTTCATCGATCCAGGCATCATTATTTTTGATACCGAAATAACCGGATTGCAAACGCAGAGTTTCACGCACCGTAAAGAAGGGATCAAACACCAATTCTTGCGGCACTACGCCAAGCTTGCTGCGTGCTGCACGATAATCGCGCACTACATCATGCCCTTGCACTAAAACTTGACCAGAATCGGCGCGATTTAAACCCGCGATTATCGAGATAAGCGTGGTCTTACCAGCACCGTTCGGCCCCAGTAAACCAAAAAATTCACCCTCTTCGATCGAAAGTGAAACACCACCTAAAGCCTGTAGCGGTTTGCCAGCAGACTGATAGGATTTTTGTACATTGCTAATTTGTATGGCGGCCATGTGGCATTCGCGCTTATGCGCATTGATTGTGAACTTAGGTCGACAATTACGAAAAAGATCACGACAATTGCCGTGAAAACCTTCGATTATAGGGGATTTTGCCTGACAACGGGTTGCGCTTTAATGCGCCGCTTGTATAGACAAATTGATAGAGCAAGGCTGAGGATCAATGTCGCTCAGAGCTGTTGGCAGCGGTCAGATGGAAAAAATCTGTCAAACCGTAAAGAGAAATTAAACTTAATAAACTGGCAGGCACGCCTATGAATTGTAACTGTCGATTAAGCGCCTGTGCCTGACGTTGCCATGTGAGCATGACTGCCACTGCCGACGAATCGACGGCCTGCAGTGGTGACATATCGAACTGATCAGCGCCAGCATGAAGTGCTTGCAATCCCGCTTCAGAGACGCTCACTGCATTACGTAGACTTAGTTCTTGATCCTGCAAGATCATGCTGGGCTCCAAAATATGACTGAATTTATGTCTGAACTCACGACTTTTTTACTGAGGCTGCAGCCAATTTTTTATTCTTTTCAACTAAAGTCTTGATCAAACCATCCACACCGTTTTTACTGACTTCAGCTGAAAAACTACCCTTATAGGTTTCTACCAACCATGCGCCCAGAACATTGATATCAAAAATCTTCCAGCCTGCTGCAGTTTTCTCTAAACGGTAACTAAGTTGCAATGGCTCACCACGTGCTTGTATCACCAAGCTTTTCACTTCCACTTCTGCATCTTCGGGAGAAGCACGGAATGGCTTAAATTCGACTTTTTGGTCACGAATTTGTGTAATTGCGCCTGAGTAGGTGTGAATCAGCAAAGTACGAAATTCTGTAATCAATTGCTTTTGCTGTTCAGGTGTCGCTGAACGCCAGCTTTTACTCACAGCTAAAGAAGTCATACGCTCAAAATTGATATGCGGCAGAACTTTATTCTCAACTAAGTCGTTAATGCGTTGACGGTTACCGGCTTGAATTTCCTTGTCGGTCTTGGCCGCATCAATGATTTCTGTACTCAAACGCTTCACTAATTGATCTGGCGCTTCTTGCACTTGCGCATTAGCAAACAGACTAAAACTGAAACAGAGACCAACTAAAAACTGACTGATTTTTTTCATAATTTACTTTCCTGACTTGTGGGATTAATTCCATTGACTAGCTTGTTACGTAAACCCTGTCTCGCAACATTTGGTTGACGCAGTTCAAAATCCCCCCCGGTACCATTCTTGATGCTCAATTACGATTTGATTAAAAATCGAAGCACCAAGAATTTTTTGAACTTTTCTTTTGTACTATTCCTGCTCTTGCTGTTTGCCCGCGTTGATTTGGCTTTCACGTCTTTGCAGATAAGCACCACGGATAAACACATATTTATCTAAAGCAGCTTCTTCTATCAGGCTCACCGCATCTAATGCACTCGCCCGCTTATCAATCACTTTTAAAATCGAGGTCGTCGTTTTTACCGCGCCCGAGGTCTGTGAAAAGAGAATATCGCCTTTGAAATCAATAGGGGTCGCTATTGTATCTCGTAAGGTGGATGCCCCCAAAACCGGCAACATCACAAAAGGCCCGGCAGGCACTCCCCACACCCCCAAAGTTTGCCCGAAATCAGCTCTGTGCTTGGGCATGCCGCCAGCACTGGCCACATCAATCAGTCCACCAATTCCCATCGTGGTATTGATCGCAAATCGCATAAAATCATTTGCACCATCAACCAGATTGCCTTGCAATACATTGTTGACCGCTGTCCAGACATCGCCTGCATTACTAAAGAAATTGCCGACCGCCGTTTGTACTATGCTAGGCGTCACTTTTTGGTATGCCTGCGCTGTCGGCTTTAAAATGTTCGCATCCAAACTCTCATTAAAGCTAAACATAGAGCGGTTGAAACCCTCTAAAGGATCATCCGGATTATTACCAATATTGGTGGTTTCACTGACTTTTTCCAGTGTTGCCACAGCCTTGGTTTTTACCTTAGTGACTGTGCTGCAAGCCGTCATACTTAAGCCGAGCGCGCACAAAATCAGCAAACGAACAGCAAATGAACTTAGGATAGACCCACTTAAAAAACGCGCACTCATTTCTGTTCTTCCTTACCGTCAGCGGCTTTGCTGAACAAGAATTGGCTGATCAGATTTTCCAAAACCACGGCTGACTGTGTCATCGTAATTTTGTCACCGGCAGCTAAATTCTTCACATCACCGCCGGCTTCCAATCCTATATATTGCTCACCCAACAAACCCGCAGTCAAAATTTTTGCAGACGAATCTTTCGGGAAGCTATAACGCTTCTCCATCTTCAATACCACATTGGCTTGAAAACTCTTATCATCAAAACTGATAGAACTGACTCGTCCCACCACCACACCTGCACTTTTAACTGCAGCATTGGGTTTCAATCCACCAATATTGTCAAATTTGGTAGTGAGGTCGTAAGTCTGTTCAAAAGAGAGACTACTCATATTGCCCGCTTTCAATGCTAAAAATAGCAATGATGCCGCACCCAATAGCACAAATATTCCCACCCAAAAATCTATCGATTTCTTTTCCATCATCTACCTCTTACGAAAATCCATTTGCGCACCAGGCTACAAACGCGATTGTAAAAATTCAAATTTTAAAATCAGCTTTATTGGAACATCCAGGCTGTCAACAAGAAGTCCAGCCACAACACTAACAAGGAGGATATGACGACCGTGCGCGTGGTTGCGCGAGCCACGCCTTCAGGCGTTGGCGTCGCTTCATATCCCTGATACAGCGCCACAAAAGTCGCAGCAAATCCGAATACTATGCTCTTGATAATACCGTTCCCGAGATCATTCCAAATATCAACCCCGGCCTGCATTTGTGACCAGAAAGAGCCGCTATCCACACCTATCAGCGAAACACCGACCAAATAGCCACCCATAATACCCATGGCATTAAAAATCAAGGTCAAGATAGGCAGAGCAATTACGCCAGCGATAAACCTAGGCGCAACCACACGTTGCAGAGGATTCACCGCCATCATTTCCATCGCCGCTAGCTGCTCACCAGCTTTCATCAAACCAATTTCAGCTGTCAACGACGTACCAGCACGTCCGGCAAACAATAAAGCGGTCACAACCGGACCCAATTCACGCACCAAAGACAAGGCGACCAACAAACCCAGCGCTTCTTCGGAGCCGTAGCGATTCAGTGTGTAATAACCTTGATAGCCCAACACAAAACCAACAAACAAACCAGAAATAGCAATAATCACTAAGGAATAGTTGCCAATGAAATGCACTTGATCAGCGATCAATTGCGGGCGACGCCACAGGCCCGGCGCATGCATCACAATACTGAGGAAACTCCGGCTCGCATGTCCCAAACTTTCTACTACCTGACGCGTCACTTGGCCGAGGCGACTAATGAAATCCGCGATCATAAGGAATCACCTGCACGCGGTTGTAAACCGATCTCATCTGCCATTGATCGACCTGGATAGTGGAACGGTACTGGGCCATCACTTTCGGCATGAACGAACTGTTTCACGTACGGATCGGTCGATTCCATCATTTCTTTCGGCGTGCCTTGAGCTACGATTTTCCCTTGCGACAGAAAATACACATAGTCTGCGATAACGAAAGTTTCGTGTACATCATGCGATACCAAGATACTAGTCGAGCCCAAAGCGCTATTTAGATTACGAATTAAAGTCGCCGTCACGCCCATAGAAATAGGATCTAAACCTGCGAATGGTTCGTCATACATAATGAGTTGAGGATCGAGTGCAATGGCGCGTGCCAGCGCAACACGGCGCGCCATGCCGCCGGAAATTTCAGCAGGCTTTAATTGAGCAGCATTCCTTAAACCCACTGCATTCAACTTCATCATCACCAGATCTTGCAACATAGACTCTGGCAACTTAGCGTGTTCACGCAAAGGGAAGGCCACATTGTCAAAAACACTTAAATCGGTAAACAAAGCGCCATGTTGAAACAACATTCCCATCTTGCGACGTAAGGCATACAGACCCGGCGTTTTCAAATGATGTACCACTTCACCATTGACACTGACCTGCCCAGACTGGGGCTTAATTTGCCCTCCTATCAGGCGCAAGATAGTGGTCTTACCCGAACCCGAGCCCCCCATTACGGCAATGACTTTACCGCGTGGGAAATCCATGTTCAGGCCGGACAAAATGTTCCGACCTCCATAGCCAAATTTCAGATCACGTATTTCAACTAGATTGGGCACGGCAATAGAATTCTGTAATAAAGGCGAGATTGTAAACCAGAACGGGAATTTGAGTTGCGCATCAATACTATGAAAAATGTAACGAAATAATTAAATTCTGAAATTAACTTTCATTAGAAAATAAAATTTTGGAATTTTAATTTATTTAAGCGTTAAATTCTGCCGCACCGCACAATTCAAGGCAAAATAAATGAACTTAGAGTCAGCAATTTCTGCAATTCACCACATTATTTTGCTTTTTGGCAGGCTCTTGCCAGCAAATCCCAGCTTAAGACCATCAAGTTTGAGTGAAGGTTTCTAGTAAACCTGAATTATTTACGGCAGGCCAGATAGCTGCACCAAAGGTATTAACTGACAATACCTTTCTTTGATACTTGCTTAACTTGGCATTGGCGCAATGGTGTGCCGATTAAGTTGTGAATTGCCTTGCCACGAAGGTATTTATTGGCGCCGCAAAATTTGTTTGCGTTCTTCCGTATACGCCCACCACACCTGTGCCGACTCCCCCGCCATAAACCGCGTGATCGCGATAAATACGTCGATGACACAAGGATCGTGCGTCAGTTGCGTGATGTCGCATAACTCTTGATACATCTGAAATGGATCGCGCCCGATCAATTGCTGAGGATGAGTTATTCCTAACAAAACCAAATCAGCAGCACTAGCCTTACCGATATTAGGCAAGTCGGTCAGGCAACGTATATTTTCGCGTCGAACTTTATTGGGGTTCATGGTCAGGATTCAAAATCAGCTGAATAATCGAGAGAGAGGAGATCGCTAGTCAGTCGACGGTATTTCTTCGTAGCTTAGTGTTTGCGCATTCCATGCATATTCCGCGTCATGGGTAAAAGGCGTATCAAGCAAAGCCCGAAACCTATCATCGATATTGAGTACAGCGCCCAAAGAAACAAAATGCCAATTCTCTGGGTCATCACAATAATCATCACTTTCATCACCTGCGGTCAGTGTCCAACCGCTAAAACGGCGCTCTATACCTTCTGCATCCAGCGCTTCACGATACAGCACATTAACAGAGCGTTGATCTTGCAGTACTGCGCTAGTCACAAAACATCGCTCTTGATATTGTCCAGCAAGACTGGCAACTGGGTCATCTCTTTGTGATTGAATAATGTGACAAGAAGAAAATGTGATCTCATCATTGATGTGCAAGTCAGGAATATAACGCGGCACATTATCGAGCCTACCCACAAATTGATCGCCGGCACGAGAAGTAATTTCTACCCACATGCGTTCAGCGGAACATTCTTGATCGATTTCAATCTCAAACTGAAAAATCAGTTTTACTAGATCACCCACTTGAAACTGCGCAATCAGCTCTTTTGAGGGTAAATAAAAAGTGTACGGTGCCTCGGTGGCACGACCGGATACATCTTCTAGTTTCCAAGTTTTCGACATGAGGATAACTACCTATAATTGAAGTCAGTAGTCTATCCGAAAAAGTGCCTTACTCTCAACGCTACCAATCCTTAATCTGCGCAAAATTCAAATCAAATTTCGCCAAATACTTGCGCAAGCGATCGGCATCATTCGACATTTTCTTTTCCTTGCGGCTATGTTCAAATAAAGCTCGCCCAGCATCCGATAAATTGTGTGCCGACAAACAGACTTGAATCACGTAGGCGAGCTGCACTTGGTCAAAGGGGTCAATATTTTCCTTTAAGGCCAGCCAGTCAGGATGCTGCAACTCCTTGCTGACGAGACTATCATTACTGAGGTGATCTTGATTGCGCTGTTGCAAGCGACGCAATTCTACATCGACGGCGCTAACATCAATACGCCCACCATCAGCCAGCGTAGCCATACGTAATAGACTCGCAGACAAATCACGGAAATTGCCCGCCCAAAGCGTGGTGCCCGCCATCGCATATTGCAAGTATAGTTTCTTGGCGTCGGAATTAAATCGAATTTTCTTTCCAAGTTGATTGGCAATACGATCTAATTCAAAATCTAAGTTCGGTTCTATATCCTCACGCCTGTCTTTCAAACCTGGCAGCGTATATAACCACGTATTAATACGTGCAAATAAATCTTCACGAAAGCGCCCGCTACGCACATCTTGCGCCAAATCTCTATGCGTACCCGCGATGAGTTGAAAGTGACTTTCGACTTCTTTATCGCCGCCCATAGGGAAGAAGCGTTTTTCTTCTATCGCCTTGAGTAACATCGCTTGCTCATCGAGACCCAATTCGCCTATTTCGTCCAAAAACAATAGGCCGTCATCCGCGGCTTTCAGATAGCCAGCCCTAGCCTGCAAGGCACCGGTGAACGAGCCTTTGACATGCCCGAATAAAGCGGACATTGCACCATCACCGCGCAAAGTCGCGCAATTGACGTCAATAAAATCACCCTGCAATTGATGCTTGGCCTTCTTTAATTCGTAGATACGACGCGCCAAAAAGGACTTACCGGCACCCGTTGGTCCAGTCAGCAAAATCGGTGTTTGCGAGCGCAGAGCGACTTGCTCGATCTCTTCTATGGTGCGGTTAAAGCTCGCATTCTTAGTCGCTATGCCAAACTTCAAGAAAGACAAATCTTCTTGCCGCTCTTCTTCAAAACGCGTGGCGAGTTGATTGTATTGCGAGAGATCAAGATCAACCACCGCTACTTCCCCGGATTCAGGAAATCCTCCTCGACGCGGTGGCGAGGTTTGCAATAATTTCGCGGGAAAATAACGCGCTTCGGTGAGCAGAAACAAACAAATTTGCGCCACGTGCGTACCCGTGGTGATGTGCACCAGATATTCACACGCACTAGTATCAAATGTGTAGCGCCGCACAAAATCATGCAGTGCAGAATACACCTCGACAAAATCCCAAGGGTCCGTGATCTGCATCAGCACTGGCTCAACTATGGTCTCGGGCGACACGCGTTTGATATCAGCCGTGACCAGCTTCAACAAATCCCCTCTGCCACCGCCATGAAATAGCACGAGTTTGTGGATCAACACATCTTCTTGCTGACACAAAGAGACCGTCGGACGCCAACGCTCCCACCTGCCCGCATTAAATCCTGCATCCAGCGTTGTGCCTAGAAAGCCAAAAACAACCTTATCCATTTTTATAAAACCATATATAAATTTATCTCAATGTAAAGTATCTCGCAAAATCGCATTTTAGGCAAAAACTTTTCAAATTGAATTTAATCATTAAAAATCAATCACTTATAAAAACTTCTATAAGATTTTTGAAAACTGGCACGCTTATCGCAATAGAGTAGATGTCTTAAACGAATTCGTTTGCAACAGGTAAGGGTTCAAAAAGCCCTTCCGGTACATGGGTCTCAATCAGGAGTCTCTCCAATGTTGATAGAAACCAGGTATGCCGCAGCGAGGGAAATTAAGATATCGGCGATGATTCTGGAGAATGTCCTCAGGTTCGATTCCTGACATCGTCACCAAAATGGATAGCTCATTCTGGATAGAGCAATCGACTAATAATCGATCGGTCGCGGGTTCGATTCCCGCTCCACACACTCTTAAAAAGTGTTTCGTAAGTAAGCAGTAGCAATACATGCAGTACAGGGTGGGAAGATGACATTTGTAAACAAACCGACATCTTCTTTGCACTTCGCCGCAGTGGTTGAACTCTAGGTAGTCGGTTAGTCGTCATCGTCATCATCAGTGATAGAGACCTCTGCACAACTGTAGCGAGCGGTCGAAGTTTGAATTGAGGAGCGGACCTGTGCTAGGGCACAGCGAGCACCGGAGATTCAAAATTCGGGCGCGTAGTAAGTTGTGCAGGGGTCTCGATAAGAGGTAAGCATTTATCAGGATGGTCACGACGCTTCTCACCAAAATCGAAGACAACAGCGACTTCCGCGACGGGCAAAACACCCTGCTTTTGAATCAATATAAGGACAAGAAAAATGAAAATCAAAGTACAAAAAAATGAACGTGCGATCATTTTCAAAGACAAGGCATTTGAAGCCATCGTTGGACCTGGCGAATACCGCTACTTCCAATTTTTTACAGAATTTACAGCGCAAGTGTTCGACATGGACAATGTGCGCTTTGACCACGCTATTGCGGAATCTTTACGCCGGCACGAACCAGAAGTGGTTGCCGAGAATTTTCACCTTGTTGATGTCGCAGATGAAGCTGTCGTGCTGCGCTATGAGAATCAGAGCTTAGTAGAAATCATGTCGCCAGGTACCCGTAAATTGTTTTGGAAATTTGGTGCAGAGCAAACTTTTGAAGTCACTAATATCGCGGAGCAATACATGGTCTCCAACAAATTGATGAGCTACTTGGCACAACCTGCGTTACGTGGAAAAACTATTAACGGCTTGCAGAACATTTTGCCAGTACAAGTGCCAGAATCGCACATAGGTTTATTGAAAGTGGATGGGAAATTGGTGCAAGTCTTGGGCGCAGGAAAAACCGCCTACTGGCGTTTTAACCGCGATATTCAAGTTGAGTTGGTAGATACTCGTTTGCAATCATTAGAAGTCGCAGGACAAGAGATTTTGACGAAAGACAAAGTCAGTTTGCGCATTAACTTGAACGCCAACTGGCAATTCGAGGATGCGGAATTAGCGTATAGCCGCTTGGCAAAACCAGCCGAGCACATCTATCGCGAATTACAATTCGCCTTGCGTGCCGCAGTGGGAACCCGTAGCCTTGATGAACTTTTGGAAAACAAGCAAATCATCGATGCTGTGGTAGATCAACACTTACAAGAGAAGTTGCAAGGCTTCGGCGTGAAGGTGTTGAGCGTGGGTGTGAAAGACATCGTGCTGCCAGGTGATATGAAACTGTTATTGGCGCAAGTCGTAGAAGCCGAAAAAGCCGCGCAAGCCAATGTCATCCGCAGACGCGAAGAAACTAACGCCACTCGATCAATGTTGAACACCGCAAGAGTGATGGAGAACAACCCAACTGCTTTGCGTTTGAAAGAGTTGGAGACTTTAGAAAAAGTGGCAGAGCGCATCGATAAAATCTCAGTGTTCGGTGGCTTGGATCAGGTCTTGAATGGCTTGGTGAAGATTAATGTGTGAAATGATAAATACAAAAAACCCCTCAACGCCGAGGCGCGGAGACGCAGAGGAGCGCAGAGAAAAACGTTAATCGATTCGCCTCCTCTCTTTTCGATTTTCTCGGCGTCTTAGCGTCTCGGCGTTGAAAGGTTTTCGCTTTCAGAGTAGCTAGCGTAGGCTGGGTTGAACGAAGTGAAGCCCAACGGACCAAGGAAACATGATGCAATTGCTGGGCTTATCAGCCCAGCCTACGAAACTTGGTGAAGATTAATGTGTGAAAAGGCAAGCCCTTCTCCCGCAAGCGGGAGAAGGGTTGGGATGAGGGCGTTTGACAACGAGAATCTTCGGTGTAACTGAAACACCCTCACCCTAGCCCTCTCCCGCGTGCGGGAGAGGGGATTTAAAAACAAACAAAATGAAAATCATGAACAAACAAAATTACGAATTATTAGAAGTCGCCAACGCCGCCCCGATCAAAATGTGGACCGAAGGCGTACCGGTGGAAGACGACGCTAAACAGCAATTAATCAATACCGCCAAGATGCCGTTTATCTTCAAACATTTGGCGGTCATGCCCGATGTGCATTTGGGTAAAGGCTCCACTATTGGTAGCGTGATTCCTACCCATAAAGCAATTATTCCTGCTGCCGTTGGCGTGGATATCGGTTGCGGAATGATCGCTTGCAAAACGACTTTAAACGCCAAAGATTTACCAGATAATCTTGGCCCACTGCGTGCCGCGATAGAAAAAGCCGTGCCGCATGGAAGAACACCAAATCGCGGAGGACGTGATAAAGGTTCTTGGGGTGATAAGCCTCCAGTCTTAGTCGATGAAGCGTGGAAATCGTTGGAGGGCACTTTCAAAGAAATTACCGCCGATTACCCAAAATTGAAGAACACCAATCAGTACAAGCATTTGGGAACTTTAGGAACTGGGAATCACTTCATCGAAATTTGTCTGGATGAAAAAGACGCAGTATGGATCATGTTGCACTCAGGTTCGCGTGGTGTGGGTAATGCCATCGGTACCATGTTTATCGAGTTAGCCAAAAAGGATATGCAACAGCATTTGTGTAATATTCCGGATCAAGATTTAGCTTACTTCGAAGAAGGTAGTAAGTATTTCGGCGACTATGTGAAAGCGGTAGGATGGGGGCAACAATTTGCCAAAACCAATCGCGAGATCATGATGCAACACGTAATCGACGCCATGCGCAAGATCATTACCAAGCCTTTCGAAACGCATTTGGAGGCGGTGAACTGTCACCACAACTACGTGCAAAAAGAAACGCACTTTGGGGAAGAAGTCTACGTCACTCGTAAAGGTGCGGTATCGGCCAAAAAAGGTGAGCTGGGAATTATTCCAGGATCGATGGGAGCGCGTAGCTACATCGTGCGCGGACTGGGAAATGAGGAAAGCTTTCAATCTTGCAGCCACGGCGCAGGACGGGTGATGAGTCGTACCAAAGCAAAGAAGATTTTCACCATCGAAGATCAACAACGCGCAACCGAAGGCGTGGAATGCCGGAAAGATGCCGATGTGATTGATGAGATTCCTATGGCTTACAAAGACATCGATGCGGTCATGCGAGCGCAGAAAGATTTGGTGGAAGTGATGTATGTGTTGAAGCAAGTGGTTTGTGTGAAGGGTTGAGTGAGGAGACAGCATAAATATTCCCTCTCCCGCATGCAGGAGACGGCTAGGCTGAGGGTAGCACAGAAACCGCAATGCTATTTCGTACTACGACGCGACAAGATAGCGATGTTTAGATTTCTCAATATCGTCAAGCTTATCTCACGCGCCCTCATCCCCGCCCCTTCTCCCGCTCGTGGGAGAAGGGAGAATTTAACAGGACTTAAGCATCCCACAAAAAAATGAACATGATACAAATAGACGCATCACAAGGTGAAGGTGGTGGGCAAATACTGCGTACCGCGCTGGCTTTGTCCATCATCACGCAACAAGCAGTACAACTAAAGAACATACGCGCCAAACGTAGTAAGCCGGGTTTGATGCGTCAACATTTAACCTGTGTTCGGGCGGCGCAGACGATTTCGGATGCCGTGGTGGAAGGCGATGCGCTGGGTAGTTCGCAGCTGAGTTTTAAACCGAACCGCGTTAAAGCCGGCGACTATGCATTTGCGATAGGCACTGCGGGTAGCTGTGCACTGGTGCTACAAACGATATTGTGGCCACTATTGTTTGCCAACACAGAAAGCACAGTGACTATTGAAGGTGGCACGCATGTGCCTATGTCGCCTTCATTTGAGTTTCTGGAATTTAGCTTTCTGCCAGCGATGCGAAGAATGGGAGTGCAGGCGCAGATAGACTTACTCAAGCATGGCTTTTATCCTGGCGGGGGTGGCAAACTCAAGGCCTTGATTGCGCCGTGGCAGACGCAAACTGCATTGGATTTGCAAAGTCGCGGTGAACGTATCAGTCAACATGGTTTAAGTGTGATTTCAAATTTGGATCAAAGCGTCGCGGACAAACAATTATCCGAAGTCCGGCGCTATTTGAATTGGAATGCCGAAGACGTAGTGCACCAAGGATTGCGTAATTCACATGGCGTTGGTAATGCCTTGATTTTGAGCGTACAAAGTAGCGAGCATACTGAGATCGTTACCAGTTATGGCGACAAATCTAAATCGAGTGAATTTGTGGCGCAACAAGCTTGTAAGGAGATGAAGCATTATTTAGCCAGTGACGCCGCGGTCGGTGAACACATGGCCGATCAACTATTGCTACCAATGGCGCTGGTTGGCGGAAGGTTTACGACGAACATTATTAGCGAACATTTCAACACTAATTGCGCGATTATTCAGATGTTTTTGGATGTCAGTTTCAAAATAGAAAAATTGAACGCACACTGCTATTTAGTGGAATCGATTCATGAGAAAAAGCCAACTTAGAAACCTTGCTGCTGGACTATGTACTTCCTTTATCAGTCGGAATAATCGTATTTGTGGTTACTGGGGGCCAGGGAAAATCTATCAATTTTCCAAAGAAAATAATGTTGGATTTGTCGAGTTCGATCTGGTCAAAATGACCGTTACGCCACATACAAAACAATTTGAAAGCGTATTGCACCAATACGCGTTATGGTTAAAGAGTAAAGCTGCCAAAAACAGCAAAGAAAATGACATCCAAAACGCGACAATCGTAATCGAATTGAATGTTGATCAGCCAGACACAGGCATTGTTGACCGACAAACATACGGCGACTTATTCCTTGTTTTAGTAACGATTTCAGATCGCCAAGGAAAAAAAGTCACGGTCGGCCATTACAGCTACTGCGCCCAGCACGATCCCACTAGAGAATCATGCAGCGCAACTCATTGAGTAATCAAAATGCATAAGCAAGAAGAGAATTTTCCCGTTCATACTGTAATTCAGGAACGCCTAACGAGCATAGAGCGAAAGCACGATGTGCATATTTTACTCGCCATAGAATCCGGCAGTCGCGCTTGGGGTTTTGCTTCGCCCGATAGCGACTGGGATGTGCGTTTTCTATACGTGCATCGAGAGCCCTGGTACTTCAAAGTACACGCAGCTCGCGATGTCATCGAGATGGGCATAGAACAACATCCTCTGGGTGAACTCGATATCAATGGTTGGGATTTGCGTAAAAGCTTACAGCTACTACACAAAAGCAACCCTGCTTTGATGGAATGGCTGCAATCACCGCTGGTCTATCGTCGCGACGATTTCGTCATGAATCAATACGAAGATCTAGCGACAAAGTTCTTCAAACCGCAAGCCTGTTTTCAACACTATGTGAGTATGGCGAGCACCAATGCACGCGAATTCTTACAGAAAGATCAGGTGCGCTTGAAGAAGTATCTCTATGTTTTGCGCCCTATCTTTGCATGCTTTTGGATAGAGCAATTTGGCGAGATGCCACCGATAGAATTTCATCGCTTGCTAGATAGGCTTTTGCCAAGCGGCAGCTTACGTGCCGAGATCGATGCCTTGTTAGTCAAGAAAATGGCTGGTGGTGAAGCCGAAGTCGCCGATCAAATACCTGCGATCTCTGATTTTATCCATGCTGAATTGGCGCGTTTGAAACTCATACAGTTGCAAGTCGCACCCATAGACACTCAAACTTATGAGGCTTGTGATCGTTTTCTGATGGAGACCATCAAGCGATCTTGACAAAAATAGACCTCTGTTTCGCACATTTTCGCGCTTTTTGAACTTTTTTAAATATTTTTAAAAATTCTTGAATCCTTTTGAAAATTTCCCCCCTCTAGGTAAGTGTCATTCAATTGAACGCATTTTCTAAATCGAGAAAGGACTTCATCATGTTTCATTTAAAGCGTAATCTCCCCCATTGGGAACGTGCTCTGCGTATAGGTAGCGGCGTTTTTGTCACTTACGCCGCTTTCAGCGGCTACACCCAAGGCATTGTGACATGGCTGGCGTATGGCACCGCTGCTACCTTGGCACTCACCGCCTTTGTTGGCTTTTGCCCGGCTTGCGCCATGGTCGGACGTCGTTATCTGGATAACTAATATGCTACGTACTAAACCGCAACTGATTGAGGCTGCCTGCCAAGGCGATAAGGCCGCCATTTCTGATCTATTAACTGTCTGTCAGCCTGATCTGAAGCGGTTTGCGCGACGCACTTGTTCCACCACAGAAGATGCCGAAGATGCCGTACAAATCGCGCTGTGGCAGCTGTATCGCAAGATAGGTGCATTACGCACGGTCGCGACTTTCACGACCTGGCTGTTTCGTATCGTTGAGCGCGAATGCTACCGCCTGTATCGCGGCAAAAAAGCGACCGAAGCATTAGACGAGCTCCTTGAGCACGATATACCTTGCGAACGCTGCGTTCCCACAGATTTACGTTTGGATTTAACCCGCGCTTTAGAGCGGCTGACCCCGCCCTATCGCGAGGTTTTAATTTTGCGTGACGTACATGAATTGACTGCGCCTGAAGTAGCGGCGCAATTGGGACTGAGTCTGGAAGCGGTAAAAAGTCGTCTGCATCGGGCGCGCGCACAAGTTCGCGAACAACTGATGTCGAGTGGCTACTGGCTTAAAGACGAGGCGCCCAGTGATACACAAGGAGATAAACATGTTTTGTAGTACCTCAGTGAGCATCCATTTGCTACGCGGCTTGGCCGCTTTAACATTAATCATAGGCGCGCTGCATTTTAGCTCGTATGGCACCCTTGGCCTTGTGGTCGCGTCGCTGGCCTTTATTGGCGCGATTTTATTGCTACGCGGTTGTCCTATGTGTTGGCTAGTCGGTTTATTTGAGACTCTCGGTCAAAGCCGAAAAAAAGCGCCGTCGGATTTTTAATACGTGACAGCAAACAATCTCGCTGCGCCCATCTGATTTCTCATCAAAATATCAGATTGAGGCTTGACACCGTCAAGCCCTCAAGAACACACAATTTCATATTTTCATTTTAGGTTTTTATGTTGAAGAAAACTTTATTTTCATCCCTGCTGTTAATTTCAAGTTTAAGCATCACGCCCGCTGCCTCAGCGCAGTTCACTATAGGTGGTACAACTGGCCCAGCCAAATGGAGCTCGGAGTGCAACAAAGGCAGTGTGCAATGTGACAAAAACGCCAAAGCTTTCAAGATTTTTACTGCTTATGAGCTCGACCAGAACTTTGCCATTGAGGCCAGTCTTTTTTCCTTAGGCAAATTGAAGGTCAATGCGAAGACTGCAACAGGCAAAAGCTACACGACAGCCGACGCGACCGGATTTGAATTAGCTGGCGTGCTGAAACAAAATATCACCGAGGACTTTGCTACTTTTGCGAAAATAGGCGTGGCGCGTGTTTCAGTAGGAACCAATGATAATGCCCCCTTACTATTTTTTATGGCGTCCGAAACGACTTCGACTCAAGCAGTTGGAGGCCTTGGCTTAACTTACAATGTCAGCAAAAACTTCGCATTACGCGGTGAGTTTGAAATACGGCGCACCAAACTGGGAAACGAAAAAAATACGATTCACAATGTCTCTGCTGGCGTGCAGTATCGTTTTTGAGTTGAGAACTAAACCTAGGAAGTTATTGCCGAACTACGCCCGGCAAACTATATAATGGCACAAGCTATTTATGCCTCTTCTGATACCAAGGTTCGCCCATGTCTTTTCCTTATTTAAGTGATGTCATTAATTATTTTTTCGGCACACACTGGTCCATTCCTATCGCGACTTTTGGTAGTTTCGTGGGTCTGGCTATTTTAGTTGCCAGCCACCTCGCACAAAAAGAGGTACAGCGATTTGAAACGCTAGGCATCTTAAAGAATGCGAAAACAGCGGAGAATACTTTGGTGCCGGCGCATCAAATCGTTTCCAATCTAACAGTGATCACGGCGCTATTTGGCATACTTGGCGCACGGGTATTTCACATTTTGGAATATCCGTCTGAGTTTTTACATGACCCTATGGGTATGATTTTTTCCCGCGGAGGATTGTCTATTTATGGCGGCCTAATATTCGGCGTCATCGCTGGTGCACTCTATCTAAGGCGTCGTGGCCTACCTATTATTCCTATGCTGGACGCCTTGGCGCCAGCCATGATTTTAGGTTATGGCATAGGCCGAATTGGCTGCCAGATATCGGGCGATGGTGATTGGGGACGTGCGGCGGATCTCGCATTAAAGCCAGACTGGTTGCCGCATTGGTTGTGGGCGCAAACTTACGACAATAATATTGCTGGCGTACTGATACCGAGCCCGGGAGTTTATCCAACTCCCATTTATGAGGCTATGACGGCTTTCGCTATCTTCCTATTTTTACGTGTGATCAAAACCAAGCAGCTTGCCAGCTATTCGCTTGGAAGTATTTTTTCTACTTACTTAATACTCAGTGGATTTGGGCGTCTGTTAATAGAAAAAATACGCATCAATAGCATGTATCATTTTCTAGGATGGAACTTTACCCAAGCGGAGCTTATTTCTACCGTGTTGATTTTCATAGGCTTATTTGGCTTAATCAGATCTTCACCATTGAAATGCGTTTCAAAAGTGGGGGTCACTATGGTGGTCCTTGGCACGCTCGCCGCTTGCACAATTCGATGAAACTTGCATAGATGAGATATTGATTGCGCTGTTCTATCTTAGATTTTTCAAACAAGTTGCTAGCGCAAACATAGGCCAAATGAGCAGATACAAATTGGGCAAGCACCAAGCAAGATCAAGGTCGCCCCGGATTGCCCAAAATGCGAGTGCCATCAAGCCAGCACACATAGTCATACTGAGCGAAACAGGTAGGAGCAAACGCCAAACACGCCCGTCTCGCTTGGCGTCCCATAGCGCCCACAAACCGACTAGGCTTGCCATCAAATCGACAGGCGCAAATGACCAGTTCCACGCCTGCATCCATGGCAGATCGGCATCTTTATACAGCCATTCTGCAGGAAAAATTTGCAGCGCAGCGAATGACCAATAGGTGATAAAACCAAGATCGGTCAACATCAGGTTCCACTTCAGAAAACGTGTCAGCATCTTTGCTCGCCTTATCAATTGAATTGAACCCGGCATCGCGAGTCGATGCCGAAATAAGAGACTATCGCGCAATATGAGATCTAGCTCCTCGTCTAGTCGGCAGTGCACTTGCGATATTTGGCGATAGCCTAGGGCCTGTTGACCTATATTTTAGGCAAGCGAATGCGCGCAGGGGCATCGCGGCAAACAGGTGATGGGCGCGGGTTTAATCTTAGTGGGCGTGTTGGTCTTCACAGGTTTTGACAAATCATTGGAAACCTTCTTGACACGTCATATGCCGGACTGGCTGGTGGATTTAGGCACACGTCTTTGAACTTGGACTCGTTAACTTTTCAAAAAAGAAAATCTCAAATATTCCGCGCCGCAACAATTTATCTGCGCCCTACTTCGAAAAAAAATCAAGCTAAAAATTTGTCGTGACAGATCAAGAAAGCCTCATCTCTCGCTTGCCAAGGCATAGCTATTTGTGGATACTTTGCGCCAGAAAGTAATAACACTTTCGGTGAGCTAGATTCCAAAAGAAATTAGCTCATCACCAAAGAGACAAGCCGTATCGCACGACAAGATGCGGTAAGAATATGATTAACATTGCTCAACACAATTGAGCAAGGAGACTTTCATGCCACACTCAGAACCGTTACGTTTGCACGTACCGGAACCCACCGGCCGTCCCGGCCAAACTACCGATTTTTCCTATTTGCGACTATCGCCAGCGGGTGAAGTACGTCGTCCTGAAGTCGACGTGACTCCTGTCGATACACGCGATATGGCGTATTCACTGATACGCGTACTCGACGAACAAGGCAATGCGGTCGGTCCTTGGGTACCGGACATCAGTATAGAAACTTTGCGCGCTGGTATGCGTGCCATGATGAAGACGCGCATTTTCGACTCGCGCATGTTGATTGCGCAGCGCCAAAAGAAAATGTCTTTCTACATGCAAAGTCTTGGCGAAGAAGCGATCGGTGCTGCACAAGCGATGGCATTAAATCGCGATGACATGTGCTTCCCGACTTATCGCCAGCAAAGTATTTTGATGGCACGTGATGTGCCTTTGCATGGATTGATTTGCCAATTGATGTCGAATGAAGGTGATCCACTTAAAGGTCGTCAATTACCCGTCATGTATTCAATTAAAGAAGCAGGCTTCTTTTCGATTTCCGGCAATCTCGCCACGCAATACATACAGGCAGTGGGTTGGGCCATGGCCTCGGCGATCAAGAACGATACCAAGATCGCCTCCGCATGGATAGGTGATGGTGCGACAGCAGAAGCCGACTTTGATACTGCACTGACTTTCGCCCACGTGTATCACGCGCCAGTGATTTTGAACGTAGTGAATAATCAATGGGCGATCTCGACTTTCCAAGCAATTGCGGGTGGTGAGAACACGACCTTTGCGGCACGTGGCGTTGGCTGCGGTATTGCCGCTTTACGCGTTGATGGCAATGACTTCCTCGCCGTGTATGCTGCTTCAAAATGGGCGGCAGAACGTGCGCGCAGTAATCTCGGACCAACCCTGATTGAATGGGTCACCTATCGTGCGGGCCCACATTCAACCTCAGACGATCCATCCAAATATCGTCCTTTAGATGATGCCAGCCATTTCCCCTTGGGCGATCCAATTGCTCGTCTCAAACAATACTTGATCAATCAAAATGCTTGGTCCGAACAAGAACATGAGGATACCCAAAAAGAACTAGAGGCGATGGTGATCGTTGCGCAGAAAGAGGCTGAGAAATTTGGCTCTCTGGCCGACAACCATGTGTTTAGTCCGGCAGAAATGTTTGAGGACATCTATGAGCATATGCCTGAGCATTTGCGTCAGCAACGCCAACAATTGGGGATCTAAAGATGAGCAACGATGTAAAAGGAAAATCCACGCCCATGACCATGATCCAGGCGCTGCGATCAGCGATGGATGTGATGTTGGAGCGTGATGACAATGTGGTGGTGTTCGGGCAGGACGTTGGCTATTTCGGTGGTGTATTTCGTTGTACCGAAGGCCTGCAAAAGAAGTACGGTAAATCACGCGTGTTCGATGCGCCGATTTCAGAAAGCGGTATCGTCGGCGCGGCAGTCGGCATGGGCGCTTATGGTTTGCGTCCTGTGATCGAAATTCAATTCGCCGATTATATTTATCCTGCTTACGATCAAATCGTGTCGGAAGCGGCGCGTTTGCGTTTCCGTTCTGCCGGTGATTTCACCGCGCCACTGACGATACGCACGCCTTGTGGTGGCGGTATTTATGGCGGTCAAACCCACAGCCAAAGTCCGGAAGCGGTGTTCACCCATGTCTGTGGTTTACGCACGGTGATGCCATCTAATCCTTACGACGCCAAAGGTTTGTTGATTGCTTCGATCGAGAACAATGATCCCGTCATTTTCTTGGAACCGAAACGTATTTATAACGGCCCGTTTAATGGTCATCATGATCAACCAGTGGTGCCTTGGTCTAAGCATCCTATGGGCGATGTACCTGAAGGTTATTACACCGTGCCGTTGGAATCCGCATCTGTGTTCCGCGAAGGTAAGGATCTGACTGTACTCACCTATGGCACCATGGTGTGGGTATCAGAAGCGGCAGCCGCAGAAAGTGGTGTCGATGCCGAGATCATTGATTTACGTAGCATTTGGCCTTTGGATTTGCCGACGATTTTAGCGTCAGTGAAAAAGACTGGTCGTTGCGTAGTTGTACATGAAGCGACGCGCACCAGCGGCTTTGGCGCGGAATTGACGGCTCTCGTACAAGAGCATTGTTTCTACCATCTGGAAGCACCGATAGAACGCGTGACAGGTTGGGATACACCTTATCCGCATGCGCAAGAGTGGGATTACTTCCCTGGTCCAGCCCGCGTTGCCGCGGCATTCAAACGTGCGATGGAGAAATAAGATGGGTATTCATGTTATTAAAATGCCGGATATCGGCGAAGGTATTGCAGAAGTTGAGTTGGTCGCGTGGAATGTCAAAGTCGGCGATATGATCACCGAAGATCAAGTCATGGCCGACGTCATGACTGACAAAGCGACGATAGAAATTCCTAGTCCTGTGCATGGCAAGGTCATTGCGCTCGGTGGCGCGGCGGGTCAAGTCATGGCGGTCGGTTCGGAATTGATTCGTATCGAAGTGGAAGGTGCGGGTAATGTAGATGCGAATGCTACGCCAGCGGCACCTGCTCCAGCGAAAGCTGCTCCGGTTGCAACCGCACCAGCACCAGTTGCGGAGAAACCAGCTACTCCAGCACCTGCAAAAGCGGCTGCTCCTGCCATAGCAGCTTCAACCAACACAGCCGCTAAAGCCAGCAGCAGTGTTCCAAGTGCAGCACGCGCTAATGGCGAGAAACCCATCGCCTCGCCAGCAGTACGTCGCCGCGCTTGGGATCTAGGCGTGGAATTGCAATTCGTTGCTGGCACTGGTGCTGCGGGACGCATCACGCAAGACGATTTAGATGCTTACGTCGCGCGTGGCTCGGCGCCTGTCGCTACGGACGGCAATAGCTACCGCGAACTCCATGAAGAAACCGCGATTCCCGTGATCGGTCTGCGCCGTAAAATCGCACAAAAAATGCAAGATGCGAAACGTCGCATTCCGCACTTTTCTTACGTCGAAGAAGTCGATGTCACGGAGCTCGAAGCTTTGCGCACCCAGCTCAATCAAAAGTGGGGCAAGGAACGCGGCAAGCTCAGCCTATTGCCATTACTCATGCGTGCCGTGGTGTTAGCGGTGCGTGATTATCCGCAAATCAATGCACGCTACGATGACGAAGCTGGCACGGTCACGCAGTTTGCCGCGGTGCATTTGGGTATTGCTGCACAAACTCCGGCGGGTTTGATGGTGCCTGTGGTACGTCATGCCGAGGCTCGCGATTTGTGGGGCAATGCGAATGAAATGGGTCGCCTAGCCGAAGCAGCGCGCATAGGCAAAGCGACGCGCGAAGAATTGTCCGGTTCGACGATCACAATTTCTAGCTTAGGTGCTCTCGGCGGTATTGTGTCGACACCGGTTATCAATTCTCCTGAAGTTGCCATCATCGGTGTCAACAAAATGGTGGAACGTCCAATGATACGCAATGGCCAAGTGGTCGCTCGCAAGATGATGAATCTGTCCTCGTCATTTGATCATCGCGTAGTCGATGGTATGGATGCGGCGCAGTTTATTCAAACTATACGTGGCTATTTGGAATGTCCGGCGACGCTGTTTATTGATTAGATAGCTCCCTCTCCCGCAAGCGGGAGAGGGTTGGGGTGAGGGCGATTCAGAAATGTGCATCGCCAAAAAAAGAGGAACGCAGAAGGACGTGAAACCATTCGTATTTTTCCCAATTCACGGCACGTCCAAGCCCCCTCATCCCAGCCCCTTCTCCCGCTTGCGGGAGAAGGGAGTGTGACATCACAGAATTCAGACAATACTAATTTCGGAACGAATCATGCAAACAACATCCACAACCCTCCTCGTCATTGGCGGTGGCCCTGGCGGTTACATCGCCGCTATTCGCGCCGCACAACTTAAAATCCCGACCATCCTCATCGAAGGTGATCAACTCGGCGGTACCTGCTTAAATATCGGCTGCATTCCATCGAAAGCCATCATTCATGCTGCTGAGGAATTCGAAAAAGCCAAGCATTACGCCCATGGTTCTTCCATAGGCATACAAGTGAGCTCACCGAGCATTAATATCGCGCAAACGATCAGTTGGAAAGACGGCATCGTCAAACGCCTAACATCGGGCGTAGGCGCGCTGCTAAAAAAGAATGGTGCGCAAGTCATCAAAGGCTGGGCGCAAATACTTGATGGTAAAACCGTCGCCGTCATGCAGGATGGCAAAGAAGTTCAACGTATCACTTGCCAACATTTACTCATCGCTTCTGGTTCAACACCCGTTGAATTGCCTTTCATGCCCTTTGGTTCTGGCAATGGCAAGGTCATCAGCTCTACCGAAGCCTTATCGCCCACCGAAATTCCAAAAAAATTGGTCGTCGTCGGTGGCGGCTACATCGGCTTAGAACTCGGTATTGCTTATCGCAAACTCGGCGCCGAAGTGGCGGTCGTGGAATCACTCGATCGCATCTTGCCAGCTTACGATGAAGAACTTACCAAGGTCGTCAAAACGGCGCTCAAACAATTGGGCATAGAAGTGCATCTTGGCCTCACCGTGCAAGGTTTGAATGCCAGTGGCGATGCAGTGCGGGTGAAAAACGCCGCAGGTGAAGAATCGGAACTCGCTTGCGATAAAGTCTTAGTCGCGGTTGGACGTCGCCCACGCACTGAAGGTTTTGGTTTAGAAAGTCTGATGCTAGACATGAATGGTCGTTCGATCAAGATCGACGATCAATGCCGCACCTCCATGCGTGACGTATGGGCGATTGGCGATGTGGCTGGCGAACCTATGCTGGCGCATCGCGCCATGGCGCAAGGTGAAATGGTGGCAGAAATCATCGCTGGCAAACGCCGTCATTTCACCCCTGCCTCCATTCCAGCCGTGTGCTTTACCGATCCTGAATTAGTTGTGGTCGGCAAATCACCACAAGAGGCGCAAGCCGCAGGATTAGATTGCATCACAGCGATGTTCCCCTTCGCAGCCAATGGTCGCTCCATGACTTTGGAATCGAGCGAAGGTTTTGTACGCGTGGTCGCGCGCAAAGACAATCACTTGATCGTCGGTTGGCAAGCGGTTGGTAAAGGCGTATCTGAACTGAGTGCGGCTTTTGGTTTATCTTTAGAAATGGGTTCAACCTTAGAGGATGTGGCTGGCACTATTCACTCTCATCCTACGCTGGGTGAAGCAGTTCAAGAAGCTGCGCTGCGTGCTTTGGGGCATGCTTTGCATATTTGAGAACTAAGCTGCGTCACGCAAAAAAAAGCCGCGAGGAATTTTTATTATTCTTTGCGGCTATAGTTTAGGTTGACTAACGTCTATTAAGTAAGTTCACTCATATCTGCATATTATCAGCTTCAATTCATATCGTTCAATTCAAAAGCGCTTCACCTACCAAAATGCCTTCGAGAACTATTTGGCACGTCAAGTGTATGGCGGCATCAAATTGTAGAATTTCCTCATCTGATATCGACAAATGCGCGGTTTTCAGTATTATGTAACGCAGTAATGACCACGGCTCCCCAATCTACCAAAAAAGTTTGAAGCTAGCTAGGTCGTCGATCTATAAAATGCATGAAGGACATACAAGTGAAACCAATACGCGCACTGCACAGACTTTGTGTTTTATTCTTCGGCATCGCCCTCCCCTCGCTACTCATGCTACAAGCCAGTTTGGCACAAGAAAACAAAGTACAGCCGCTCAATTGGAAAGCATTGAACTTTCCCGAAGCGATCAACTCGCCAAGTGCATTAAGCATCTCAGGTAATGGCAAAATAGCTGCACATATTACGAGTCAAGCCGAGATCATTATTTGGGATGCGATGAGCACTATTCCGCTCGAACGTATTCCGGCAAACACCGAAACAAGCAAAGCAAAAAATGCTGAGCGAAGCAAGATTCTCGATAACCCAAACCCAACACCTAATAGCGGGCTACCGAGCGCGATCGCACTCAATGCCGACGGTAGCGTATTAGCGATCGGCTACCTCGACGCACGCGTCGCCATTTATTCTCGTAGCGAGAAGAGAGTCTTACGCGAATTCAAAGGACATACTGGAGCTATTACCGCCCTCGCGTTCGCTGTTTCCAATGACACATTGGCGAGCGGAGCCGACGACGGCACGACACAAGTATGGCAGGTCAAAACGGGAAAACGATTGCACATTTTCGATTCCATGTACTACGGTGACATTTCAGGTACAGTCGGCATGCCAGTCGCAATCGCCTTTTATGCGAATGATCGTCGATTGATCGTAAATGAATGGTATCGTGGTCATTACGATGTGGGAAGGAGTGCCAGCGTGTGGGATCTTGATACTGGCATCGAAGTCGACACACACACCATCGCCCCACCCAATAGTGATGAATCTCCTCGCGCAGGAATGGCGGTCAATCCCCGCTTCGCACAATTGATTTATACCGGTCAGTGGATCAATGAAAAAACGGGCATGATGTTGAAACCGCTCGACACCTGCGCTGAAGCACGACAACTCACATTGGGGGGCTTCGCCGACACTGTTGCCATTGATCCGCTTGGGAGGTGGTTGGCCGCCGTGGACAATAAGGCCCTCATGCTTTTTGACGCCAACAAGAAGCATGGAGCGACACTCTACCAATCTCCAGGCAAGGTCATATCACTGCTACCTGATGCGAGTGGCGGGTTCATGTTGTCCCTCGTCTTGCTGGAGCGTTCTACAGGTACAAACAGCGCATCAAATGTTCAAACCAGTGCCTATCCCAACCTCTCAGGCAGCGCTCAAATCAAACGCGTCGACATACCAAAGAAATTTCTCCAATCTTCGCCATTTGAGACGGAAAAAAACGTGCAAACATGCTCTATTACTGAACAAATCCGCACCGTCCAAAGTTTTGCAACACCGAACCCAAAGCCAAAACTACTTCTGAATTCAACTTTAGCAGCACCACGAGCGATGCTTGCAAAGCGAGATGATAGCGAAGTCACAGTTTATCCTAGTCCCGTTGCAGAACTGTTTTTTACGCTGAACGAACAACTACTGGCACGCTATCGTGGATATGACGATAGTTCACAATATATGCGTAGCGGAGTGGCGCAATGGAGCGTCAATGATAAGAGACTCATAAAGGCTAACTTCAGTATTAACTTTGATGACTCTGGCATATTGCGTGGACAGTCTACGTGGTATCAAGCGTACAAAACCGTCAAAAATTTGTCAAACGGTGAAGAAATCAAAGCCATCAATAACGCCAACAACCCTGATAACTACCTTTATCCCAATATGCGTTTGGATGCTGACTCTGAACTTTTCTTTAAACGCAATGCGAATACTTTTGAAATATTTGACGATAAGGGTAAAAAGCAAGAAACAGTAAAACTTAAAGGAGAAGTCCTTGGCTTCGCGGCACGCAATGGTCGACTCGCCGTCTTATTCAACAAAAATCAAATCTACCTCTGGGACAATACAAGGAAGCAAGTCAAAATCCATAAACTTGATCTGAAACTCGACGAGTACGACAGCCCAGAAGAGCTGCTGCTCAGCGCGGATGCTAACTATCTCAGAATCGCGTTTCCAAATGCAAGTGGAGACGGACCAACACATTACGTTGTATATCGTCTCACTACCGGAAAAGCCGTAGGTCAAGGCAATTTCCTGACTGATTTTCCGGCCAACAGTAATCGAATGGTGGTTGCTGATCAGCGCCAACATCGTCTCGCTGTATGGGACTACGACCAAGGCAAGATCATTGCCCGCCTACCGCGACATCGCAACCGCAACAGCGAGGGGATTGCCATCACAGCGGCTACGGCAATCAGCAAAGATGGCCGTTACGTCGCAAGCGCTTCACTCGATGGTCTGGTACGTGTATGGGATTTACAGCAACACCTCTTAGTTGGTGAACTGATTATTTCTGGCGAAGCGGCCTCCCTTGCCTTCAATCACCAAGCCAATCGACTCGCCGTAGGCAAGGCAGATGGGACAATTGCTATCGTTGAAGTCGACACACAAATCAATCAATGAGCACGCCGTTTGGTTGATCCTTTGCAATGGGATCAATATTAGAAGATGTAGCCGGGACTATCCATTCGCATCCAACTCTGTGCGAGGCGATGCAAGAGGCAGCGCTGCGCGCATTGGGGCATGCTTTGCATATTTAGTATTGCGAGAAAAATTGTTTGGTGTCGACAAGACACCAAACAAGCTGCCACGACAAATCAAATCTCCTCTCCAAGTTGCATCGAGCGCAAGATACAAACGCGCAATTCCCTGTTACTACTCTCCTTGTTATCACTTCGAATTATTTCAAAGAATATTCACTTGCAATGCGTATTATCGTAGTGATACACTAATGCGCAATGAATTACGATATCCACCCCTCAAGTAGCACGCCGATATTTCGCCAGATCATCGATCAGGTGAAGCGTTTTATCGCCAGTGGTCAGTTAGTTTCAGGTGATACCCTGCCCTCGGTTCGCACCGTCGCTTTACAGCATGCGATTAATCCCATGACGGTTAGCAAGGCTTACAACATGCTGGAGACCGAGGGGGTATTGGTGCGTATGCGTGGGGTCGGCATGGTGGTTGCAGAACGACGTAATGCGGCAAAAGACAAGACCAATTTAGCGATGCCAGCCATGTTGAGCGCGGCTCAAGTTGCTCATCAGCTAGGCTTGGAAAAAGCACAAGCGCTGAAACTCTTTGAACAAGCGCTTAAGAAGATAGAGAATGAAAGTAAGAAAAATGCAGACTAAAACTAAGGTGCAGTGCAAGAATCAATATGCCGTGACTTGCGAAAATTTGCATTTTTCTTACAGCTTCAAATCAATATTGCAAGACGTTAATCTAGCGATTCCTCAGGGTGCGGTAGTAGGTCTCATTGGTGCCAATGGTTGCGGCAAATCGACCTTGTTGCGTTGTTTGGTCGGGCTACAAATTCCTCAACAAGGTCAAGCGCGCTTATTCGACACACCTGCATTAGACATGGACGACGCGATACGTGAACGACTAGGCTTCGTGGCGCAATCGGCTGATTTGTTTCCCTGGCTGACAGTTGAAAAGCACATCAAGATGATAGGTCAAGCCTATCCCAAATGGCGTGAACGACGTGCCATAGAACTGGCACTACGCTTGCGCCTGCCCATGGGGCGGGAAGTAAGTCAATTGTCTGGTGGCGATCAACAAAAATTAGCCGTAGTACTCGCGCTTGCCCATCAGCCCGATCTCATCATTCTAGATGAACCCGTATCTAGTCTAGATCCTATGACACGTCGTGATTTCATGCGCTCCTTGTTTCAAGATGAGCGCCCCTTCTTTGCTGATTCCGATGATGAAGCACACGACAACGACGCTGACTACGCACCGACCATTCTGATCTCCAGCCATTTATTGAGCGACTTAGAACGTGTGGTGTCTCACGTCGCGTTCATGCGCGATGGCAGAATTCAGTTGTTTGAAGAGTGGGATGCGGTTTTGGAATTTGTACGGATCTTACCGAAGTCTTCATTCCATCTTCCAAAATCGCTGTGCATTTTTGAAAATGCCGAACAGCTCATCATAGACATTCGCAGCTTGAACAACTGGACAAGGAAAAATCCAGCGACTCATCTTAATATCGAAGACATCATGGAAGCGCCAACCATCAACGGCCTCGACGATCTTTTTATCGCCTTGAATTCTTAATTCGTGATGATAAAAACCATGTCTAATTTAGAAAAGCCCGCGCTAGCGTTCACGTATTCCCGTAGTGCCACCAGCTATGTAACGAACTTCTTCTTAAGCTTGCTAGTCATCGTTTACAGCCTATTTTTGTTGAATAGGAATGACACGCAGTGGTCATTCTATGCAACTATTTTTGCCAGCGTATGCCTCATTAGTTTAATGATAGGCGGCCTAAAATGGGGACGCGTTTTGCTAGTGGGTGCCCGAGTTTTCAAGCACATGCAGACGCCAGTTCGTCTATGGCAAGCCTGGCAGCGAGCCATTTTGATGCGTACCGGCTTACTCCTGATTGTCGTATTTTGTGCGACGACTACATTGGAGCTAAGTCATCAAAGTCTATTTCCTACTACGGCCTTGTTGGGCATGGTCTCCTTGAGTTTAGCGGGCGGGTTCTGTTTGCCATTGATATTCAATAATTATCTGAATAAACGCTGCTATTGCTTGCTGTGCGGATTTGCATCGTTTCTGACTTATATCATTTTTTTCATGGGGATCAGTCAGTGGATCAATGCCTCGTGGGCGTGGCATTTAATTGCCATCTTGGCGTGGCCAATACTCGCTATCGGTGTGCTGTTGTACTGGAAAAAGCCGCCTGTGCAAAAAGGGAAAGCGCTATTTTTGCAATTGAAAGAATTCGGCATCATCAGCGACCTGCGTCACTTCTATTTTCGCTTTACCAACCTCGGCTCTATAAACGCCCGTCAAAAGAAAGATGCCCTGGCAGCTTCAGATAAATTACTTAAAAATATGGGCCTGTTCTGGTTCCTCTTTATCAGCCCCATGCTGGTCGTCGACTGGCAAGCAGCTATCACTTTACCCCACCTCATCTTCTTAGTAATGATTGCTGCATTTTCCAGCTCTTACATCGTGGTGAAAGATCTGCATTGGCGCTTTTTACTCCTGCCCAGACATTTTCAACGAGGTCGCATCGCCTATCACTTGTTTGTCTCCAGTGTGATGTATTACAGCTTCTGGGCGCTTATTCTATTTCTTCTCTTGTATGGTTTAAAAATATCGATAGCAACGCCTTTGACATACCAACGTACGGCATCGCCATCCTTGTTCAGCATCGCCACTTTGATCATAGAATTACTCAGCGCATTTTGCGTCGGTCTGCTCATTCGCGGCAGCAAAAAGCCCGGCCGCAGTTTCTTCTATCTATTTTTGACGTGCTTAGTAACAGCGGCGGGTATTGCAAGCTACTTTTATCTACACAAGCAAGACCCGATAAAAGCGGCGCTGTTCAGCATGGACCTGAGTTACTTATCTGGTGTCATCGTGACCGGCATCTGTGCCTTAATCTACGCCAATCAACTTTGGACCCGCGAGCGCGTACTTGCTTATCTATGACAGCAAATGCTGGTGCATTTACAAGCCACTAACGCCTTTGACCAAATAGCGGTTGGTGTGTTTGTCGGTACGGATAGACACCAATCCCTCAGCCCAACAAGCTTCCTCGCCCGCTTTCAATTTAAATTTTACCGTCAGTCGCAATTGGTCTTTGGCGTAAATTTGCTGGCGTGTCGCACCTGTTGCGCAGCTCGGCGTTGCAACACTTTGCATCGCCTTCAATTCAGTACGAACACCTTGTAAATTGATCACTGCGGTGTTGGTATCATTGCTGATTAATAGTATCAAAGCGCCACTGCCATATGACCCCTCATCCTGCGCAAAACTAGCGACGCGAAATTCATACGGTGTTTTTAGTTTTTTGGCTTCTTGTGCAGTAATCTCCAGCAAAGTCTTTTCTTGCGCCGTCACGGTTTGTTGAGAAAAGAGTTCAAACACTAAGCACAACAGAAATAAGTAGGTAAATCGCATCGTAGTCTCCGCAAAAAACAGGTATCTTAAGCGCGATTGCCGATACTTGAAATAGACGTTTTACAACGAGCTAAGGATGATAATTATTGATTTATCTCGCACCATCTTCACATCTTTTGATTTTCTTAGGAATAGACGGGGCAATTTGATTAGAGCTCTCTAACAATTCATAATAGCGTTTAACCTTTTCATTACTAAGATCCCTTCTTTCGCCTTTTTCACCCGCTCCACTAAGGTGAATAATTGAAACTCGGTCAAATAAATTTCTCGTCAATTCAAGTTGCGCTTGTTTCGCCTCGGCCAGACAACTACTGACCGTCAGGTCAGTCAAGTTATCGAGCACTAATTTTATTTCCTGCAAATTTGACGTTCTATCAGAAAAAATGAAATCGTCTTTTTTTGGATGAAAGGATTTGGTAATTTCCACGCTCAAACTCGTGTCTCTTCGATAATGCTGCTCAAGTATTTCGAGTCCTAGGTCTCGTGGCACAAATTTTTTATAGGCACTGATTTCCGCCTGTTCTTCTTGAGCCATACTTTCTGGTTTAAGCACCAATTGCACATAATTTCGTTTATCTAAATATTGATTCGCTGCACGCTTGATAGAATCCGTAGTGATTGTCGCTAATACTTTTTCAGGTGCAGTTAATAGTAGCGCTGCTTGTCCATTCAACTTGGCGTCGAGCAAACGCCTGGCCCAATAATTATCATTCCGCAGTGATTCTGTATGTACTTGCGCCCAAGCTTTTTTGACTTTATTCAATTCCACAGTGCTCACAGGGACACTTTGTAAACGCTCTAACTCCAGGGCCAAAGCCGATATAACGGCATCAGTCTGCTCCGCGGCGCAGGGTAAGGTCAGCAACAATTGGTAACGACCACCTGCTATTGGCAACGCTTCACTAGCAACACCACTTGCGTAAATCAATCGTTTATCTTCGCGTAAGGATTGGATCGAGCGTAACTGTAGAATATCGGTCAGCATAGTTAAGCGCAGTCGCTCTTCATCCGTGTATGTCATGCTACCGGCAAATCCTATTTGTACCTGTGCCTTATTATCTTTTCCAACAAAAATCTCTTTTTTTACGACACCTTGCACAGGTAAGGGAAAAGCCAATTCTCGATTTCTCACCTGATACGTGCCAGGCAAATTCGCCAGATATTTTCTTATCAAGGGGCGCATCACTTCCAGATCAACATTGCCGACAAAAACAAAATAGCTTCCATAAAAATTAGCGTGCAAGCGATCGAAAGTAGCAACAACTTTATTCATATCCATGGTCTCGATATCCTCTAAGCGAGGTATATACGTAATACGTGGATTACTGTTATAGAGCAGTTTCACATACTGGTCGGCGTTTATCCATTCTGGTCGCTCTATGAATTGCTGAAAATTACGTTTTATACGTCCAAGTGCCATGGAAAAAAGTATTGCATTTTTCGATGGATTGGTGAGCCGCTGATAATTTAATTGCAGCAGTGTTTCTATGTCCGCAGCAGAACTATCACCGATCACCGTTTCAAGATAAGGCGTTATCGCTAATCTAAAGGACACAGATTTTGGCTGTAAAAATTCTTGCACATCACGCGGGCCAAGGTTATCGAATCCCATTGCGTTAGTCAGGTCTGGTCCATGCGTTGCATTCAGCGTATCATCAGGGCCGACCAAAGAGCTTCCTCCATAAGTTTGATGGAGCATGCTGACCTTATTATTCGTAAAATCAGTCTTCTTGAAGATCACCGTAATGCCGTTCGACAGGCCTAATTCCGTGGTGCCATAAACAGAATTTTCTTTTTCTGAGATGATGCTTCCAGCTGTGGCAGGCGGCGTTTTCATTAATGATTTGATACCTGTCCTAGCCACCATTGGCGCCACTTGTTGTTGCTCCGCAAGGGCGATCTTGTTCAATAAATCGGCTTTCACAGGAACGGCAGCTTCATCCTTTTTGGGAACCGTATATAAAATTTGTTTCAGCTCTTTAGAAGAAAATTGCGCCTTCGCATAAGCATTAACTTCTTCAAGGCTAATACCCGGATGTAGTTTTTGCAGCAGATCCCAATACTGCGAGACGCTAGACAAACTGTCGCCATAAAGAAAGTGATCCAGATAGTCGCCAATATGGGTGCTTGATCTTATTTTGTTCCGTTCCAAATAGCTTTGTTCGAATGAATTCAAGCTAAATTGTCTATGCTCTTGCAACTCAGATTCGAGGAAGCCATATTGCTGCACCTGAAGTATTTTTCCTATAGCCGCATGGATGGCGGCCCCTTCTCTTCCCTTTGCGAATTCGAATTTTAGAGACTCTAATTTCTTGTTTCTGAGTAGCTCAGTGCGCACGCCGCTCGCCCGAATATAATTTTCGTTGTAAGTTGAGAGACGATTCTTCATCATCTCCACAAAATATTGCTTCACCATGCCTTCCCGAAAATGGGCGATCGTTTGCATATCCTTCTGATCTCTGACGGAATACATCAATTCGATTTGATGTGTGCTTTGCTCAAGATCAGCAAACACTTTCAAACCAGGCTCAGCAAATTGTCGCGATTCTTGCATTCGCTCTTTGGCGGGAATTGCGGGTGTCTTCTGCGCTGAAAATAGTTGCGTTACCAATTTTTCCGCAAGCAAAGAATCGACATCACCAACGATCATGACCGCCATACGATCAGGTCGATAATGCTCACGATATAAGCTCTGCAACATCATGGCAGTAAAATTTTTACGAACCGCTTCGACACCAATAGGTGGACGGTCAGGATACCTGGTGCCTTGTAATGCCAGCGCAAGAGTTGCCCGGTTTTTTCTAGAATCTAAGTTATCTCTGAGGCGCTGCTCCTCTACAATAATTGCTTCTTCACCCGCGATATCGATAGGCCGAAACTCAACTCCACCGGCAAAATCAGCTAATGCTTGCAAGCCGATTTGCAAATTCTCCTTTTTATTATTGGGTAAGGATATTTCATATCGGGTCAAGTCATATTCGGTGAAGGCATTCAAGTCTCGACCATACTTAAGGCCTATCGTCTCCATCTTTGAACGCAAACTATCGTTTTTGAAATGTTGCGTGTGTTTAAAAGCAAGATGTTCGATGAAGTGCGCGGCACCACGCTGATCGTCACTTTCATCGATGGAGCCAAATTTCACAATTAAACGTAGCTCTACTTTTTGTTGAGGCTGTTCGTTCTTTTTGATGTAGTAGGTCAAACCATTTTTAAGATGCCCAAGTTTGAGCGTTGGATCGACCGGCATAGGCGCTTGTAAATCGAGCGCGGCATGCGCACTACTTGCAAACAAAGGCAAGATACAGACGAGGGCAAGTCTGTAGAATGTGAAAGGCATGCGCATGAAGGGAATAAGCGAAGCACAAAGAAAATTGAAGTTATCAATTTTACAGCACTATAATTCCTGCCGCCCTATTTTTAAAGCAATGTACGCAAAAATGTCATATTTCCTCAAATAAAAAAACCCTCCAATACATTCACTAATGAACACATTGGAGGGAAACCTTAAGCTTACGACAAGGTACAACTTTAAAAATTAACTCGATAACTAGCGCGGCAAAACTGATTCGCCCATCAAGAACATATCCACTTCACGCGCGCATTGACGGCCTTCGCGGATCGCCCATACGACCAGCGATTGACCACGGCGCATATCGCCTGCTGCGTAGACTTTTTCTACATTGGTTTTGTAGCAGCCTTCACCATCGGTCGTAGCGCGTGCATTGCCGCGTGCATCTTTGTCGACACCAAAAGCATCCAAGACTTGTGCCACTGGTGAGACGAAGCCCATCGCTAGAAGCACGAGATCTGCTTTCATTTCGAATTCAGAATCGGGTACTTCCGACATCTTGCCGTCTTTCCATTCAACGCGGCAGGCAATCAGTTTTTCTACTTTGCCGCCCTTGCCTTCTAGGCGTTTTGTCGCCACTGCCCAATCGCGATCACAGCCTTCTTCGTGTGAAGAGGAGGTGCGCAATTTGGTTGGCCAGTACGGCCAGACTAGCGGTTTGTTTTCTGTTTCTGGTGGTTGTGGCATCAGTTCAAATTGAGCGACTGATTTTGCGCCGTGACGATTCGAGGTGCCAACGCAATCGGAACCTGTATCGCCACCACCGATGACCACGACGTGCTTGCCACTTGCGGACAATTGATCTTTGATCTTGTCTCCTGCATTCACCTTATTTTGCAAAGGCAAAAAGTCCATCGCAAAATGTACACCTTTGAGTTCGCGACCTGGCACAGGCAAATCACGCGGTACTTCAGCGCCACCTGCGACGATCACGGCATCAAATTCTTTTTTCAAATTATCTGGGGAGACGGTTTCTTTCGCCCAGTTGGTGATATTGCTTGGAAAATCTTTGCCGACTAAAACGCTGGTGCGGAAAGTCACGCCTTCTGCTTGCATTTGTTCAACGCGACGGTCGATGTGGGATTTTTCCATTTTAAAATCAGGAATGCCGTAACGTAGCAAACCACCGACGCGATCATTTTTTTCGAAAACTGTCACATCATGACCAGCGCGTGCCAATTGCTGAGCGGCTGCCAGACCTGCTGGACCGGAACCAACGATCGCGACTTTTTTACCTGTTTTGTGTGCAGGGATTTGTGGTGTGACCCAACCGTTTTCCCAACCTTTATCGATGATGAAATGCTCTATCGATTTGATGCCAACTGGCAGTTCATTGATGCCGAGTGTGCAGGCTGATTCACAAGGTGCTGGACAAATTCTTCCTGTGAATTCTGGAAAGTTATTCGTGGAGTGCAGCACTTCCAAGGCTTGTTGGTAATTGCCGTTGTAAGTCAAATCATTCCAGTCTGGGATGATGTTATTGACTGGGCAGCCGTTATTGCAAAACGGGATGCCGCAATCCATGCAACGTGCCGCTTGGATTTTGGCTTGACCATCGTCCAGATGCATCAAAAATTCTTTGTAATGCTTCAAGCGCGCTTTCGGCGCTTCGCTCGCTTCTTGCAAGCGCTGGTATTCCATAAAACCTGTTACTTTTCCCATGATAAAACCTCAATCTAGCTAGGCGCAATGCGCGTGTTTTAACTTTTTAGAACTTCTCAATTCAGAGACATTGAAACCAACAGAAAATAGATTGACAGCAAAACTAGTTAACCGTCACTCCTGCGTAGGCAGGAGTCCAGCGGCGTTCGTTGATCAACTGAAGTCACTGGATTCCCGCCTTCGCGGGAATGACGAATATATCTATCGTCGCTGCTTTGGCTTTCTCTGCGCCTCTGCGGTTAAGCCGTTTCGTCCTTAAGCCGCTTTTTCCAATTTCACTTCAGCCTGTTTCGCCGCATACATCTCACCCAAAGCGCGTTTGTATTCGTGTGGGAATACCTTGACGAACTTGGCGCGACTACGTGCCCAGTCGTCTAACAAATTACGCGCACGCGTGCTGCCTGTGTGTTTGAAATGACGTTCAATTGCGTTACGTAAAATCGCTTCGTCCGTCTCTGGCTCTGCGCCGCGTGTCTTGGCGTGCCACTGCGATTTCGGAATGGTTTTTTCTTGCTCGTCACCCGCCAAGACCGACTCCAAAGTCACCATAGACATATTGCATTTAGGCGCAAATTCACCATCTGGATCGTAGACATAAGCGATACCGCCAGACATACCCGCTGCAAAGTTACGGCCTGTCGCGCCTAGCACGACTACCGTGCCGCCCGTCATGTATTCACAACCGTGATCACCCGTACCTTCGATGATCGCCAAAGCGCCTGAATTACGCACCGCGAAACGTTCACCTGCCACGCCATTGATGAATGCCTCACCCGCAATCGCACCGTACAAAACCGTGTTACCGCAAATGATGTTATCAACCGCCCAGCCACGGAACTCGGTGTTCGGACGAATGATGATGCGACCACCGGACAAACCTTTACCGACGTAATCATTGCCTTCACCCACCAAATCCAAAGTGACACCGCGTGCCAAAAATGCTCCTGCGGATTGTCCTGCTGTACCTTGCAATTGGATGTGGATAGTGTCATCTGGCAAACCAGCGTGGCCGTAACGTTTCGCCACTTCACCGGACAACATGGCGCCGACGGTACGGTTCAAGTTTTTGATAGGCTGGATGAAGGACACTTTCTCGCCTGTTTCCAACGCCAATTTCGCTTGGGCGATCAGCTTGTTGTCCAATGCTTTATCCAAACCATGATCTTGATCTTCAACATGGCGGATCGCGACTTCTTCGCTTGCATCCACTTGATGGAAGATACGGCTGAAATCTAAGCCCTTCGCTTTCCAGTGTGTGATCGCTTTGGATTTATCCAAGAGATCCACACGACCGATCAATTCATCATAAGTACGGATACCGAGTTGCGCCATGATTTGACGCGCCTCTTCTGCGACGAAGAAGAAATAGTTCACAACATATTCAGGCTTGCCAGAAAACTTCTTACGCAATTCAGGATCTTGTGTCGCGACACCAACTGGGCAAGTATTCAAATGACACTTACGCATCATGATGCAGCCTTCGACTACCAACGGTGCCGTTGCAAAACCGATTTCGTCGGCACCGAGCATCGCGGCGATCACCACGTCACGACCGGTTTTCATTTGACCATCGGCTTGTACACGAACACGACCACGCAAACCATTCAAAACCAAAGTTTGTTGGGTTTCGGACAAGCCTAGTTCCCATGGTGTGCCTGCATGTTTGACTGATGACAAAGGTGAAGCACCTGTGCCGCCGTCATGACCTGCGATCACGATGTGATCAGATTTCGCCTTGGTCACACCTGCAGCAATCGTACCGACGCCGACTTCAGACACCAGCTTCACAGAAATCGAAGCACGTGGATTGACGTTTTTCAAGTCATGAATCAACTGCGCCAAATCTTCGATGGAATAAATATCGTGGTGCGGTGGCGGAGAAATCAAGCCTACACCTGGCACAGAGAAACGCAATTTCGCAATGTAGTCCGACACCTTATGACCGGGCAACTGACCGCCTTCACCTGGCTTTGCACCTTGTGCCATCTTGATCTGAATCTGATCAGCTGACGTTAAATATTCTGCAGTCACACCAAAACGACCGGACGCAACTTGTTTAATACGTGAGCGTAAAGAGTCGCCGTCTTGCAAAGGAATATCGACTTCGACATTTTCACGCCCAATCACGGAAGCCATGGTCGCGCCTTGCTTGATCGGGATGCCTTTCAACTCTTGTGTGTAGCGCGCTGGATCTTCTCCGCCTTCACCGGTATTAGATTTACCGCCAATACGGTTCATCGCGATGGCCAATGTCGCATGCGCTTCGGTACTGATCGAACCCATGGACATCGCGCCCGTCGCAAAGCGTTTAACGATTTCTTTGGCTGGCTCAACTTGGTCCAGCGGTATCGCTTTACTTGCATCAATCTTGAATTCAAACAAACCACGCAAAGTCATGTGACGCTTGGATTGATCATTGATGATCTGTGCGTATTCTTTGTAGGAATTGAAGTTGTTTGAACGAGTGGAATGCTGTAACTTCGCAATCGAATCTGGCGTCCACATGTGGTCTTCACCGCGGATACGGAAAGCATATTCACCGCCCGCATCGAGTGCATTCGCTAACACTGGATCATTGCCGAACGCCGCTTTATGCAAACGCAAAGCTTCTTCCGCGACTTCAAAAACGCCTATGCCTTCGACGTTCGACGCAGTACCTTTGAAGTATTTGTCGACCAAAGATTTATTCAAACCAACGGCTTCAAAAATCTGCGCGCCGCAATAAGACATATAAGTTGAGATACCCATTTTCGACATGACTTTATGCAAGCCTTTGCCAATCGCTTTGGTGTAGTTGTAGATGGCTTTTTCTGCATCGACATCCTTCAGCTTATTCGACATATCCGCGAGTGTTTGCATCGCTAAGTAAGGATGCACAGCTTCCGCGCCATAGCCTGCGAGCAAAGCGAAGTGATGTGTTTCACGAGCAGAACCCGTTTCGACTACCAAGCCTGTCGTGGTACGCAAACCCTTGCTGACCAAATGTTGATGCACGGTTGAAGTTGCTAACAAAGCAGGGATCGCAACAAAGTTCGCATCCATCTTACGATCGGTAATGATCATGATGTTGTGACCGGATTTCACCGCATCCACGACTTCTGCACAGATAGAGGCCAAGCGTGCTTCGATACCGTCTTTGCCCCATGCGACTGGGTAGCAAATATCGAGCTCGTAGGATTTGAATTTACCGCCAGTGTTCGCACTGATGTTACGCAACTTTGCGATATCGGCGAAATCCAAGACTGGTTGTGACACTTCCAAACGCATCGGTGGATTGATGTTATTCGTGTCGAGCAAATTCGGTTTAGGGCCGATGAAAGACACCAGCGACATCACCATCGCTTCACGGATAGGATC
The DNA here is from genome assembly GCF_058808015.1 of Undibacterium sp. GW821-FHT11H02. Classification (NCBI taxonomy): domain Bacteria; kingdom Pseudomonadati; phylum Pseudomonadota; class Betaproteobacteria; order Burkholderiales; family Oxalobacteraceae; genus Undibacterium; species Undibacterium sp. GW821-FHT11H02. Next base: position 235,642 of record NZ_JBXARG010000002.1, on the reverse strand, counting down.
GATCGGTGGATTTGTCACCTGCGCGAATAATTGTTTGAAGTAGTTATACAGTGGCTTGAGCTTATTCGACATCACCGCTAAGGAAGAGTCGTTACCCATAGAACCAATCGCTTCTTCACCGGACACCGCCATTGGCTCCATCAAGAATTTGATGTCTTCTTGCGTGTAACCGAATGCCTGTTGACGATCCAATAAGGAAGCCGCTTCTGGTGTATTGTCTTCTTCACCTTTGAGTGAATTGAGTTTGATACGCACGGAATTAATCCACTGCTTGTAAGGCTTAGCATTGGAGTAGGTGTCTTTGATTTCTTTGTCGTCGATGATGCGACCAGCTTCTAAGTCGATCAAGAACATCTTGCCTGGTTGCAGACGCCATTTTTTGATGATGCGTGCCTCTGGAATCGGTAAGACGCCAGATTCAGATGCCATCACCACCAAATCATCATCAGTGATGATGTAACGCGCTGGACGCAAACCATTGCGATCCAAAGTACCGCCGATTTGGCGACCATCGGTGAATGCCATCGCTGCGGGACCATCCCATGGTTCCATCATCGCCGCATGATATTCGTAGAAAGCGCGACGGTTGTCGTCCATCATGGTGTGATTTTCCCAAGCTTCTGGAATCATCATCATCATCGCTTGCGCGATTGGATAACCTGCCATCACCAAGAGTTCGAGCGCGTTATCAAAACTTGCAGTATCGGATTGGCCTTCGAAAATCAGCGGATAGAGTTTTTGCAAATCGTCGCCGAGCACCGCAGACTTCATCACGCCTTCACGTGCACGCATCCAGTTGAAGTTACCTTTCACGGTATTGATCTCGCCGTTGTGCGCAATCATGCGGTATGGGTGAGCCAATGGCCATTCTGGGAAAGTATTGGTTGAGAAGCGCTGATGCACGAGCGCCAAAGCCGAGACGCAACGCTCGTCTTGCAAGTCTTTGTAGTACACGCCAACTTGATCCGCGAGCAGCAAACCTTTGTAGACGATGGTACGCGCCGACATCGACGGTACGAAATATTCTTTACCATGCAAGAGGTGTAAAGCCTCAATCGCATGCACTGCCGATTTACGGATCACGTAGAGCTTACGCTCCAAAGCATCGGTCACCATGATGTCAGGACCACGACCGATAAAGATCTGGCGAATCACTGGCTCTTTTTCACGCACGGTCGGCGACATCGGCATGTCGCGGTCAACCGGCACATCGCGCCAGCCCAACACAACTTGGCCTTCAGCACGCACCGCACGTTCGATCTCTTGTTCGCAAGCCAAACGAGAAGCATGTTCCTTAGGCAAAAAGATCATGCCGACACCATATTCACCTGGCGGCGGCAATTCCACACCCTGCTTCGCCATCTCTTCGCGGTAGTACTGATCCGGAATTTGAATCAAGACACCCGCACCGTCACCCATCAAGGCATCGGCACCCACCGCGCCCCGATGATCCAGATTTTTCAGAATCAGCAAGCCTTGTTCAACGATGGCATGCGTCTTCTTACCCTTGATATGCGCAATAAAACCGACACCACAGGCGTCTTTTTCATTACTCGGATCGTATAAACCTTGTGCTTGCATAGCTTTTCTCCTGCTGTTGCATTGGAGCACTTCTCAACCGAAGTACCTCAATCTGCTTGCTGAACAATTCCAAATAAAGTTTTGGAAATCACTCAATCGACAATAAAAAAATCAAACTTGGGCTCAAGAATAGTGCAGCGCAAAAGATTTCACAACAAGAAAAATTAGGGTCAGAGTTTATAAAAATTGGTCTTATTTTTTGATAATTTTTATTGGGGACGGAGTAAATTTAGAAGGACACTTTGCGCCGAATGAAAATGAACACAGATTGATGCATAGATAGAGACGGTCTAACTAGAACTGGTGCTTTAGCATGGATATGCTGCGCAGGAGTGAAGTTTCACTTTTCAGCTCTAAATTGTATTTATTGATAATGAAGATCAGAGTTAATTTATATTAAATTATGCATTTTTGATTATGTATGCTGACTTAGGCTCTTTGCAAATCAATTGCAATCTAAAATTTTCCACTTTTGCCCAACTTGACTTAACAATTTTTGTAAATACAATGTACGTATGATTAAATTTGAATGGGATGAGTCCAAAGCGACAAGCAACCTCAAAAAACATCAAATCTCGTTTGATGAAGCCAAAACCGTATTCTTTGACGAGTTTGGCGTTCAGTTCTATGACGAAGATCATTCTTCAAACGAAGATCGATTCTTGATGTTAGGTATGAGTTCAAGCGCAAGACTACTCATCGTTTGTCATTGCGAACGAAGTCACGGTGCAATTATTCGCATCATCTCAGCCCGCCAAGCAACCAAGCGCGAAAGTGCGTACTACCAAGGTGTAAGAAAATGAAAGATGAATACGACCTCTCTCAACTAAAGTCCAGAAAAAACCCCTATGCATCTAAACTGAAGAAGCCTGTGACTATGCGACTTTCTGAAGATGTTGTGGACTACTTTAAAGGCATGGCTGATGAGGCTGGCGTGCCATATCAGAGTTTAATTAATTTGTATTTGCGGGACTGTATTGCTAGTGGGCGGAAGGTGGAGATTAAGTGGCCGCAGACTGTTTAATTCAAATTGTGCGATTGAAACGAAATCACCGATGAACATTTTCTGAGGGTTCATCATATTTTATTCGCAAGCTTTTATCCTTGGGCTGTTCAAGATAGGAGTATGACCGCGCCAGATAGTGTGACTAACAAAGGCGTTACTCTTTTTAGCCATCCGCAAAGCGCCTCACTCGCTGTTCAGTCCGGTTCAAACCTTGGGCAAGACCATACGAAGATGCGTGATCGTCATGGCGAAGTCATGGGTCTTTTTGCCTCTGGTCATCCGATTATGGATCGGTAATGGACGAACTATCCTGCGGTACATACAGAACTTTGTAGGCGCGCTGGTCTCTCTATCAACTGACATGACACAAATAAAAATGACTATCTGAATGCGCTGACACAAAAAATCGCAGCACCAGGAAAGCGCATTCTCGACAACTACCTTCAAGCATTTATTGCACCAGCTCAGGAAAGCATTGATTCGATCAATTCAATCGCAACACTACAAGGATTAAATGGATCGAATACGCAAGATCAAACAAAGGGAATCTTTAGTGATCGTGCTATTGCTGCGGAATACCTGGAGTTTGAACAAGGTCGTGGTTATGAAATTAAACAATGACAATCGGATTTAAGAAAACGCAGCACCTACACCCAGCGGGTCAAACTATTACAATCCAAGCTCCATATTTTGCAGATTAAAAACTAAATTCAGAGGTCAATTCCCCCCCGATGAAAGCCAATTAGAATTCAAGTATTTAATAGTCAGTCTCTCGTCACTTTTCATCAACAGAACTCACTAAAACTAAGATCAATTCTGCGAACAAAATCGCCATGGCCAAATATCTCATCTCTTTCCCCAGCGCAGCAATGCAAGTACCAGATCACGAACTGGCACAAGTCGGTCACGACGCACACGCTGTAATTGAAGAAGCAAAAGCAGCGGGAGTCTATGTCTTCGCTGGTGGAATTGATGAAAGTGCGCCACCAGTACTGGTTGCAGCCGATGGCACAGTGACGACGGGCGGCTATCCTTGGGCACCAAGGCTGAATGGTGGTTTCACTGTATTGGAATTAGGCACACGTGATGAGGCTCTTGCTTGGGCGGCGCGCATCGCTAAAGCTTGCCGATGCGCACAAGAATTGCGCGTCTTTGGCTTGGATTCACAGTCTTAAGTGCGACACTCAGGTATTGCTGCTGACAGCCCCCGACACAGGCACGAAGTCACCTTACACAGTGTTATGCCTACACAATCCAGCGTTCTGACTTCGCACAAAATGTGTCAACCTCAATACTGAATCAAATCTAATTTGACTGCACATATGCACCTTGACCGAACTGCAATATACGCACGAAACCGGCCTAGATCATCCACCTATCTCAGTCTCGACACGTGTTCATTATTTTTGTTTGACTTCAGTCTGACCCTAATGACATTTGTCACAAAAGAATCGTGATAACAGCTACTGTTTTCTCCCTTGATGTTCAAGCAAAATAGAGTCACTGTCATTGCGAAAGCAAGAATCAGCAAACTAGCTTTTCACTACTGGAGAACGAAATGAAAATAGAATCAATAGCAATGGCACTTTTGATGAGCTTGGTCGTCGTACCAAGTAGCTTTGCGCAAGGGCGGCCTGATTCCGCAAAATTAATGGCGGCGCAACAGCAAGCAATGCAAAAATTGTCATTTATGGATGGTGAATGGCGCGGTACTGCGTCGACACTTTTGCCAAATGGTGAAAAACATCAAGTTACGCAAACAGAACGAATCGGGCCGTTTCTAGATGGCGGTGTCAAAGTCATCGAGGGACGCGGTTATGATGCCAATGGAAAAACTGTTTTTAATGCTTTTGCTACGATCTCTTTTAATCAAAGTACCAATGCTTACACCATGCATTCGTATGCACAGGGTATGGTGGGAGATTACGCGCTGACGCCAACTGATGATGGATTTATTTGGGAAATTCCTGCGGGTCCGATGACTATCCGATATACCGCAGTGATCAAGGATGGCACCTGGAAAGAAGTGGGCGATCGGATTACGCCAAATCAAGCACCCGTTCGTTTCTTTGAGATGGAGCTTAAACGTCTGGGCAACACAAGCTGGCCGGCAGCAGGCGCAGTCAATCCTAAATAATGGTCTTGGGAGCAAAAATCCTATATGCTCCCCACCCGTATCGCTTATATCAAAAAAGGAATTTTTACATGCTGTTGCCGTTTGTCTTCCCAAGATCTACACAAGCTATCTTATCTCTGAGCATACTGCTCGCGCTTGCTTTGCAAAGTAATCAGGTCTCAGCACAGGACGACGTGAAGGCCATGATCAGCGCGATAGAAGCACCCCAAAAGCACATAGAGAGCGAGCTGGACAAGCTAAGCCTGACGCAACTGATGGAGAAGTTTCACGTGCCTGGCATGAGTATCGCGGTGATCAAAGATTTTAAGCTGCATTGGGCAAAGACTTATGGGGTAAGCGACGCGCAAAGTGGCAAAGCTTTGAATTTGCAAACCCGTTTTCAGGCCGCGTCTATCAGTAAGCCGATCACCGCAATGGCAGCCATGCGTTTGGTTCAGGAAGGCAAACTCAATCTCGATACGGACGTCAATACCTATTTCAAATCTTTGCGCATACCGGCAAACCCCGCTTTTCCCAATCAAACGATTACGCCACGTGCGCTGTTTAGTCACACCTCCGGTGCGGCAGATGGTTTTGGCTTTCCGGGATACGAACCAGACGCAAAATTGCCGACGACAGAAGAAATTCTCGAAGGCAAACCACCATCCAATGTGGGAAAAATCCTCTTCACGCAAGCACCATTTCAAGTTTCAAAATATTCCGGCGGCGGAGTGATGTTTATGCAATTAGCGATGAGTGATGTAAGCGGGCGCCCTTTCGCCGATTTGATGCGAACAAGCATATTGCAGCCACTAGCCATGCACGATAGCAGTTTTGTGCAAGCGAAAAATTTGGAAGGCAATTCCAATGCGGCACTTGCTCACGATGAAGCGGGACAGCGTTTTGCTGCGCCATGGCATGTTTATCCCGAACTCGCGACATCAGGCTTGTGGACGACACCGAGTGACTTGTCAAAAGTGATCATCGCCATGCAAAATGCGCTGCTAGGAAAAGATGAGAGCTTGCTCACGCAACAGTCGGCGCGCGAAATGATTACGCCAGTCAGCGTGGGTCGTTTTGGCATAGGCTGGTCTATCAGTCAACGCAACAACGGCTGGTATTTTTCCCATAGCGGTGCCAACTGGGGCTACCGCGCTTGGGCGATTGGGCATATCCGAAAAGGCTATGGCTTAGTGGTGATGACCAATAGTGACAGTGGCATGTCACTGATTAATCAAGTCGCCGATAGGGTAGAAAGTGCTTATGCTTGGGACTCACGGCTCACACCCGCCTCACCTTGAAGCTCGCTTTACAGTGAGCGATTGAGTGAGCTATTAATTGAGCGATTAAGTGATCTCGCGTAATTAGCGAATATTTCAACTGAGAGACTCGCGAGCGTTCATGCATCGCTTAGGTGTGTCGCTAACTTTACAGTTGGCTCCTTACACTTAAGAGTTTCTTCATAGCCCTACTGTGCGCGCATTCATAGTTTGCTCGCTAATTCTGGCATTGTTCCTCAACACCGAATTGGAGGCTGGCATTCCCCATGCCTAGCTTGTAAAATACATAGCTTTTTTACTAGTCAGCTCGATTATAAACAAGTTCACTCAAATAACCACATAGGAAAAGATAGATATGTACAAAGTAATCATGGCCAGTGCCTTGGCACTCCTACTGAGCGCATGCGGCAGTATGCCATCGCGCATCGCATTAGATCCCGCCGCCAAACAAAAACTCAATGAGGTCAATGTCCTCAGCGTTTTGCCCCAAGACGAAGTGATCGTGCGAGCGGAGTCTTTTGGCGCAACGATGGCGCTGGGCGGTGGGCTGATTGGAGCAATCATTGACTCAAAAGTAGCAGAAGGTCGGCAAGCTACCATGCAAGAAATCGTCGCGCCATTTTATGCGGCGGTAGATAGCTACGATTTCCGCACGCACTTTGAACGCACGCTAGGAAACAGTCTATTGAACAACGCGGCAATAAAGTTTTCTCTGGTGGAAAGCACTGCGCTCATTCCCTTATTGCAAGACGTGGCCACTCGTACGAACAAGCTTAAGACGGATAGTGGTCAAATGTATGTACGTACGAGCTACGCTTTTACCTCTGACTTCACACGCATCAATGTAAATACCTATGTGGAACTAAGAGTACCAGGCAGCGAAACGCCCGTATTTAAGAATAGCTTTTTTTACCAATCCAAATCCGCAGGCACGGGCGGTGCAGATTCCATCAAAATCTGGTCTGACAAAATGGGAGAAACTTACCGTACTACGATGAACGATGCCACTGTAGAAATTACTAAGATGCTTCAGTTAGACCTTGCCGCTAGCGCGACCGATCCCCAACCAACAGAACAAATAGTCATCGCAAAAGTCGATGGAGCAACGAAGAGCAATATATCCGGAAAACTGATGGCATCCAGCGTTGATCGCAAAATTCTGCGCAATGATCAAGGTAATGTCTACTCACTTCCTCAATAACAAAGGCTGCGCAAAATGAAACCATCTACCATCTTACTTATCGCCGCATTGTCGCTTGCAACCGGCAGCGCGGCCATCGCCACCCCCGCATCAAACGAAATTACGCCACTTACTTATGACTCAAGCGTTAGTGACATTGCACCGGTCAAATTGACTGGTACCTGCATGATCAACATTGTCCGCATTTCTGACGAGCGCTTCAATAAGGAAAGCATAGGTGCCGAATTCCCTATCGTATCTAGTCCATCTGAACCATGGATAGAAAGTGGCTTCGACAGGCTAAAGGAATACGGTTTCCCTGTACAGCGCAGCGCAGTGCCGGTTGCCAATGCGATCAATCTCAATGTGCGGCTAATCCGTGCTTATACATGGTTCGGAAATATGAGAATCAATGGCATGGTGGCAATCGACATTGACATGGCATCCTCTGCTCAACACAGCGAAAAATTCCGTGCAACTGGTAGCAAAACGAATATGTGGAACGCAAAATCAGAACATGTCACCGCACTCAATTACGCACTCAATCACACTATGCATAAAATGGCACAAGCGCTACAGTCCCAGTGCACACAGGCAAAGCTAGTCAACTAATAATCTAACTCGACGAAATTAGATAGAATTCAGCGATCATTCTGAGAGTCACAGGTATGTTTTGATCTGCAAGAGATGCCGCATTTCTAAGCAAACGAAACAAGTTCAATTTGTAAGCTTGCGGGTATCAATTAAAATACCCGCAAGACTTAGGCTTAAATCACAGCCCGAGCGTAGGACAGGTCCAAAAGATCTGCATCTGAGCCAGCTGTATTCCTATCACTTACCCAATCGATACTGCAGAACGCAATAAGTATTTCACCTTTAAACCAGATAAACCTATATGCAAAACAAACCAAAAACCTGGATCGCCGTTCTCATCGCATTATTTGCAACGCCGCTCGCCATGATGTACTTAGGCAAGCGACGTTATGCCTTAATGTATCTTGTGCTGCTTTTGTTACTTGTTTTTGCGGCCTTCTTTTATCATGAACATGAAATAGCCACATCGCTTGCTAAGTTGTCTTATTTGATCGTTGGCCTGACGCACACCTATAGAATTGCGAGGCACTTTCCCGATGGTGAAATTCGTCCCACATCGAGTCGTTGGTACGCTTTAGTGTCTATGTTTATGGCATTTGTCGCTCTCGTTGTTCTGATACGTGCATACGCTTTTGAACCCTTCAATGCGCCATCTGCTTCTATGAGTCCGACCATCCCAGCCAAGTCTTTCTTCATTGTGCAAAAGTGGGGCTATGGTCATTATGGTTCTTATGGCATTAATCTGTATCAGACTGCCATTTCCGCACCAATACAACGTGGTGACATACTTGTTTTCGAAGTCCCTGATGAAGTGAAAAATCACTACGTGAAAAGAGTAATCGGCTTGCCCGGCGATCATGTCAGCTATCGTAACAAGCGATTAGTGATTAACGGACAAGCAGTCGATACACGTAAGCTAGTAGGACACGAGGCTGTCAGTAGCAGCGATAAAGCTGCGCAACTCGAGCTGTATGAAGAACACACTGCTAACGGCACTTATCAAGTTATGTTAGACCGTGAGCTGCCGCCGCTGCATCTGTCATATCCAAGAAACTTTAAGTTTATGGAACTTTGCCATTTCGACGAACTAGGCTTTATTTGTACCGTGCCTAAGGATCACTATTTCATGATGGGTGACAACCGTGACAATAGTCGTGATTCCCGATATTGGGGCTTTCTTCCCGCTGATCGCATCGTTGGGAAAGTGATTAGGATTTTGAAATAGGTGTTGTGTCGCCAAAGCGAACTGGCTTGAGTAAAAACAGAACACGCAAGCTTCAATCGAAACCAGACAAACTCTCGCAGAAATCGTAGCGACGCGAGAGTTTGCGCTTCTCTCATATCCACGTCCAGTTAGTAGCAACGGCATTTTCAACGCCGATAATAAAATCAAAGCATACCGACTTTTAGTCATCGTATTGCTATTAAATCTCCTCAATGTTCATAGTACAATTGCCATCTTAATTTTTCTATAAATAGGAATTTGCATGTCTTTGTCTTCACTTTCTAAAACAATGAAGCGATGGGGTATCGCCGTGTTTTGTCTGGTCTTAAGTGCCTGTGGCGGTGGCAGTGGTGGTTCTGGTGGAACAGAGTCCAAGCCATCTGCAGGATTTCAAGTGTCTGTTGATCGTACCGCATTGCGTTTTGATGGTGAGGAAGGCCGAAGCCTGTCACCTGCGGCCGTACTGGGTAATGGAGTGGGTACGACGCCAGCCAGCATTTACACAGGTAGCCTTGATCTAGGGACCTCACTTGATCGTGTGAACGTGGAAGTCATAGGCGCACAGATTAAGTTTACTATTTATCCTAAATCTGATCTGCCGGCCGGTACTTACACCGGCAGCGTGCAGTTGTTTGCCTGCCCCGATGCAAAGTGTAACCAGCATTTTTCTGGCTCGCCTGTCAGCATCCCTTACACCATAGTCATTGCCAAAGGCTTTAAGGTTTCACCTCAATCATTAACACTGAGCACCTTAAGTGGGAATTCGACTAGTCGTGATCTCAGTGTCCAGTTACCTGCCGGACAGAGCAGTTTTGAAGTTAGCTCTTCGGTCGCGTGGTTAAGTGTAAGCAACATCGGTGCCAATGGATTTGCGGTGAAGACTGCCGCTATGCCCCCGGGCAATTATGCTGGCACTTTGTCGGTCCACTTTCCCGGACGGAATATAGACATTCCTGTCAATTTTACCGTGACCGGTGATAGCAGTACTGTGACCAGAATCATTCCTGATGTTACTAATCTGGATTTCAATGCGATTGCAGGCGGCGCGCAGACTGCACCACTGACTGTCAATTTAAGCTTGCCATCGTGGAGTACCGAATCCAAAGCGGAGATTAGCTACACTTCTGGCGGCTTGAATTGGCTCAGCTTAAGCAAAACTAGTGAACGTTCTTATACGGTCTCAGCCTTACCACAAAATATGAGTGCGGGAACTTACTATGCGAATCTGACGATTAGCTCGGGGCCTATGGCAGCGCCCATCGCCATTCCTATCTCACTGGTGGTTGGTACTCCTAGTTGGTCTATCGTAGGCACCACTAATTTCTTAATTGATGCGGAGAGTGGCACGCGCCAACTATCTGCTGATCTTGCAGTCGATTTACCTAACTTACCAGCACAAGCTTGGACCGCCAGTACTAATTCTGCTTGGTTAAAACTACTCAACACGAGCGGTATCACGGGAAGCAGCAAATTGCAGGTCGCCATTGACACCAACGAGCTGCTGAAAATGGATAATTTTACGACCTATACTTCAGACGTCTTAATCAGCTCAGCGAGTGGCAAAATTGCGCCGAGAAAACTCACATTTACCATCAATAAGAATTTGCCGCAGATTAATTTCATTAGCCCTGCGACACGTCTCCCTGGTGAAGCGAGCACAGCCATAGTGCGCGGACGCGGTTTTGACAGTGTCATTAATTTGGAACAGACACTCGATGTAAGTGGACTGCCAGTCAAACGCATTACCCGGGTCAACGATACGCAATTATTGCTTCACTTTGATGCCGCTGCTCAGGGTGAAACTACGGTCTCGCTGAAGAATGCACTGGCAATCCCGACAGGATCAGCCACTTTGAAGGTGGTCCCACCAAGAAGCTTTACTTATCGCGCCATTCCTACCCAAGGTATGAAGGGCTCTATCCATTTTGATCCAGCACGCCAATCTATATTTACCAGCAACAAAGAGTTGGGTTCTGTGATGCGATTTACGGCGATGGATGGCACTTGGGCGATCTCTAGTGCGACTGTTCCTAGTATCGATTCCTCAGTCATGTCACCGGATGGCAAGTCTCTGGTAACGACCTCCACCAATGGTAAATTGAGCCTGATAGATCCTGATAGTTTAGAGACGCAAGCTACCTATAGCGCAGACGCCGATTTCATAGCAGGAGATCGCTTGAACTCCTTGCCACGACTGGCAATGACAAACAATGGCAAGGCCTACTTCCAAAGCAGAACCTGGGCGAACGGGCTCACCTATTTTGACTTAACAACACGCAAATTTACTGTTCAAAATAGTAGTAATTTACAGTTTAGTTTCTACGGTGGACCTTGGTTTAACGTATCAGGTGACGGGGATCGTTTATTGATCGTGCAGTCTGCCAGTATTAGTTCTAACCCCAAAATGTTATATATGAATGCCTCTGATGAAGTCGTCAAAGTCAATCCAGCGGGTTTGGAATTCTGGTATGAAGGTGCGCAAAGCTTACATGGCGAACGATTTATCGAAGGGACTTACAAAGTCTGGGATCGCGATTTTAGTTTGATAGGTAACGTGGTCTTGCCAGACAACGCCTATTATGGCCGCACCCCTGTTTTCGCACCGGACGGCAATCGTGTTTACATTCTTGCTTACCATTCTAGCGGTTTCAGTGGATCAGATGATTCCAGCGTAAAGCCTCGTGTCTATGTGCTCGACACTAGCAATCGCTTAGTAACCACCACGAATTTGCCGGTACTGGGTTATTTTGATCTTAACGACTATCCCACCTGTTCAAATTCAAGTTATGGCTGCAATTCACGTGCTTTAGGCACCATCAGTCCTGACGGTAAAACACTGTTCTTTATCGGCGATAAAAACTTAATCATCGCGCCGATACCTGCCTTACAGGCGGTTGGAATGCAGGCATCCATCCAGCGCGCCAGCAAGAACAGCAATAGTGTGCCAGCGACAATGACGCGACATGATATAAAAAAATAGTCACCGATCGCAGCACGACACTTGAGCCCAGATTCTGCCGGCTCTAAGTGCGTGCTGACATCGTCATTGTGGTAAATCTGAGTTAGGTGCCAGTCTTCAGAGACTGGCATTTTTTTACCCGCGACGAAAGTAATTGCCTTCCATGATCGCGCTATTTCCAGTCAGACGCCACCGCCTCCATACAGATCATATGACTAATTTTTGTCAGCTAATATCGGCGATCGTATGCCGTCAAACTGAGACGTGTGAAGGCGAATTTCTTACCCGACTATGAAATTCTTCTATCACCACCTGATTCAAACTATGATTCTTAAACAGATAGAAAAGCCTGCGTTGCTGGCGTCAATAAAGAGCAAATTAAAATTAATTTTTACCAATACAAAACCGATACAATTGAATGACAACAGCAACTTTTGGAAAGCTCATAATAGGCATTCTAGCTTTGGTCCATCTTCATTTTGTGTGGAGTACGTATGTCAATTTCAAAAATGTCTCATGCCCTATTGGGGTCTTTGAGCCCTGCAGTTGTCAGATCCGTTGGTAATCAAGTCCATGCCGACTCAAATAACAGTATCAGCTTAGCTGGCATCTTTCTTTGTCTATTTTTGAGCGCTTGTGGCGGCGGAAGTGGATCTGAAAAAGTCGCTGTCCCAGAACCAATCGCTCTCAGCGGCCGCACCAGTTTTGTCTCCCCAGCGACCGCGCCCTTGCTTGGTGACGCCCGAAGTTACGACCCTATTAATCGCTCTAGTGACACCATGCAAACCGCGATGGATGTCAGCAACGCTAACAGCGCATTGAGTACGCGCACGGTGACCGAGGGTGATATCTATCGCGTGCTCGACGCTGGCAAAACCCTACTCAATCTGAACCCCTATCGCGGTTTGCAAATCATCGATTTGAGTAACCCAGCCACCCCCAAAATCATAGGCCGAGTAGCAATGACAGGCACGCCAACCGAAATGTATAGAATAGGTGAACGGGTCTACGTTTTAATGAATTCCTGGTCAGAATATCGCAGTGTGCAAAAAGACGGCAAACCCGTCTTAGATCGGTTCCAGGGTGCGGCCTTAATCACGGTCGATATCTCAAATCGCAGCCAGCCTAAAATTCTTGCGAGTATGCCGGTGGACGGCTATCTGGGTGCATCTCGCATGACTAGCGGTGGCGGTAAAAATGCATTGTATGTCACGGTGCAACGCTACACCGGCACAGCTAATGATTCTTCAGTAATGAGTTTTGCAACAGACGGCCAGGGAATATTACAGGCTAAGACCAGCCTGAGCTTGGGCAATTATGTACAAGCTATTCAGGCGCTGAACGAGCGCTTGATGGTGGCCAGTCTCGATTCTGTCGCAGCCTTGGCGGGCAATTGGCGCTCTAAAGTGAGTGTGATCGATATCTCCAACCCCGATGGCCTGATGCTCAGAGGTGCTGATGTTCCATTGTTTGGTTTGGTCAAGCAAAAGAATAATATGCATATTCAAGGCAATATCATGCGCATCGTTTCGTCTGCGGGTGGCGTTGGATCTGGTTTTCTGTTGATTAATGGTGAGCTCAGGCGCGATCCCAATATAGTGCCTGTCACCCTCGACGTCGTCACGAGTAATTCGTCTACCACAACGGCATTAGCCACAAGTACTCAGGACAGCAATCTGAATACCAACCATGTTGAAACTTTCAACATCGCCGACTTAGCCAAACCTATTGCAGTAGACCATGACACTTTCGGCGCCGGGCAGCAATTATTCGGCACCACCTTCATGGCGGATCGCGCCTTTTTTGTGACCTATTTGCGGCAAGATCCCTTCCATGCTTTTTCAATTTCGCCCAGTGGTGTCATGCAAGAGGAAAATGAGTTTATCGTCTCAGGCTGGAATGATTTTTTTGTGCCTGTACAAAGCGATACTCGTCTGATCGGCGTCGGACATAACGACGCGAACAATCGGCGTACATTAGCGATTAGCCTGTATGACATTAGCAATTTGAAAAACACCCAACCGCTGTTAGCCCGTGCCGAAATTGATCTGGCCAACTCGTGGTCGGAGGCCAACTGGGATGATAGGGCTTTTACCGTTCTCGACAAGGCCACGAATGTGCTAGCTGCCGATGGCAAGACCAGAGAGACAGGATTAGTTTTATTACCTTTTACCGGTTGGGATGCCAGCGCCAATACCTATCGTAGTGGCGTGCAAATCTTCAGTTTCTCCGCCTCCACCCTGACCCGGCGAGGCAGTATGCAGCAAGACACCCAGGTTAGGCGCAGTTTCATGGGCGATAGCAATGACAATATCGCTGCCAATTTGTCTGGCAACGAACTCTCACTATTTAACATCAGCGATCTGAATTCGCCGGTAAAAAAATCCAATCTCACTTTAGCTGCAAATTATTCTCAATTTATCGCTTTGCCCCAGGTCGGCGTACGCTATCGTGCCAGCGATTTTGGCTGGTGGGGAAGCAACAGTGCGGCCCAGCGTAAGGACGTTATTGAAGTCGTTGCACTCAATGATGTCGATGGCAATGCGCCCATTGCCAGCGTAACAGTACCCGCCGGATCACAAATGTTCGCGATGGGCAATCACTTAAGTCTGGTCTCAAGTGAAATGCGTGACAAGGGTATACGCACCACCATCCTAACTTACGATTTATCGATTCCTAGCAATCCCCGTCTCACCAGTCATTTTGTCAGCGACGATATTTTGGCAGCCAACGATTATTCAGTTTTTCAGACGCCTGACTGCGGTATTTTACGTTGTGGTGGATATAGCTATGCCACACCGCAAGTTATGGCAGTAGGAAAAGCCTTGGTCTTCAGCAGCCGCAAAGTACAAAACGGCTTGTCGACCGATGGAAAAAATAATATGCGTTACTGGAGTAGTCATATTTTCCAAGTCCTTAATTTAGAGGATGCCAGCCACCCCGTTTTGCTCCCGAAAATTATGATGGACAAAGACGAAGAGAGTATCGACCTTATCCAAAATGGCAGCAGCCTGTGGATTAATTACCAGAAAGCGCAACCACAACTGGGGCCGAATGGCGAATCGCAAAGCAAGTACTTTGTCAAAGAATTGCGTCTTGCATCGGCGGCGTATCCTCAATTGGGTAAAGAGATCAATATTCCGGGTCAGCTCATGGCCATCGTCGGCAAGCAATTTTATAGCGTCGAATATGCCTTAGTCGGCAAGAATCTTGAACCTAGCCTGCATATGTCTATCGTGCAAAATAATCTCGCGTATTTGCAAGCCAGTCTGAGCCTGACGGGCAAATATTTGAGTCGAATTCTGGCGGATGAAAACACCGTCGTGCTAACGAGTTATGACACCAGCAATTACCTGTACAAGATGGATATCTATGCCGCGCCAGTGAAAGAATTCAATCTGCAATCAAGTAATCTTCTGGGAAATGGCATCAATCCTCTTGCCCTGCGTCCGGGGAAATTGTTGGCTCAGGACTGGTACGGTTTGTTCTTATACGATATCAGTCAGCCCCAGACGCCGACAATCCGTGCTTATTTCCCTACCCTTAGCTGGGGTGGAAGTGTCAGTATTGTGAACAAGGACATCTACCTGCCAGCCAATTTCTATGGCATCTACCAGTTCAACTTTGATACCGTTAATGTACCTGCTTCGTGAGTTTTTTTGCTTGCTTGATCAACTAAGTTAAAAGAATAAGCTGAAAAAAAGGTGGAGAAGAAATAGCATTTTCTTCTCCACCTTTTTTTCACAAGCTACCCAAAAAATTCCAGCACCACTTCATTTTTTACTTCTGCAGTAAGCCGATCGCAGCTGCACTCATCGCTTTCACACTCAGCTTCAATGCAGGTTCTGCCATCGGTGCAAATTTGCTGGTGTGAGTGCCGGGAACATAGGCCTCGCCAAGTTTAGCTTTGGCTAATAAATCGGGGTCAACCACACCGAGTATAAACAGCACGGTTGGAATTTCGCGTTCAGGCGGCAAACTGTATTGCGCGAAATCTTCACTACCCATAATACCAAAACCATCTGTGACTTTATCCGCACCTATCGCCGCTGCCATCGCTTTTTTTACGCGCGCGGCCAAAGCGGCGTTGTTGATATTGGCCGGTCCCGATTCTGATTCTATAATTTTGACTATAGGTTTGCGATCATCGGGCAAGCCGTTACTAAGGGCAAGACCTTCGGCTGCGCGCTGTATGCCATCTAAAATAATTTTCATAGCGGCGTCCTTACTCGCCCGCGTCGTCAGCTCAAGCTTCACTTCATCGGGAATGATATTGCGCTTAGTGCCGCCGTGGATACTGCCAACCGTGACCACCGCCGAGTCCATAGGATCTTGATTGCGACTGACTATGGTTTGAATCTGATTAATAAATTGTGCTGCCATCACGACCGGATCTTTGCCACGATGCGGTGCCGCGCCATGACCGCCAATCCCGCGTATAGTCACATCGACCGAAGTCACCGCAGCATGAGTAGCGCCAGAATACACCCCAACGAAACCGGTCGCTAAGCCAGGTGAATCGTGCATGGCAAGTGCCATATCTGGCCGGCCAAAACGCTGATAGAGGCCATCACGCAACATCGCCTGCGCCCCATCCAAGGTTTCCTCGGAAGGCTGTCCCACCAGTACCAGCGTACCCTGCCATTCCTTACGACGGGCAGCGAGCTCACGCGCGCTACCTAGCAAAGTCGTAACGTGTACATCATGACCGCAAGCGTGCATCACGCCCACCTCTTGCCCTGAAGCGCTCTTCACTTTGACTTTACTGGCGTAAGGCAAACCCGTTTCTTCGACTATGGGCAAAGCATCCATATCCGCACGTATGAGTAGACGCGGCCCGGGACCGTTTTCCAGTATCGCAACCACACCGTAGGCTTGACTACCATCGGCATATTTGCCGACACGTTCAGTGACTTTATAGCCAGCCTTACGCAGCTCTTTGGCTAAGTTGGCGGAGGTGTTCACCTCAAAATGCGACAGCTCAGGATTCGCATGCAAGTGCTTATAGTATGCGAACAAATCGTCGGTGTTGGTTGAGTCTGTCGCGCTACTTATGGGGGTGCCAAGTACGCACAGCGTTCCGATAAGACCAGCAAGTATACGTACTTTCATTGAGTTTCCTTTAGCTAATACAACATGAGCATCGCTTTAAAACCACTTGAGATTTTCTTGAATAGCGTGCCGTATTACTCAAAAAATCTATGTTAGGCTCTCCCTAACTATTAGACAACAAAAAGAAGTGAATTGATTGGCTGAGGTCACATTAACGCAAGCCTGTGTGATCAATGTACGGCTGAATAAGGATTAGACATGCAAGTATCTAAATTGATACTGACATCATTTTCAGAGCCGTCAGATTTCACCGACAATCAGACAGAATCACACCTGGGATTTGCATTGCAAACCATGTGCTATGCACTATCCTTTTAATTGAAGCTATGCGTTGCCTACTTGCTCTACTGAACACGCTTTTGTGCTAATGTAGTTCTCGCAACTGTTATCGATAGGGGAAGATCGACATCAAGCATTGCACAATGAAAAAAAGCAAATGGCAACGCGTAATAAAAATACAGCGTCGGCTTGCATCGTCAAAAAGTGCCGGCCGCATACCGCTGAAAACCAAGCATCAGGAATTGTTATGAAATCCCAGTTACCCAATAATCAGACCTTATTGGAGATCATCAGAATCCAAACCGACATAGTCAAAGCCGGTATGGATTTGGGCGCAGTGATGCCCTTGATTACGGAGCAATCACAAAAACTCACCAATGCGGATGGTGCTGTCATCGAGATTTGCGAAGGTGAACAAATGGTGTATCGCACCACATCCGGCATAGCCAATCCGCAGTTGGGTCTGCGCATCTCACGTGAAGGTAGCCTGTCAGGCAGGTGCGTCAAAGAAGCCACGATCATGTATTGCTCGGATGCTCGCACTGATGACCGGGTGGATCGCAAGGCCTGCGCAGCAGTGGGTTTATTGTCGATGATCGTTGTACCTTTAATGCATAGGGACGAGGTGGTAGGTGTCCTCAAAGTACTCTCTAAGAATGCCAATGCTTTTGATTCAACGAATCAATTCGTGTTGAAGATGATGTCCGAATTAATTGCGGCTTCGATGTTTCATGCAGCGCGATTTGAGGCCAATGAATTGTATTTGCGCGCCACGCATGATGCTCTGACCGGACTGGCAAATCGCTCGCTATTTTTTGATCGTTTGCGGATAAGCATGGCGCGCTCGACCCGCCATAAGGAAATTTTTGCGATTCTGAATTTAGATATGGATGGATTAAAGTCCATCAATGATTTATTTGGGCACCGGGCGGGTGATGCAGCGATCAAAGAATTTGCCAATCGCATCAATGCGATTGCCAGGGAAACCGATACGGTCGCCCGAATTGGCGGCGACGAATTCATGATCATACTCAACAAAGTCGAGAATCGAGCCGGCGCAGAGAAGCACATACTGCGATTATTTGAAAAGATTCACCAACCGTTTAAGTTTGAATCCAATGAATTGACTATCGACGCCAGTATAGGCTTGGCAATTTTTCCTGAAGATGGGACGACGATAGAAGCATTGATGGATCAATCTGATCAAGCTATGTATCAACAAAAACGCAGCAAAAAATCTTCAAACGTCTATTTAAAAATTCGCAACTGAAGGTGCTGCTCTTAGGCCTACGTTGGGTCTGACGATCGGCCAATTCATCGTCGCGAGGTACCCGGACGAATTCACAAAACACCAAAGCATAAACAGCGCCGAGGAGACGGCGCCTTTGCATGCTAAACGATTATTCCAAGTCAATTTAGTCGGCTATGGCTTTTGCGCCGACAACGCCGCACGCTGATGCACTTGTCCCCGCAAAATAACTTTTTCTATCGTATCGTAAGCACGCACATCGAGCAGCGGGTTCGCCGACAACAATAAGAGATCAGCTTGTTTGCCAACTTCCACACTACCTATGTTTTTTTCCAAACCGAGGGCGCGGGCATTTTTCATGGTTAAAGCGGTAAATAATTCCGGCAAACTCATGCCGGTTTCCAACCATCTGTCCATTTCCCAACGTCCATTAATACCGGGGAATTGGGTATAAAACGGACCGCTTGGGGTATCGCTCCCAAATAACAATTGCGCACCGTTCTGATGTAAAGCAGCAGTCATACGACGCACCGTGCCTAAGGGTTTTTGGTACATGGTTTTTACAGTCTGATATAAGTCCGCCGGTGTTTTTGTCTGAGGTTCAAAATCTTCGGCCAAAATTTTCTTCATCCATTGCCCTGCTTCGGTTTGATACCAAGCCATCAATTGTTGAGGAATGGCATGCGCCACTAAAGGATTTTTAAAAAAATCAGGATTCATTTCTTCATGCTCACCATATAAAACTTGCATAGTCGGTTGCACAGAAATACCCGCTTTGGTAATTTCATCAGCGATCTGCTTGAGTCGTGCTTGATTGGCAAATTGCTCCACATTCTTTGCCTCATGCCACATACCATGCACCAAGGTGGTCACGCCTGCCTTTAAAGCAAATTCATAGGAGGCCTGAGAATTGCCATGCAAATACACAGGCATGTTCAAGCGCTTGGCTTGCTGGACGACTTCTTGTATTAATTCGACTGAGGGCACGGGCAGATTCTTCTTCGGGCCAAAGCCTGTTTCGTAAAACACCTTGATGCAATTCGCGCCATCTCGTTTGGCGGCAGTCACTACGGCTAGCGGCGTGTGATCATCGACTTTGAAGTTGCTTGGATACCCATTCGGCTGCGCAGGATCGAACAACATATACTTAGTTGCTGGCACTTGAAACTGCAAATCCTTATCCATCCATGAGGCTGGATAGCCGTTGGGGATGGTGACGGGCGTACAAAAATGTGCCTGCGGCCCAGCGGGTTGGGCATTCCATTTTGCAATGAAGTTGGCATCGCCCGTTAAATCCAATACCGTGGTAAATCCAAAATAGGCATAACTACGCGGCATCTGAGCCCTAGCTTCTTGTAGCATTGCCGCGTCGCGGGGATTGTCACCGGCATAACCTGGCACGCCATCGAGATGTACATGGCTATCGATCAGACCGGGGATCAAAAACTTGCCACGTCCGTCAATCTGAGCTGTCACCTTGCCCGCCGCTTGATTCAAATTCGCTGCAATCGCTTGAATCTTGCCGTCTCGGATTAACACGTCGCTGACTTTGGATATTTGAGGCTGATCGCCGCTAGTGCTATTAATAATTCGTACTTGCTTTATCAATAAGCTGTCCGCCTGAGCATTGGGCACCAATAAAGACATGAGCAAACTGGAAGCAAGGAGGAAACGAGACGAAACGATAGAGTGAGAAAACATCATGAAATCCTTGAGGGCTGGAAAGGACTTCAGTGTCATCGCTCAACACAGGATTTTCGACCTCAAACGCGATTAAGGACGAAAAAAACCTGTTTAAGGACATCCAAAGTCTGATTTCTTAGCATTTCATTATCAAACAAATACTGAAAGTCATGTTCACCTAGAAAATGACTTAACATCCAAGCATTTTTTGAATCAGCACCTCAACATCGTTTATGATGACAAACATGCCATCTATCATCAGCCATCTACAAATCGCCAACGCCGTCCTGTGTCTTTTACTGGCAGCACAAATGCTAGCCATGAATGCCATGCGTCCCATCCCAAAACGACTCTTGGGTTTGAATTGTCTGCTCTACGCCCACCAAAGTATTGCCCTTGCAGCCATACTCAACGGTCACACGGCGGTCTTTGCATTCACCCGCCCCTTGCTCGCTATGCTGCTTGGGCCCTGCCTATACGTCTACTTTTTATGCGTACGCCGACCAGATGCCAGATTCTTAAAAAGCGATCTATGGCACTTCGGCCTGGGTGCCTTGATCATTATCTTACTTAGTCAAATCAAAGCGCTCAGGGCATTGATCGATATTGCCATCCTTGCCAGCTTCATCACCTACACCACTCTGATCGCGCTACAAATGCGATCAGGCCAGCAAGCACTCGCTCACCTCGGAGGCTATGCGAGCTCAGCTTATCGCTGGTTAATGAGCCTGATGCTCCTGGCATTGGTGAACATCCTGTTAGAGATCGCGGTCAATCTGGAAATGCAAACTGGCGTCGCCCTACGCGATTCGATTTCCCTCTTGGTCGCCAGTATCGCTTTCTTTTCTATTAATATCAGCATCATGTTAGCCGCACTCAAACGCAGCGACTGGCTAGAATGGATGTACCAATTTGGCGAGCAAACCCTGCAAGTTGCCGCGCCAGCCATTGCCCCTGAAGTGGCGCAAGCCCTGTTTCAACGCTGGGAAAATCTAGTCAAAACCGAACAACTGCACAAACAAGAATTCGGCATCACACTACCGCAAGCCGCCAAAAAACTACAAGTCCCGGCACGCCAATTATCGAATGCGATCAACCAAATTTATGGCAAGAGTTTCTCGGTCTACCTCAATGAGCAACGCATACATGAAGCCCAACGCCTATTAATCGAAGCGCCTGAGATGACGGTGATTGAGGTCATGCAGGAATCGGGTTTTAGTAGTAAATCGAATTTTAATAAAGAGTTCTTGCGGGTAACGGGTATGTCGCCTTCTGGGTTTCGGGAAGAGAAAATAAGTAAGAAACCGACAACAAATACATAAGCGTAATTTCAAGTAACCCAATGTGAATCATCAAAACAAAATGAAAAAATTTCTCCTATGCTTCATTCTCCATCTATCCATTTTTATCGTAACAGGATGTAGCAAGGATGACTTAATACAAAAATTCGCTCCCGCTGAGGATCAGGCACTGGCGAAAAAAACCCTCGCTTTGCTCAAACAAAAACAGTTTGAAGATATTGAAAAGATGATTGACCCTAGCATTAAAGAAGCGAATCTGAGAAATACACTAGTAGAAATGTCTGCCTTGCTACCTATCGAAGAGCCCACAAAAATTACCCTGATCGGAGCGCAACAACATTTTTCGAATGATCAATCCAGCACCAACCTGACCTATGAATACACCTATCCACGCAAATGGATCATCGTGAATGTTGCGCTGAAAAAAAGTGCAGATAGGATCAGTATTATTGGCTTCCACGTGAATCAGCAAACAGCATCCATCGAAGAGCAAACCAAATTTTCGCTTACTGGAAAATCCGCAATCCAGTACCTTATTTTTGTCTTAGCTATCATTTTTCCTATACTAACAATCGTGGCACTAATCATCTGTATCAGGATGAAATTAAGAGGAAGAAAATGGCCATGGGTACTGTTCATTTTGATCGGTTTCTGTAACCTCTCCGTGAACTGGACTACCGGTGAAATCCACTTTGCAACTCTCGCGATACAAATGTTCAGTGCTTCAGCTATCGCGGCATTTTATGGCCCTTGGATCATCTCGATATCACTTCCATTAGGCGCAATATGCTTCTTGATATTTAGGAAGAATCATGCGGCTGAAACAATAGAGGCGTCGGCAATTAAGAGTGAATCGACTTAAAGCCTGTGCCATGAAAAAGCGAATGCTGCTCGGCCCCTTCATAGCACTAAGCTGGCCAAAAACGGCTATGGCGAGCGGCGACGATAAGAGAACAAACAAATAATGCAGCGATAAATACTTCGCAATTGTTAAGCGGATATCCAAGTCAACTTAGATTTATTCATCTGCAATTGATCTGCGATCAAAACACTCACGAACCCAAATGCAAAAACTTCGGCAAATGCAATAAGCCACCCCAACCCAATAACAAAATCACACTCAAGACAAATAAACCAAATGCGCCATTGGGACGTAACACCCCTAAATAACTGATGACCACCGTCGTGGTATTTTTCTTTGCTTCGCTCATGCTGCGCCAGTGTTGAATGATCTTCAGCACACTTGCGATACCTGAGCCTACTGACAGCGACAATAAGGCAATTCTAAACACCGAGAGTAGGTCGATTTGATCTAGCGAGACTTGCTTATACAAGAAACCAACGACCGCCATCGATATCGCAGCACCTATGGAAATCGCGGCGTTGGTGTACATAGTCTTGCGACTACGGATCGCGGCTTCTTCTAGTTCTTGTCGCAACATCTGGGTTTTGTCATTAATCAGATTCGAAGTTTCATCCTTCAATGCCGAGATGCGTTGATCGAGCATATCGCCCATCTGAACCGTGGCAAACTCAATCAATTCTTTGATATCGTCTTTGGTGATGGAGCGGTGATTATGTACCTCGGACGATAAGCGTTCTATGCTCTCATTGAGTTGCTTACCAGCGTTTTCTACGACTTGATTCAAACTAGCGCTGGCTCTATCGACGACCTGATCGAGATGTTCGCTCGCCATGGCGATGGATTCGCTGAGCATGGGCTTCATGGTATTTTCGGACACGCGCACCATGGCGTTTTCGATTTGACCAAGTTCGTTGCTGAGATCTGCTTTCCAGATAGCCATGCTGAATTCCTTAGAGTGTTGAGACTATAGTATAAGCTCTACTGCGCTATGCTACTCATAGAGTTGGCGGCTCAAGCTTCGAATACCCTGCTACACTTTATAATGACTTGTGCCCTCTTGTTCGAAAGAGACTTCTTTCAGAAAATTTTAATATCAACTACGACAATCGCACTCAATAATCATGATCAGCAAAACCAATATCGCCAACATCAGTTTCCTGGTTCGTGACTACGATGAAGCCTTGGACTATTTCACCAAGGTGTTGCGCTTCGAGCTTCTCGAAGACAGACAAATCAGCCCTGATAAACGCTGGCTAGTAGTCGCGCCCGCCGGATCGACCGGTGCCAAATTATTGCTGGCAAAGGCTAGTACGCCGGAACAAATAGCGCATATCGGCGATCAAACCGGTGGTCGGGTTTTTCTATTTTTAGAGACCGATAATTTTTGGGAAACCCATGCGCACTTGGAATCACATGGCGTCACTTTCACCGAAAAACCGCGCGAGGAAGTTTATGGCACGGTGGTGGTGTTTTTAGATTTGTATGGGAATAAGTGGGATTTGATTGGGCGTCAATGAGGCGCTTTACTCATAACGCCTATCACGCTTTTCCACCTAAAGTGGGTATGAGGGAAATTCAACAAAAAATATCGCGCCACCGAGCGGGTTGGCATAGAAGCCGATTTTCCCCTCCATTTTTTCCACCAGCTCTTTGGCGATAGTTAAGCCCAAACCCGTGCCCTCTTTGGCCCGCGTATCCGAGGCATCCGCTTGCGAAAATTTCTGAAAAATACGATCACAAAAACTCGCAGAAATACCTGGTCCACGATCCTCAACTTGAATTTTGATGTAGCCATTATCGAGCTGGATAAGACGTAATTTAACCAAGCCACCTTCAGGTGAATACTTGCAGGCATTTGACATCAAGTTTGCCATCACCTGCGCAAAGCGATCGGTATCGACTCTTAAAGCGAGCTTAGGAATAGCGCTGTCCAACAACAGAAACACGCCAAGTCGCTGCGCAAAAGCTTGATTGGATTCGAGTACATCGGCGACCAATTCTGCCAGTGGCACTCGTTGAAAATTGAAGTCCATCATATTTGCTTCAATTTTTTGCATATCGAGCAAATCATTAATCAGGCGTCCAAGACGCTCCGCATTACTGAGAGCGATCTGTCCTAATTTGGCTGCAGGCGCCGGCAACTCGCCAGTGACGCCACCGACCATCAAACCAAGACTGCCGCGTATCGCCGTCAGCGGTGTACGCAATTCATGACTGACGGTCGATACGAATTGTGTCTTCATACGCTCTACCCGTTTTTGCTCGGTAACGTCACGTACAATCAAAATAAACTTGCGCTGCCCCGCATCTGCAAAACCGCTCAAAGATAATTCTGCAAGGAAAACACTACCATCGGCGCGTTGCTGTTGTAGCTCCATCTCGCTATGACCCTTCTCAGAAAAATCATGACTCGCGATGAGTTGCATCAGGCTGGCTGTTCTATCTTCTGTGCACAGTGCAGAATACGGCATACCTTTGATCTGTTCAATATTCCAACCAAACAGAGCCAGACCGGCACGATTACACGATTCTATGTTCCAGTTCTTATCTGCCGTCAAAATCGCATCAGCCGCATTGTGCAAAATTGCTTGCATACGCTGTGCGTTGTCACGGTTTAGTTGTTGTTGCGCCAGCAGCTCTTGCAAGCGTACCGCCACCAAGCCTTCTAAGCGGAGTTGGTCACGCGTCAAATGCGCCACCCGCCAACGGTAAACGCCAAACAACAGGCCTGCGACCAGAAATAAAACAAGCCAGCGAAACCAACTGGTTTGCCAATATTTGGGTGGGATGACGATCTTAAGGCTAGCAAGATTTTCACTCCAGAGGCCCGCATCATTGCTGGCTTTAACTTGAAAAATATAGTTTCCGGGATTCAAATTGGTATAAGTCGCATTACGATGTTCGGCATCGACTTCTACCCAATCGCGATCAAATCCCTCGAGACGATAGGCGTAACGATTTAATGCGGGATTGGTAAAATGCAAGGCGGCAAATTCCAGAGAAAATACTGATTCCTGTTGCTCTATGCGCAATAATTCTGGCGCTGTAACAGCCCCCGTTAAGCTCACTTCCGAAGCGGCTTTACCAGATTTGAGCGAACGATTAAAGACGCTGATATCGGTAATCGCAATTTGCGGCGGCGTTGAAAAACGCTGTACCTGTTCGGGATAAACCGCACTCATACCCTTAGTACCGCCAAAGTACAATACGCCTTTGGCATCGCGGAAAGACGCCCCCGAAAAACTATCTGACAAACCATCGCTGGCGGTATATGCATCGGCCGTCGCCGCATCAGGATCGAATCGAATTAAACCATTGACTGTACTGAGCCAGAGCTTGCCCTGCAAATCACTTTCTATCGCTACAACTTTGACAGCGCCTACACTGTCTTTTGCGGAAAAATGTTGGAATCGTATGCTGCCATCTTGTGCGGTGATGACTTGATTTAAACCATTGCTTGCACCGACCCAGAGGCGACCTTTGGCGTCCTCGTGTATCGAAGAGATATTGTCGGCGCTGATACTGAAAGGATTTTTGGGATCATGTCGAAAGTGCCGAAACTTTCCGCTAGTCTGATCAAGTAAATCGAGACCACCACCCACCCATTCAGCACCGGCCCACAAGCGGCCGCGACTATCTTGCAAGATGGTAGTCGTTCCCTTGGCGCTACGGCTATCAGGATCGTTTGGGTCGGATATGAATTTTCGGTGTGCGCCTGTCGTCGTATCGTAGCGAATTAAACTATTACCCGTTCCCAGCCACAATATCCCCGCATCACCTGCGGCAATGACATTGATGTAATCATCAGCGATGCTTCCAAAATGCATCACGGTGAAGGCTCCATCTGCTGAATCGAGTCGATTCAAACCTACCGAAGTCCCGACCCAAAGTGGTCCGTTGACTTGTTGATGTAAGCTATAAACCAAATCATTACTGAGCGCATTGGGACGTTTTTTATCGGCGCGAAATTGCTTGAGTACATTGCCATTTTCAGGATCAAATAAGGCTAGTCCATTATTATTTGCCAACCATAATTTTCCTTGTTGAGCGCCAACGATGCGCCCTATAGAATTGTTCGGCCTGGGATTTTGGGCGTCTGCATCAAACGGAATAATGCGGCGAAATCCGCGACTATTCAGATTGGTAAGCGCGATGCCATCAGTTAAAGTAGCGACCCACAGCATACCGCCACGATCATGCAAAATCGCCCGCACATCGTCGGAGGGCAGGCTATAGGGATCAATCGCTTGTTTCACAAACTGTGTAAATTGCTTGGTGTCATTGTTCCACCGCAGCAAACCGGCGGATAGAGTCGCCGCCCACACCACACCATGCCGGTCAGCATAGATATTGTTCACACGACTAGCTGGGGTAGCCAGGCGACGTCGACTTGACCAGTCACTTTTACTATCCCACAACACCACACCATTTTCTGTGCCTATCCATAATTGATCTTGTGGATCCAAATACATGGAACGCACAATATTCAATTTGGAATCTGGCTCGTTTTCATCATCAATCCTGTAATGCTGAAAGCGCTTTGCACCTGGTGCCAAATAATCGATTCCGGCAGGCCAGGTACCGGCCCAGACACCCCCACGGAGATCGACCGCTATCGCATTTAAGTCATTGCTGGCTAAACTGTCCGGTTGCCCCGAATCATGCGAATACAGCGTAAAACGCTCGGTGGCGGGATCGAAATGTTGCAGACCGCCCCAAGTCGCCAGCCAAAAGCCAGCTTTGCCATCGGCAACGATAGATTTGATAATGCGCTGATTATTGACACCGGTACTTGGGATAAAACGCGTGAAATTATTGGTTTCTGCATTAAATCGCGCCAAACCATTTTGGGTTCCTACCCAAATCCGGCCTTCCTTATCTTCATACAAAGCAGAAATTCTATCGTGCGGCAAACTGGCAGGATTGTTGGCCTGACTTTGGTATTTTTCGCTCTGATAACCATTAAAACGGTACAGTCCGGCATTATTGGTTCCTATCCAAATAAAGCCTTGTTTATCTTGTAGCAAAGATAAGGTAGAGAGCTGATCGGCACCCAGCGCAGACAATCTTTGAAAGCGCAATTCAGAAGTCGAGGCCGCCAGCGAAAATGAAGAAAGCAAGCACAGCCAAGCACACACTATGCCCGCGAATACGATACGTTCTAAAGTAATTTTGTTGAAATTAAACAAAGCACCGCCTGAACAAAATGAGGCGCCAGATAAGCTGCGCCGCTACGTAATCCACTTTGCCAAGCGAGTTACCCACTGTCAACACTTTCCTCAGAACAGACTGACACCTATAACAAGCAAGACAAGAAAACGGTATTTTTACAACAAAATAGAAAAATCTCCTGCCTCTTTTTGGGCTGACGTATCTAAAGCAAATCGAGCGCTACCGCGTATTGCACTCCACTACATTCTCCACCAGAACACAAATCGCCTTACTCTGCATTTGGCCCATCTGCTGGCCGCCAGGCATCGCTTGCCCACTCATCACCGAACGGAAAAAATCGCTAACACGCTGACTGGATTTTTCCGTGTCGTCTGCAAATTGTTGAAGCTTAGCCGCAATCTTTTTTGTACTGCCGCTTGTTACCGCGATTTGCGCTGTCTGCGAATTTGTCATTGTTTCTGTTCTGCGGGCTATCTCAATTCTTGCCTGATCGTGCCTTTGTTTTTGTTGTTCGAGTGCGGCGCTCATCATCTCCTTAAAAACGCTGAGCTCACCCTGCTCCAGGCAAATCCGCCCATACAATCCACTATCCATAAAATCGACTTTCACCGTGCCCTGACATAGCCGGGTTTGATACTGAGTGATGGCCGCGAACGTGGCTTGCAATACGGGCACGCCTGCATTCAGATTGCTATGAATTTTTGTATCGATATTTTTCAAGTGCTCAATATAATTGTCGGGCAGGGTGACCTCGACGGTTTGTGTCGGTGTAGCATTAAACATCTGCATAATTTTTCGCTCCACACCGTTGCTGTGGTTGACGATAGAGTAGCCCATACGCTCCCACTTACTATTCACGCTAGTGTGATAAGAAAACGTCGCCATAGGATGGCTACTTTGCACCACCGCATAACTATTCCTATTTGCTAGCATCTGTGATTTGGATACCTGATCAAAGCCAACTGCACCGTCGCGGCGGTAAAGCCGATTCTCAGTCACATTGAATACCGAGTAATTCACTGCAAGCTGCTTATCCATTTTATTCGTGATATTCGTGTTGAGCGCATATTGCAAACTGACATACAAGGGATGTGATGCCGCTCTGAACTCTACCGTTTGTTTACTGTAGTTTGTCACCAGGTAGTATTTTGGCGCTTGTTTGACGCCCTGATACTCAGCCAGCCATGCGGACAACTCGCCTTCCTCCATGCTAAATTCACGCCCAAGACCCGATGCATAACCATTGACACAACTGCCGTCCCAATTGACATAGTTGCCGGCTTTTTCCCACCACGGTGATTTGCCTTGCTCGACAAATGTCGCCGCATATACTTTACAAGGCTCTTGCTTATTGGCGGCTTGCACCCACGTTTCCATTGCGCCCGGTATCTGACTAATACGGCCTACTTGTCCGTCAGTAAAGGTTTTCCATGCTTGCTTTTGATTCTCGTCCACCTGTTCGAATTGCTTCAAAAATTTTTGCGTATCTGCCTGACTCACTTGAGGTTTTAATGCCTGAGCACAGACCTCGCTACCCGGGCTGATAAACATCAGCGATGTAAAAGCGCAAAGCGCGAATTTGATAGACATAGTTCGACTCCAAAGCGACTGAATGGTTTAAGCGAGATTTTCCTTAAGAATGTACCTGATCTTAGCATTAAGCTCGGTTACAGGACTTAATGAAAAAAACACTGCTCGATGTGGCTCATGCCGTACAGTTAAGACAAATATGAGAACACCTCATTGAGAAAATACGAGATTTTATTCGAATTGACTTTGTGGCTTCGGACAAAAACAAAAACCCCTCAACGCGGAGACGCTGAGAGCCGAGTAGAAACTCCGTAAAATCTTCGCTTTTCTCTGCGCTCCTGGGCGACTCTGCATCTCGGCGTTGAGGGGTTTCAAAGCATAATTAAGCACCTTGTTCGCTTAACTGAACGCCATTAACTCAATGAAGTGCAACTTAGTTGACGCTATCATAGCCGGAATCGCAATGATCTCAGTTATCATGTTCAGTTGTCGCAATTGACAAATCCGTCTACCGGCTCTCGCACCACGCTATGAACTTGATCAATCCCGACGAAGTCGAATTTAATGCGATTCGCGCACAAGGCCCTGGTGGTCAAAACGTGAACAAAGTCGCCTGTGCAGTTCATTTGCGTTTCGACATTGCACGATCCTCCTTAACGGAGGCGATCAAAGCTCGTCTGCTCGCCTCGCGCGATCAGCGCATTAACAAAGAAGGCGTGATTATTCTCAAAGCGCAGCAATCACGCAGCCAAGAACAAAATCGTATTGAGGGATTACAACGACTACAAGCGATCATAGACAAAGCGGCGCTACTACCCAGCATAAGGCGGGCGACCCGACCGACGCGCAGCTCACAACGCCAACGTCTGGACCGTAAAAGCCTTCGTGGAATGCAGAAAGTATTGCGTGGAAAAGTACAGGAAAATTGAACATTGGTTTTACTATTGAACAGAAATAGAACTTAGCAAAATTGCGCTGGCGAGGGTCTAGCGAGGAATTTAAGCAGCCCCAGCTTGCTCAGGTAGCAGATAACACGCTTGTGCTAGTCTACAAAAATTGTGAAATGAAGATCGCCCATATTGAAGGAGCTCAGCGCATGACAAACTATGTACCTGAAGAATTGATCGCCATATTAAAGCAAAGATTTGAAAAAAATAGTCAGCGTCATTCAGGCATGAAATGGTCCGAGGTTCAGGCGCGACTAAGATCCCATGCTGAAAAATTATTGTCGCTCAACGATATGGAAAGAACTGGTGGCGAACCCGATGTGGTGGGCTATGAGGAAACCACAGGCGCATACATTTTTTGCGATTGTTCTCCTGAAAGCCCAGATGGCCGCAGAAGCCTTTGTTATGACCGCGAAGGCCTGGAATCAAGAAAAGAACACAAACCCGCAGATAGTGCCATCGACATGGCGTCAATGATGGGCGTCACACTACTCACAGAAGAACAATATCGTGCACTACAAAAACTCGGTGAATTCGATAAAAAAACGTCGAGCTGGATACAGACGCCGGCAGCGATTAGAAAGCTAGGCGGCGCCTTATTCTGTGATCGCCGCTACGATCAGGTTTTCACTTACCACAATGGCGCACAGTCTTACTACAGCGGCAGAGGCTTTCGCAGCTTACTCAAAGTCTAGGGCCTGTTAACATTTAAATTGGGAGTGCGAATGCGGAAAAACGGGCACAGGGCTAGGCTATCGCTAACGGAAAGCATCCTTGCAAGGATGCTTCGTTGCGTCAGTGAGCAGCATGCTGCTCTAAACCCTGACTTCACCGTCAAGGGGCGCCGCAGTGCGGGCACTGTAAGCGACTTGCAACAACGCCATGTGCCCGCGAGTTTATCCAATTCGCCCATTCCCGAAGGGTTCAAGCCAAAAGGCGCGATGGACAGCGTTGTAGCTCTTGCCGAGGCACCAGCCTCGGCGGCGAACTACGCCTTGCCATCCCACCATTTGGCTTGAACGCATCTCCCGATTTAAATGTTAGCAGGCCCTAGCTTGACTGTAAATTTACCGGGTCAATTTGACACGCTAGTACATGCATTACACGGCATTTTTTCTGCCTCGTGTCTCGGTCAGCCGGGCGCTCTCGTTTCGTGCTTGGTTTTTCGACGAAACTTTTTTTTACAGCTGCGTTACACTGCCCGCATTTCTATCACTTTACCGTCTTCGAAGACCTCGCCATGTTCAAAAAATCAATCAAAACTACCACCTCATTATTGACACTGGTAGCGGCCGGCTTGCTCGCAACGACGGCCGTTGCGCAAGAGTTGGCAAATGCACATAC
This sequence comes from Undibacterium sp. GW821-FHT11H02, assembly GCF_058808015.1. Classification (NCBI taxonomy): domain Bacteria; kingdom Pseudomonadati; phylum Pseudomonadota; class Betaproteobacteria; order Burkholderiales; family Oxalobacteraceae; genus Undibacterium; species Undibacterium sp. GW821-FHT11H02. Next base: position 204,219 of record NZ_JBXARG010000002.1, on the reverse strand, counting down.
AGAATCAGGCCAGCAAGCTCAAAAGCCAGTTTTAGTAAAAGACGCTGAGCCGCTACCTTTATGGGAATTAGGTGTATCAGCATTTGCCTTAAGCCAGCAAGCCTATCCGGGATCAGAGACTTATGTGAACCGGGTACTCGCGGTCCCTTATTTTTTGTATCGCGGCGAGCATTTTAGAGTCGATCGTGGCAATACAGGCTACCGCGCAATCAAGACGCCAAGATTCGAATTCGACATAGGATTTGCCGGCGCACTGGGTTCCAGCTCGGATAAAGTCGCTGCTCGTCGCGGTATGGAAAGACTAGGCAATTTAATTGAGTTTGGCCCCCGTTTTAAATGGAATCTGAGTGAGCCAGAAGCGAATGGTCGTTGGCGTTTTGAACTGCCCTTACGTGCGGTATTTGATTTAAGTAATAGCTTCAAACACAAAGGCTACACATTAGAACCAGAAATCGAATTTGAACGACGTGCCTTCGGCGGTTGGCGCTATAGCACAGGTTTATCTGCCGTCGTCGGCAATCGCCAAATGGCAGAAACTTTTTATCAAGTCCGCCCCGATCAAGTGCTCCCTGACCGCGCTGCTTATCAAGCCAAACAGGGATTGATTTCATGGCGCATGTCTGCCTTTATTTCACACAGTTATACCAATAATTTCCGTGTATTTGGGGGGCTACGTTTAGATAGCGTGGTGGGCGCCGCAAATGAAAACAGTCCTTTAATAAAACGCAAAACCGCACCTTCATTCTTAATTGGATTGACCTACACCTGGATGCGCTCCGATCGCCCTGAAGTCGATTAATCCAGACTGAAAATCGAAACTAGCAAAAAAAAGCGTTTCCTATATTTTAGGAAACGCCTAGTAAATTCGTTCACCTCACCACGAAAAAACCACTACAAAATCAGCTTCACAGCCAGCGGCACCAGCACGATATAGCCCAAACCCTTGCGCAATTGTTGTCCAAAGTGCGCGCTCCGATTCAAGCCCAAGGTAGCTGATACAACAAGCTGTTCAGGCGTTTGCCATTTCAAGCCAAAGCAAACCCGCAAGATATTGATGCGTGCTATCACGGAATAAATCAGATAGCTTGCAACGCAAGTGAAAGTAATGACCAAAATCGCTTCCAGCCAAGCACCCACTGCGTAGGGTTTTAAGCAGTAGGCGGCAATCAAAATCAGACTTTGATGCACGATATACACTGGCAATACCGCTTCACTCCAACGCTTTGAAAATGCCTGAAATCTTTCGCCAAAATATCGAGCATAACCGAGTGCCGCCATGATGCAAAAGCCGCCGTATGACCGATAGACAATTGCTGCGACCGGGTCTACCCAAGCTAGTGCTTTACGTTCAGGCACCATCCACAAAAAGTTATACACGCAGAGTAAGAGCAGATAAAACAGGCCGGCAGAGATCAGGTATCTTTTTCGGTTCTCAAACACATGTTGCCAAAAAGACGAAGCGGGTGCCAACGCATAACCAGCCACCAAGAATAAGAATCCGGTAATATTGCGGTCGTCAAGGTGGACTACATCTAAAACAACTAGGGCAAAAATTAATAAACCACTATAGGCTGCGCCCTGCCAACTTATCGTCAATAGATGCTGCACTTTATTTTCTACAAAAACGATCGCAAACGGAAATCTTTGGTTCAAGCCTTTCCAGGCAAAGTGCGCAACGATGAGCAATAAAGAAAACTTCCACAACTCACGTAAGTACCAGAGATGATTCACATCCATGTGCGGCAAGATTCCGCCTTTGTACTGATCAAAAAGTGGATCCTGCAAATGCCAGAAAGCCTGATAAAAATCCCAATAGCTCAAGTTCGCAGGTAATTGTGCCTTGCCTGCCATTTCTATAAATAGCTGCGGCGGCACCACGACGAGCACGCCAAATAATAAGGGCAAGAGCAAACGCAGGCAGCGCTGCTGCAAGCTATGCCAGGCGCCGTATTTATGCAAAGCATGACGCAATGCGACACCAGAAATTAACCATAGCAAAGACATGCGCCAAGGATTAACCAATAACATCCAATTCGCTACCGTTTCACTTTGATACTCACTCTTATAATGGAAGTCCCAGCCACTGACGTACAGCATGCCGGTATGGTAGAAAATCAGGATAACTACAGCTACTATGCGCAATAATTCCAAGTCATTCCGACGTGTCGAAAGGCCATAGCTGACGGTACCCGAAGTATCGGTGGCATTGTTCATGCTGCAATTCTGACCGCGCATTGTGATCGTCCTTTATCGTTTACAAAGACCTTGTTGGCATAATTCTAGAGATTTGCAACCTAGGCCAAATAATAGGTTGCCCCAAAAATCAGAACTACCTATTTGTGGCGAACGGTGAGTAGGCTGGGGCGAACCGGATTCGCCTGCGCTGATAGACTAAGTTGGTATTTCCCCAAGCGCTTCTAAGTGGCTTGATACCAGCCAAGCTCGTCCCATTACGGCCCAAGCTGATCTACGTCGATACAACAATCGCGATAGACAGCGACTTTCTCTTGTAAAAACTCAAAATACTACTTACAGTTCCTGCATTGACATTTAGTCATTTTTGAGAGGGTAGACTATGTGGTGGATAGGCGCGTTGATTGGACTGGCATTAGGCCTAGGAAGCTCAGGCACAGCATTGATTTATGTGCTTGGAGGTGGGGTTTTCGGTTTGATCTTGCAGATGAATTTAAGTGCGCGATTTGACGCGCTCAAAAAATCTAACCAAACCCTGCATGAACAGGCCGCAGCGGCGCTCAATGAATTACGAAAAACCATCACCAACCTAGAACAAAAGCTAAAAACTTTGGAAGAAGAGTTGCGCGCCTATCGCACTTCGGCTACCGACAATGCGGCGCCATCAGCACCCGCTAACGTCACTGACACTTCGAGCGAAACAGATACTGGCGCTGCAGTCGTTACAGCGGCGACACCGCTAGCCAACACTCAACATCAAACAAGCCCACTTCGCAGTCATCCAGAAGCAGAATTAAACAGTGTCATGCAAGCGGCAATTACATCGACCAAGACTGATCTCGCCGTAAGTACCAACACTGCGAACAATCTGAAGCCAAGGCCTGCATCGCCAGAAATGGCGCTGACCAGCACTGCGGTAGCAACACCGCTTCCTCTCAACTCCATCGCAACGCCAAGCATAGAAACAGCACCAGTCAAACCTGCCGCCAAGAGGTTACCGCCGCCACCGCGTAAAACTTTCCGTGAAAGTCTGCCTCAGCCCATCGCCGATTTTATTTACGGCGGCAATATACTAGTAAAAGTTGGCGTACTGATTTTATTCCTCGGCCTGGCTTTCTTACTGCGCTACACTGCAGAACGCGTAACAGTGCCGGTCGAACTGCGCTATGTTGGCGTCGCCTTGACCGGCCTTGTATTACTAGGATTAGGCTGGGTATTGCGTCATAAGCGACGCGACTATGCGCTGAGTCTGCAAGGAATGGCGATCGGTGTGTTTTATCTGACCATACTGTCGGCGCTCAAAGTGCATGCGCTGATCGCACCGGAAATCGGCTTTGCTTTTCTATTTGCCATATCGGTTCTGAGTGCTGCGCTGGCGGTCTTGCAAAAGGCACCGGCGCTGGCGATTATCGCGGCCTTGGAAGGCTTTGCTGCGCCCATCCTGACCTCAACAGGCGCGAATCGTCCTCTTGGTCTGTTCACTTATCTGGCGATACTCGATGTCGGTATCTTCCTAGTCGCCTGGTTCAACGCTTGGCGCGTCCTGAATGTGATTGCCTTTGTTGGCACCTTTACTTTGGCGATAGGCTGGGCGAATAAATTTTACGCTGATAGTGACTATGCTTTGGTACAGCCTTTCTTGATTTTCTTCTTCGTACTCTTTGCACTAATCGGTGTTCTTTTTGCACGTCGTACTTTATCGGAAGCAAGGCATACCGCGAGCTTAGCCCAACAGACTGGTAATCCATTTGCGGGCATAAAAATTGTAGGTCGCGTTGACAGCGCGCTGGTGTTTGGCAATCCGATTACTGCGTTTGGTCTGCAATACTTATTGGTGCAACACACAGAATTTGGCGCGGCATGGTCGGCATTAGCCGTTGCCTTCTTTTATCTGGGGTTAGCACGCCTCATCTTCTCCAAAGAAAAGCAAGGATTGGCATTATTAGCGGAAGCCTACGTCATCGTCGCGGCGATCTTTGCCACGCTCGCGATTCCTTTGGGCTTAGAAGGTACTTGGACTAGCGCTGCCTGGGCGGTAGAAGGTGCTGGCATGTATTGGCTAGGCACACGACAAGAGCGCCCTTATGCACGTGCTTTTGCTTTGGTCGTCATCGCTGGCGCCACGCTCAAATTGCTCAAGGCTATCAGCATCAATGCGGTACCTGAGCAAGCCTTGCTAGAGGGTTCCTTGCTCGGCCCTGTGTTATTGGGACTGAGTGCCCTATGCATGTGGGTACTACATTTGCGTCGCGCGCAAGACAACATGGCGCGTTGGGAATCGCTAGGGGCTGCTGGCTTGCCTTGGCTCGGCGTTACGGCCTTGATGCTTTTGCCCTGGCTCTTGCTGCGGCCTACTTTTGCAGCGGCGACATGCGCGGCACTGGCATTGATCGTCTCTGATCAGGGAATACGCCGTCAATTGCCCGCATTACGACCGATTGCGGCGACGATACAGGCATTCGCATTACTTAGTTTCATACTGACCCTGCATACCAACAGCAATGCAGAACCACAAAGTTTCTTACAAGATGGCTGGCGCGGCATGCTGGCTGCCGTGGTCATCTCTGTATCTATACTTTTGAATGCCGGCCGCCACATGTTGCGCAGTAAGCACGAAGCGGAAATGCAGGGTCTACCGCCAGCATGGTCGATATTCAATAGCGTGGCTTTGATCAGCGCCTTTAGCTTGCTGCATATCGCCATGCTCTTTGCCTTGACTTTGCCACAAGCGGCCGCGCTCTGGCCTTTGACCGCTTGCCTCATTTTGGCTGGCGCATTGCATATGTCGCATGCCCCCTTGGCGACCTTCGCTCTGATGATGCAAGCATTCAGCACCCTCATTTTCCTTGCTCATCGCCATACTTATGCGACTACGCCATTCATGAATTTGGGCTTCTTTGCTGCTTTGTCTTTAGCGGTTGCGGGATGGTGGAGTGGTGATCAGATACGTGCGGAAGCACAACGCTTTTTGGTGGTATTGCGTGAATTATCAGCATCCAGCAAACCGCAAAATGCCGACACGAATCTGATTGACAGTAACGCCAACTTCCGCGCCTGGCTAAATCCCTGGTGCAATCAGGCGGTCATGTTATGGTTGCCTGTATTGTGGGGCTTAGCATGGTGGTTGATGGCCTGGCTAGCAGAAACCGCGTCTGCCTTCACGCAATGGCAGTTACCCGCAGCCGTCCCCAACGCCGATATTGCGATAGGCATAGCCACCGCTGCGCTCTTATTGCTATTAGCAAAATGGCGTGACTGGCAGCCTATGGGTCTATTAAGTGCAGTCAGTTTAGGTCTATTTATCTACGCTGCCGATCTTGGCATGATGGGAAGTTTAGCCACCTATTTACCTTCAAGCTCGTGGGGAATTCTTGCCTGGCCTTGCGCCTTTATCTGGCATTGGTTTGCTTTGAAACAGCAAGAACCATTTTATACTGGACACCCACGCCTTTTAGCCTGGTTGCACATACTAGGCCTATGGTTAGCGCTGTTTATCATTTCTGCAGAATTACGCGGACAATTTAGCTTGTTGAGTGAGCCGACTTCAAGTTGGGTTTTATTAGCGTGGATTTTGGCACCTGCATTAACCCTGTTTGGTTTGGGACGTCGATACTTCGCGCAACGCTGGCCTGTTTCACAGTATCGCAGCGTGTATTTGCAAGAGGCATGCACACCAATTGCACTTTATCTTTTACTCTGGTGCTGGGTCAGCAATATTCTGTCGGCTGGCAACGCCTCACCTTTGCCTTACCTGCCATTACTGAATCCTCTAGAGCTAGCGCAATTGATCATACTATTGAGCTTGTACGCTTGGTGGCAGCAACTACCAGACAGCGCTAAAGTCAAACTACCAAGACCTCATGCACTAGGCGTTTTGGCGATGAGCAGCCTGGCTTTGTTGACGGGAATGGTGCTGCGTTCAGTACACCATTTTGGCGATATCGCTTGGGATTTCGACTCCCTATTTGCATCGCGCTTGGCACAAGCTTCAGTATCGATAGCCTGGGCGCTGTGCGGCGTTGGTCTGATGTTATCGGGTAATCGCCGTGCCTCTCGTACAGTATGGATTGCGGGTGTGGTCTTACTCGGCATCGTGGTCTTGAAATTATTTGTGATTGAACTCGCTGGACGCGGCGGCCTGTATCGCATTGTGTCTTTCATTGGCGTTGGCATTGCATTTTTGGTAGTCGGCTATTTCGCACCAGTGCCGGTTAAACCAAAAGTGGCGAGTGAGGCCGCGAAAGACCGTACTGAGAATTTGAAAGACCAAGAAGGAAATCATCATGCCTAAGCTTTCACATCTTATCTGTGCCAGCTTAGGGGCATTGCTATTGTCCGTCGCCACAACGACAGCTGCAAATGATCGCGTCATGTTTATCGAGCTACCGACCAGCACGGCAAAATCCTCACCGTACTACGCAGTGAGGATGCCGATGGCGCTCTACCCACTCAGTGCCAATAGTCAGCTATCTGACCTGAAGATACGGAACGCCAAGGGAGATTTCTTGAACTATGCCTGGCTAGACAGCGCAAGCGAAACGCTAAAGATAGAAAGTCATACGCTGCCATTTTTTCCCTTATCGACGCTCAAAGATGATAGTCAAAGCAAGGAGCTCATCGCGTTCAATATCCTGCGTCAAACTGATGGCAGCTTAATAGCACAAAGCAATATTAAACCGACAAAGAACGCAACGACCTCCATTCATACTTGGATCGTCGATGCCAGCAAGTTAAATCCAGCCGCTCGTTTAGTACAAGCCAGAGTGCGCATCGACAAAAATTTTCAAGGCATTGCGCCGGTAAAAATTGAGACTAGTGAGGACTTTAAAACCTGGCACAACTTGGGCAGCGTCGAACAACTTGTGCAGCTACAACATCAAGGTGAACAGATACAAAAATTGTCTCTGAACCTCGGTCACAGTAAGGCAAAATATCTGCGCATCAGTCTGCCAACAGATTCAGATCAAGCACAAACTCCTCCCCAGATTTTGGCGATCGACGTCGACACCCAAGCACAAGAGCTAGTCACGCCACTGATGCAATGGACAGACACCATCAAGGCGCATCATTGCGATGCCAGTTCTTGTGTATACCAAGTACCGGCAAACACGCCGATTGATAGCTTACGACTCCATTTGCAAGAAAAAAATACACTAGCCAAAGTACAGATTTTTGGCGAGCTCCCACCATCAGCACAACCAACTACAGCACACAGGCATGTCCGCAATCCGCTGTATGTTCTGCGCCATCAAAAACACGTAACAGCATCCTCACTTGCGCAGGAATTTTTTCTCGGCGATAGCACCGCTTACCGCCTTGATCTTCCGGCTGGAGAAGTCAGCACTGAAGATTTTTCCCTGAGCGGCGAAGCCTTCAACAAAATTCGTTTGCAAATCCCCGCTGGTGTAAAGAGCCTAGGTGCCGTAGCGCCAACAATTTCATTGGGAACCTTAAGTCGTCATCTGGCTTTTTTGACGCGTGGCGATACACCGTATCGCATAGAATTTTCAACCAACACAAAAGAAGGAAAAGCGCTCGATGTCAGCACATTAATGCCCAAATTCAATCTAAGCGATAGCGATTTAGATTTTGCTGAAATAAGAGTTTCAAGAACGGAAGCAAAGCAAGGCGTCGTCAGCGACAACCCCACTATCACCGCAACACCAAATAAACCTGAGGGCACACAAAAACACTATGTGTTTTGGGCGGCGCTAATCGCAGCACTCGCTGTATTAGGCGCAATGGTTTGGTCCTTATTACGCAACATCGATAGAGAAAAGCGCTAACTAGGGCCAGCTGACATAAATTTCGGCATGCGAATGCGTCGACATGAGCACAGGGGCGGACGACCGCCAATCTAGATGACAACCAAGAACACAAAAAAATTTCCAAATGACGCAATGAGAAGCGCACACAAGCATCCTTTGCGCATTAAGCCAAAACGACAAACAATTACATTTTTTACGAAATAGAGGAAACATTTCGCATAGAATGTGATTCTCACATCCATGTTATTTCGACATGATATTTTGCTTCAACTTTTTTGATTGACTCTTCCATGAAAAAAACATTTCGCACTTCACCTTTGTTATCCGCATTATTAGCGATCAGTTGCTTACTCGTATTGGGTTGCAACAAAAAATCCGCTGACGCATCGGCAACTGCCGTCGCTGTTGCCAGCGCCCCATCGACAGCAAGCGTAGCGGCGCCAGCCGCAAGCCCCGCTCCTGTGGAAGAAACGCCTGAGCAAAGGGAAATGGCCAAGAAAAAAGCCCTGATGGACTACGCCCAGATGGAAGACCAATACATCAATGACAGCAAAGCACAATGGGCGAATGATGCCAAAGCCAGCTCAACCTTCGGCGAAAAAAATAGTTCGGGCCCAGCCTCATCTAATCTGGCGATCAATGCTAAAGGCGCAGTCGATGGCAAGGACTGGACGAATAATAATCAGGATATCGGTTTTGATTGGTTGGAATTAAGTTACGAAAAACCCGTGTCCGCAAGCGAAGTACGCGTGGTATTCCAAGCCGGTGAAGGCGTTGAAGCCATCAGCAAAATTGAATTACAAAACACGGATGGCAAATGGAATACTGTCTGGGAAGGCATTAGCGATCAAAAGCGCGATAGACGCGGCAATCGTACTTGGTTCGTTCGCAGCTTTGAAAAAACCAATTACAAGGCTAAGGCGGTTAAAGTCACTTTGGCAAATAACTTGGAGCGTGGCTATAAAGTGATTGATGCTGTGCAATTGGTGGGCGAATAAATAAATTTACTTAATTTTATTTATGATGAATTTCAGGTAGCGACCACAACTTTCTTCCGTGGTCGCCCACGCGATGCTGGCTCCACTCTGCGCTCAGTCAGCTTCGCCATTTCCAACTTAAATGAATCTGAGCCCAATACCCACGCCTTGCTGGTGGCATCGTTAATGGCTTTGAAGTGGCTGGAAGACAGTCCTTTTTCCAGCAAATCTCGGTATGCCGCTTCGCGTTGAAAAGGCGTGTTCCCCAAGCCCCAATACATCGCATGATCCGCCACCACAGGATCAACCCGCATCCCCAGATGGTGCTGACAGCTAGACCAGGGATAACTAGACGGCTCTTGCACCAAATGCTGACGTACTGCCATTTCCTCTATCATCACACAACAAGGTAGAAAGTAATGAGAAGCTTCCAGTACGGTCGCTTTGAACCTGCCCTGCCACAGCAAACCACTGCGCTTGTATTTGGCGTTGAAATAGGGAACGTAATATCGCCCCAACCATTGCATCATTTTGCCTAATCCGACTTCATCACTTGGTGTCGCCAGCAAATGAAGACGATCTGGCAAAATGGCATAAGCATGAATCTGAATAGCAAATTGTTTCGCCGCCGCTTTTAACCAATCAATGAAGACGACATAATCCGCCGTGTCGACAAAAATAATTTTGCCGTCTATGCCGGCCTGAGTAATGTGATGTGCCTGACGGGGAATTACTAAACGAGGGAGTCTTGCCATGATCTTCGATGCTAGTACGAAATTTAATTGGGGACATTGTAGTGGAAAGCCCGGCTGCGTAGTGGCACTAATTCAATTTTTCACTGCCATATCGGCGAGATGCTTCACCCCAAACTACGGTCCACAATTGTTACTATCTCCCCCGCCTTGAGCTTACCTCGTCCGACTCAATGCAAATCCACCCACTTAATCTCAGTCACTTTGCGCTTGAATTTGAACTTACTCATCGCATTCTCACGCTCATGCAAAGACTTACCTAAAAAACTTTCCAAACTGGGACCGTTCTTTACTCGCTTATCTTTAAAAATAAAATCAAACACCTCTCGCAACCAAACACGTCTACCCATCTTGGTGTACCAGCGCATCGCATAGGCGACATCACGGTCACGGCTGAATAAATTTCTATAGATTGCCTTGGGGCGCATTTGCAGTATGACTTCCATGCTTTTTACCCACATGAAGATGCGCCAGGGTGGCACCTTTTTAGTGGCCAGCACTTGATGTTTATAATCCCATTTGCGGGTGTCAGTTTGTATCACTTGGCGCTGATTGACCGTAGGATAATAGGGCGTCCAGCGATGCGGTGTGACGTAGAGCATCTGAATTTGATCGGGATCGTAGCGCAGCAAGTATTTGAGTGAGCGCCAGTAGTCGATATCAGTTTCCTCTTCGAATCCGACCACGTAAGTCGCCATGGAAACGATGCCATGCTGGCGCAGCAATTGAATCGCTTGCTGATCCTCACTGGTGCTGGCACCTTTCTTGATGTTCTTGAGTGTGGCTTCGTTGTAGCTTTCTATGCCCAACAAAAACCGAATCACGCCAGCCTTTTTGTATAGATGCAAAATATCCGCATCGCGTACGATGTCGCCAGCTCGGGTGGAGCCTACTAGGATTAAATTTACTTTCTCTGCGATCAACGCCTCTAAAAATGCCTTCCAGGCTTTACGTGAACCGGTGGGTAGTTCATCAGCGAAGTTAATTAACTCAACGCCTTGTTCTCTATGTAGTCGCGCCATTTCTTTGGCGAATTTGATGGGATCATGATGGCGCCATTGCGTCCAAAATCCACGCTGTCCACAATAACTGCACAGATAGGGACAGCCTCGTGAAAATTGTACGACCACCGCGCGTTTGCCACCCCAATATGAGTAGCGACTATGATCAATCAGCTCCCAGCCTACGCGATAGGCATCGAGATCCTCCAACATACTTGCCGCAGCGGTCGCCTGTATCGCATGATTCTGACGATAGGCGATCCCATCTACTAAGGCGAGATCGCCGCCCTGACATAATGCACGCATCAATTGCGTCGTAGTACGCTCGCCCTCACCCCTTACGACGAAATCAATGTAAGGGCTTTCATTTAACACTTGTTCATAGTGGTAAGTAGGAAATACACCGCCATAAATAATGACCAGATTTGGCATCGCTGATTTCAACATCGCGCACAGCACCACCACCGTAGCGTGCACGGAAGAAGATCCGGAATGTCCCAACATCACGTACTGTGGAGCCTGTTTTCTGCAAGTGCGCACGATGTCAAACAAAGACATAGGACCAAATTCAGCATCAAGCAAGCTGACATTAAAACCTGCGTCAATTAAAGGCCCGCCTATACTCAAGAGACCCAATGGTGGCAATTGTTCTTTAGGAATACGACTGCCAATTGCAGTGTGCGGCGGATTGATCAGTAGGATTTTTGTGCTCATGATTCACCTTGAAAGTCGTCTATAAACAGGCCTAGTGCCTGTTGACCTAGTGTAGACAACTTGTGTGAAGTGAATATGGGTTTTGTGTGTGCTCGATTTAGCTGGAAATAAAAATCCCTCGTACGCACAACCAAGACTGGCACTTGGGTAGCGACGAGGGATTTCAATTTTGAGCCCGTTTTCGAAACTGCAGAGAAAGGGAAGCTAACTACATCTGCGGCAATAAAACATCGAAGAAAAATGCCCAGAACTATTGCGGTAGCCCATCAAAATGCATACTGTGCACCTACGGTAAGTGCACGTGCGGCAGGTTTTTGATAATTCGATTTCAAACGAAATTGATCGAGCTCTAAGGTCAACGACACTTTATCGTTCAACTTATATTTCAAACCAGCACCTAACATCAAATGCGTCGAACTGGTCTCAGAAAAAGTGACCATCCCTGGATCAATACGATTATTCGTCCAATGATCTTTTTCACGCAGTGAGGCAATACCGAGTTTTGCAAAGCCTGAAAACCCTTCACTAAATTCGTAGTTGAACACACCGGCCAAAGATACGCCATTCGTTCTACCTTCCGTCATATGAAAGATCGTCGGAGTAACGAGTTTGGTCGAATGATTTCCTAAGGTGAACACACTGGCCTCTAGTGCAAAATTTTTGTCTAAGGTGTACCCACCCGTGAATTTAACTGCCGTACCTGATGTGCATTTCACCTCGCCCGCGCAGTTCTTAGTCCATTTACCACTTCCAATCGAAGCATCGACATACACTTGAGCGCTGGCGGCGGCACTCACCATAGACATAGCAAGCAATGCGATCGCTGGGAGACATTTTTTATTCAACATAATTGATCCTAAATTGAAAACAGAGGGAGCTGTCATTGATCATCGCAGCACAAGATCGATATACGACAGAAGGCGCGTAGTACGCAGGCGGCATATTGCTTAAAACCTAATCGTATATGGCAAACTCTTGGCAAAGTCTCGCCAGATGCAACTGTTGGCATAGTGATTCGACACATCCAAGATAAATGCTTCATGAGGAAACCGTACGTCATCAATCTTCGATGTTAAACTCGCGTTATTCTTCGACTTAAAATCGCAGCTTTGGTCAGTCGCTCTCACCAAGAATGACGCCTGTTAGCTTATCGCTTGTCTGTAACTTATCCTTTCGGAATCCCATGAAGCATTTCAAAGTATCTATCCTGATCTCTATAGTTCTACTAGCGCTGGCCGCTTACTGGGGTTATACCCATGGTGGCATTAATGCGGCCCTGACCGCACTCGGCATCGCCTCAATCTTGGCGATCTTAGAAATCTCACTGTCCTTCGATAATGCGGTGGTGAACGCCTCGGTATTAAAAACCTGGGATGCATTTTGGCAAAAATTGTTTTTAACAGTCGGTATCGTCATTGCTGTATTTGGTATGCGTCTGGTATTTCCTCTGGTAATCGTGGCGCAGGCAGCTGACCTCGGCATGGTCGAAGTCTGGGATCTTGCCATCAATAATCCTAAGGCTTTTTCCACTCATCTGATCAGTCATCATGCAGAAGTCGCCGCTTTTGGTGGCGTGTTTTTATTGCTGGTGTTTTTGAATTTTCTATTTGACGAAAAAAAGAACATGCACTGGCTGGGCAATATAGAAGAGAAAATGTCTGCGTTCGGCACTATCGGCTCTATTCCTGTTTTAGTAGCGCTGTTAACGGTCATAGGCAGTGTCAGTCTGGTCGAGGAGGCACAGCAATTTGCCGTACTGTTGGCGGGTATTTGGGGGATAGTGACCTACGTCGGCGTTGACTTCATTAGCGGCCTATTGGAAAAAGAAGAAGCCACCGATATCGATATTGGCGCGGTAGTAAAAAGCGGCGGCATAGGCGGTTTCTTGTATCTGGAAGTGCTGGACGCCTCGTTTTCATTCGACGGTGTGATCGGCGCATTTGCCATCACCAATGATGTCGTCATCATCATGCTGGGCTTGGCTATAGGTGCGTTCTTTGTACGTTCGATGACGGTGTATTTAGTCCGTCAGGGCACCTTGGAAGAATATGTCTACCTGGAACACGGCGCGCATTATGCGATAGGCATTTTGGCTTTGATCATGTTTGCTAGTATGAAGTATCACATTCCAGAAATTTTTACCGGACTGATCGGTGTCGCGTTTATTGTCGCGTCCTTGTGGTCATCTATACAGCACCGTAAGTTAGCTAAATAGGAAAAGCACGGCTCCCCAAAATAAGGTGGCGCGAATATTGCATGACTAACTTGAGTGCTGCTCAAAATTAGCAGCGCTCAATACTTATTCGACATTTTATTTTTATATTGCGATTCACATTGGCAATTCTGACGCAGCGCTAATCAGCTGATTCTGTGATGTGATTTCGCACTTAGTTCTGGAGCCCTGTTTGTCTCAACCTCATGCGCCTAACCTGAAGATCGTCGTCATCAATACCGTGATGCCGGTGTCAGAGGATACTCATGATCAAGATCCTGCCATGCAACTGCAAATGGCTCGCTCGCGCGCTTTACGAATAGGCTTGCTACAAGCTGGCTACAATATTATTGCCTCTATTCCCGGCGATATGTATCTGATTGACCGGCTGACGCAATTGCAGCCTGACCTGATTATCATCGACGCCGAATCCGATGCTCGCGATGTCTTGGAAGAATTGGTCATTGTCAGTCGTGATGCACCGCGCCCTATCGTCTTATTTACCGAAGATGGCAATCCCTCACAACTAGAAGCGGCGATGGCCGCCGGTGTCTCAGCCTACGTGGTGGCCGGTCTCCAAGTCGATAGAGTAAAACCAGTACTCGAGGTCGCGGTAGCGCGCTTTAACGCGGATCAAAAACTACGCTCGGAATTATCCGACACCAAAACTAAACTGGCCGAACGCAAAACCATAGAGCGCGCCAAAGGCTTATTAATGGAACGTCATCGCCTGAGCGAAAACGAAGCCTATCAAAAGCTACGCAAGCAAGCGATGGAAAAAAATCTTAAATTAGTCGATCTGGCTCAACGCATTTTAGATGTCGCGGATTTGCTAGCTTAACATTAGGGCGTGCTGACCTAATCTCAATCTGATCGTTTTTAGTGCATTGCACCAAATTGGGTTCCAAATCAGTGCAAAAAATCCTTTTTTACCAGCCCGATTTTGACAAACGCAAGGCGAACTAGCGATAAGACCAGTTGGCACAGTAATTGCAACTACAAGATCAAGTACCTCATCGGTACAGACAGAAATTTGCTAACGGCGGTAAATTTCTCAGGAAGGACTAATTAAGTAAGACCAGTATTGCAGCGACCATCTTGCTGCGCTTGTCTGCTCATTTAGCACTTCCAAAAAGACAAAGGCGTCTTCCTATCTAGCTCCTCTGAGCCGGGTAGTAAGACGCCTTTTTTCGTTTTGATCATGCAATGTAAAGACCAACACGCTGGAGCCAAACCATGAATAAGCAAGTCAACCACTTAAACGAAACAGGTGCCCTAGATGAAACATCTCCTGCCAACCCTACACCGACTGCACACGAGGCCTCACGCCGCAATCTCATTCAAGGTGCTGGCATGCTTGCAGCAAGTAGCATGTTAGGCCTCGGCGTCGGCGTAAGTGGTGCGTGGGCTGCAGGCTCTGACAAGCCAGAAAAAGAAGAAGTCAAAATCGGCTTCATTCCTTTGACTGATTGTGCCTCAGTGGTCATCGCCTCAGTCATGGGTTTTGACAAAAAATACGGCATCAAAATTATCCCGACCAAGGAATCATCCTGGGCCAGTGTGCGCGATAAATTGGTCAACGGCGAACTCGATGCGGCGCATGTTTTGTACGGTCTGGTGTATGGCGTGCAGCTCGGCATAGGCGGTCCCAAAAAAGATATGAATATCTTGATGACCCTCAACAATAACGGTCAAGCCATCACATTATCGAAAAAACTTGCCGACAAAGGTGCGGTGGATGGCGCCGGTCTCGCCAAATTAATGGCACGTGAAAAACGTGAATACACCTTCGCCCAAACCTTCCCTACCGGCACTCATGCCATGTGGCTGTACTACTGGCTGGCTGCACACGGCATCAATCCTATGAAAGAGGCCAAAGTCATCACCGTACCGCCACCGCAAATGGTCGCCAATATGCGCGTCGACAATATGGATGGCTATTGTGTGGGTGAGCCTTGGAATCATCGCGCGGTTGCAGACGGTATCGGTATTACTGCCGCCACCACACAAGACATTTGGCGCGATCATCCTGAGAAAGTATTGGGTTGCACTGCGGAGTTTTCACAAAAATATCCCAATACCGCACGTGCAGTTATTGCCGCAATTCTCGACGCCAGCCGTTGGATTGATGCATCGCTGATGAATAAACAAAAAATGGCGGAAATCATCGCCGAAAAATCATACGTCAACACCTCTGTCGACGTCATCAATCAACGCATCATGGGTCGCTATCAAAATGGTTTGGGTAAGACTTGGGATGATCCTTATTACATGAAATTTTTCAATGATGGCGCGGTAAATTTCCCTTACTTATCGGACGGCATGTGGTTCCTGACTCAACACAAGCGCTGGGGTTTGTTGAAAACCGATCCAGATTATTTGGGAGTAGCGCAGGCCGTGAATCGTATCGACATTTACAAAGACGGTGCAGCAATGGCCAAGGTCAATGTGCCAAAAGATGTGATGCGTAAGAGTAAATTGATCGATGGTACGGTGTGGGATGGCAAAAATCCTGCTGCCTATGCCGCTTCCTTCAAGATCAAGGCCTAAGGATTTTTATGACTAGCATGCTCTCGACTTATACCGCCAGCCCGGATGCCAGCGTGCCCGATAAGGGCAATGCAGCTCCGGCAATGCCAGGTCCCACGCCGGCACAATCACACAAGAAAGAAACCAAGATGGCGACGCCCTCTTCATTCTCGCTCAAATTCTCGACCAAGCTAAAAGCAATCGCTTTAAAGATGTTGCCCCAATTTTTAGGGCTGGCTTTACTGGTCTTAATCTGGACCATCATTGCCGAAAAGAATAGCTCGCTACCCTCACCATGGCTTACTTTACAAGAAGCGATCAAATTATTTTCTGATCCTTTTTATCAAAATGGGCCTAACGATCAGGGCATAGGCTGGAATATTTATGCCTCTTTAAAACGGGTCGCGGTCGGTTTTGGTTTAGCTGCCATCGTGGGTATTCCACTCGGCTTCATGATAGGTCGCTTCAGCTTTATGGCGGGTATGTTTAATCCCATCATTAGCCTGCTCAAACCCGTCTCGCCCTTGGCTTGGTTACCTATCGGTCTTTTAGTTTTTAAAGCCGCCCATCCTGCCGCCATCTGGTCTATTTTTATTTGCTCCATCTGGCCCATGGTGATCAACACTGCCATCGGCGTGCAACGTGTACCGCAAGATTATATGAATGTGGCACGGGTACTGAATTTGTCCGAATGGAAAATCCTGACACGCATCTTATTGCCTAGCGTATTGCCGTATATGTTGACAGGTGTACGCCTCGCCATCGGCACAGCGTGGTTAGTGATCGTCGCGGCAGAAATGCTCACGGGTGGTGTCGGCATCGGTTTCTGGGTGTGGGATGAATGGAATAACTTGAATGTACCGCACATCATTATCGCGATTGTCGTAATTGGTTTTGTCGGTTTGATTCTGGAACAAATTTTGGTCGCAGTAGCACGTGCTTTTACTTATGAAGAGACTGGGGCTTAGTGATGACACAACTCATGGAAAATTCGACGGTCACTGCCATCACCACTGGCACCGATAAAGCGAATGAAAAAAAATACATAGAAATTCAAAATGTAGAGATGCGCTTTGACACCAAGAAAGGCAGCTTTCACGCTCTGCGCGATATCAATCTGCACATCGCCAAAGGTGAATTCATCACCCTGATCGGTCACTCTGGCTGCGGCAAATCGACACTCTTGAATCTCATTGCAGGATTAACCAACGCGACATCTGGCGCTTTATTGTGCGCTAATCGCGAAATCGCCGGGCCGTCGCCTGAGCGTGGTGTGGTATTTCAAAATCACTCTTTATTACCTTGGTTAAATTGCTTTGAAAATATTTACCTGGCGGTAGAACGCGTGTTCTCATCCACGGAATCAAAAGCAGAACTCATCAACCGCACTCGCAATGCCCTCGCTTTAGTTGGCCTGAGCGCTGCCGACAAAAAACGTCCGCATGAAATTTCCGGCGGTATGAAACAACGGGTCGGCATCGCCCGAGCTTTAGCGATTGAACCAAAAGTCCTATTGATGGATGAGCCATTCGGCGCACTCGATGCGTTGACCCGCGCACACTTGCAAGACGAGTTACTCAAGATCGTCGCCAAGACACGATCGACGGTCGTGATGGTCACGCATGATGTAGATGAAGCGGTACTCCTATCCGACAAAATCGTGATGTTGACCAATGGCCCTGCCGCAACTATCGGTGAAGTCTTGTCCGTGGAATTAGCACGACCACGTGAACGAGTCGCTCTGGCGAACGATGCGCAATACGCCAAATATCGCAGCGCGGTGCTGGAATTTTTATATCACCGTCAATCGCATCCGAGTAAGGAAGTGGCTTGATCGGAAAAAAAATATAAACCTCTCAACACAGAGACACGGAGGCACAGAGGTAGCACAGAGAACACCTAAATTAAGAGACCTCTGCGATTTTGATTTTTTCTCGCATTTCTCTGTGCCTCTGTGCCTCTGTGTTGAGAGGTTTTCGCTTTCAAATTAAGGATTTTCATCATGAAAAAACTCAAACTCGTCATGGTCGGCAATGGAATGGCAGGTGTGCGCACCTTAGAAGAATTGCTGAAAATCGCCCCCGATTTGTACGACATCACGGTCTTTGGCGCCGAGCCTTATGCCAACTACAATCGTATCTTATTGTCGCCAGTATTAGCGGGCGAACAAACGATTAAAGACATTATGCTCAATGATGTTGACTGGTATGCCGAGAATAATATCACTCTGTATCTGGGTAAAAAAATCGTCAAAATTGATCGCTACAAACGTGTGGTCATCGCCGAAGATGGCATGGAAACCGAATACGACAGATTGCTGATCGCCACCGGCTCTACGCCTTTCATGCTGCCTGTACCAGGCAAAGATTTGCAAGGTGTAATTGCCTATCGCGACATCCACGACACTAATGCCATGATCGCTGCAGCGGCAGAGCATACGCATGCCGTCGTGATCGGTGGTGGCTTGCTCGGATTAGAAGCTGCGAATGGCTTGAAGATGCGCGGCATGAATGTCTCGGTCGTGCACTTGCCCGCATGGCTGATGGATAGGCAGCTTGATCTCACCGCAGGTAAGATGCTGCAAAAATCTTTAGAAGATCGTGGACTTAATTTTCTACTTGAGAAAAATACCGAAGCCTTGCTAGGCGATGAAAACGGCCGTGTGAAAGCCATCCGTTTTTCGGATGGTTTAGAAATCCCCACACAACTCGTCGTCATGGCGGTCGGGATACGTCCCAATACAGCTTTAGCGGAATCGGCAGGGCTGTATTGCAATCGCGGTCTGATCGTGAACGACACCATGCAAACTTACGATCCACGCATTTATGCGGTCGGTGAATGTGTGAATCACCGCGGTACGGTATATGGTTTGGTCGCGCCTTTATTCGAAATGGCGAAAGTCTGCGCTAATCATTTGGCGAATTTCGGTATCGGTCGTTATCAAGGATCAGTCACCTCTACCAAACTCAAAGTCACCGGCATTGATCTATTTTCTGCGGGTGATTTCTCAGGTGGAAAAGATACCGAAGAAATCGTCTTATCCGACCCTATCGGTGGCGTCTACAAAAAACTCGTGCTGAAAGACGACAAACTGATAGGTGCTTGTTTGTATGGCGACACCGTCGATGGCAGTTGGTATTTCAAGCTGTTGCGTGAAGGGAAAAACATCGCCGAGATTCGTGATTCACTGATGTTTGGTGAATCGAATACGGGCGACGTCGGCCACGAAGGCCACACCAAAGCAGCGGCTATGCCAGACACCGCAGAGGTCTGCGGTTGCAATGGTGTGTGTAAAGGGACAATCGTCAAAGCAATTAAAGAAAAAGGTTTGTTCACGCTTGAGGATGTGCGAAAACATACCAAAGCATCGGCATCCTGCGGTTCCTGTACAGGTTTGGTCGAACAAATCATTATGTTCACGGCAGGTGGCGATTATTCGGCGACACCCAAAGCCAAGGCCATGTGTTCATGCACGGACCACTCGCATCATGCGGTACGTGAAGCGATCAAAGTCAATCATTTATTAACTGTCAGTGCAGTTCAACAGTTCATGGAATGGCGCACGCCAAATGGTTGCGCGAGTTGCCGCCCTGCTTTGAATTACTACCTTATTTCGACCTGGCCGAAAGAAGCGGTGGATGATCCGCAATCACGTTACATCAACGAACGCTCGCATGCGAATATCCAAAAAGATGGCACTTATTCCGTCATCCCGCGTATGTGGGGCGGTGAAACCAATGCCTCCGAATTGCGCAGAATTGCCGACGTGGTCGACAAATTCAATATCCCAACGGTGAAGGTCACGGGCGGTCAACGTATTGATTTACTCGGCGTAAAGAAAGAAGATTTACGCGCAGTCTGGCAAGATCTGGGCATGCCGTCAGGACTCGCCTATGCCAAAGGATTGCGCACGGTGAAGACTTGCGTCGGTAGCGAATGGTGTCGCTTCGGTACACAAAATTCCACGCTCATGGGGCAGCAATTAGAACGCGAATTAGCCCGCATGTACGCGCCCCACAAAGTCAAACTCGCGGTCTCTGGTTGCCCACGCAATTGCGCCGAAGCGGGGATTAAAGACGTCGGTGTGATCGGTGTAGATTCGGGTTGGGAAGTGTATGTGGGCGGCAATGGCGGCATCAAGACGGAAGTCGCACAATTTTTGGTCAAGCTCAAGACGCATCAAGAAGTGATGGAATACACAGGTGCTTTCCTCCAACTGTATCGCGAGGAAGGCTGGTACTTAGAACGTACCGTGCACTACATCGCCCGCGTTGGACTCGACTATGTGAAGCAACAGATATTAGAAAATTCTGCACGACGTGAGGAGTTGTATCAACGTTTGTTGTTTTCACTCGAAGGTGAAGCTGATCCTTGGCATGAGCCTGAGAAGGCGCAAGTGGATACGCGGCAGTTTGAGCGGATTGGCGGATGAGTTTAGATGAAAAACATGCATCCTCTCCGCAATAGGATTGAAATTACATGCATGCATTCATCAAGCACAAAACCCCTCAATGCCGAGACGCGGAGGCGCAGAGGAGCGCCGAGAAAACATTTGATTACTCGGCTTCCTCTCTTTTCGACTTTCTCGGCGTCTCTGCGCCTCGGCGTTGAGGGGTTTTAGATAAACCCGCCCTACATTAAATTGGCTGATCAAAACACATTGAAAACAAAGGAAAAACCATGTCCCAAGAATGGCAAATCATCTGTCGCGTAGACGACATTCCCGTACTCGGTGCACGTGTCGTCAAACGTCAGGCACAGACCGATGTTGCGATCTTCAGAAACACGCAAGACAAAATCTTCGCACTCTTGGATAAGTGCCCGCACAAAGGTGGTCCCTTATCGCAAGGCATCGTCTTCGGCGAAAAAGTCGCCTGCCCTTTGCATAACTGGAACATAGAACTACCAACTGGTTGTGCCGTCTCACCAGATGAAGGTTGCACGCAGAAATTCAGCGTCAAGGTCGAAGCTGATCAGGTTTATCTTGATGCAGATGAATTATTAACACTGGCAATCGAAACCTAAGCAATCTCCAAGATCATGAATGACACTATGCGCGAAACCATGCCAACTAAAGTCGTTACGCTAGAAACCAAATCCACCTGCTGCTACTGCGGTGTCGGTTGCGGTGTCATTATAGAATCCGACGGTGTACAAGTCACCGGCGTACGCGGTGATCCAGACCATCCGGCGAACTTTGGAAAGCTATGCAGCAAAGGCAGCAACTTACATCTGAGCGCCAAGCCGCTATTGCAACAACAGGTACGTGCGCTGTATCCCGAATCGCGTACCGACCGTTCGCAAGCCAGGCAACGCCTAGACTGGGATAGCTGTCTCGATAGCATGGCCGATAAATTTGCTGCGACGATCAAAGAACATGGCCCTGACAGCGTAGGATTTTATATCTCGGGGCAGCTACTGACAGAAGACTATTACGTCTTCAATAAACTCGCCAAGGGCTTGATAGGCACGAATAATATCGACAGCAATTCACGACTCTGTATGTCGAGCGCGGTAGCGGGATACAAACAGACTCTAGGCTCCGATGCGCCACCTTGCAGTTATGAAGATATCGACCATACCGATCTCTTGTTCATTGCAGGCTCTAACACTGCATTTGCGCACCCCATCTTGTATCGCCGTATCGAACGAGCGCGTGAAAATAATCCCAACTTAAAAATGATCGTAGTCGATCCGCGACGCACCGATACCGCGCGCGATGCTGATTTACATCTGGCTATTTTGCCCGGCACCGACGTCGCACTTTTCAATGGACTCTTACATTTGTGCTTGTGGGACGATACGCTCGCCCATGATTTCATCTCCCAACACACGGATGGTTTTGCTGAACTAAAAAAGACGGTGCGTGATTTTACGCCATCTATGGTGGCGCAAATTTGCGGCATTAAAGAACAAGATTTACAACAAGCGGCACAATGGTTCGGTCAAGCCAAAGCGGCGCTGTCCTTATATTGCCAAGGCTTGAATCAATCCGCCTCAGGCACCGCAAAAAATGCCGCCCTCATCAATCTACACCTTGCGACCGGACAGATAGGCAAACCCGGCGCTGGGCCATTTTCACTGACAGGACAACCGAATGCGATGGGCGGGCGTGAAGTCGGTGGCATGGCTAATCTTTTACCTGGGCATCGTGACTTAAGTAATCCCGAACATCGCGCTGAAGTCGCCGCTTTGTGGGGCGTAGACAATATCCCAGCGCAGGCTGGAAAAACGGCGGTTGAATTGTTCGAAGCCGTACGGCAAGGCGACATCAAACTACTTTGGATAGTTTGCACCAATCCCGCTCAATCGATGCCCGATCAAAATTTAATCCGCGAAGCTCTACTCAAGGCGGAACTGGTGATAGTGCAAGAAGCCTACACCAGCACCGCTACCGTGCCATACGCAGACATCTTATTACCCGCCTCAACCTGGTCAGAAAAATCTGGCACGGTGACTAATTCAGAGCGTCGTATCTCACGAGTCAATGCCGCCATCGACGCGCCGGGTGAAGCCAGACATGATTGGGAAATCGCAGCGCAGTTTGCACGAAAATTAGCTTTGAAATTAAACCAATGCGCGCCGAATTTTTCTTACACTTCACCTGAAGAAATCTGGAACGAGCACCGAGCAACGACCAGCGGACGCGATCTTGATATCACCGGTTTAAGTTACGACATTTTGCAAACACAGGGCCCACAACAGTGGCCCTACCCCGACGGTGCAAGCGCAGGAAAAGCGCGCCTGTACGAAGACCATTGCTTCGCGACTGCTAATGGTCGCGCCCGCTTTGTCAATACGCAGTACATGCCCACCGTGGAAAAAACTAATCCACGCTATCCGTTCGCTTTGACTACCGGTCGCTTACGCGATCAATGGCATGGCATGAGTCGCACTGGCACCGTGGCACAATTATTTGCACATACAGCAGAGCCAGTGATAGAGATGGCGACTCAGGACATGGAGCGCCGTTTCATCAAAGACGGTGATTTGGTCGAAGTCAGCAATAGTCGCGGCATGCAAAGATTGATCGCCAGCGCCAGTGACACCTTAAAAGCAGGACAAGCTTTTATCGCCATGCATTGGGGTGAAGAATTTGTCTCAGGCGCCGTGAGTAGCGAAGCACCTAGTTACGGCGTCAATGCCCTATGCAACCCGGCGATAGACCCAGACTCTAAACAACCAGAACTAAAACACACAGCAGTCAAAATCGTAAAAGCAGAATGTCCATGGCAATTTCTGGTCATTGTTTGGTTCGATGAAGCAAAAATTCTCAGCGTGCAGCAAAGCTTGCGTCAGTTCTATGGGAAATTCGCTTACGCCAGTTGCGTGCCATTTGGTCGCGATCAACAAGGTTTGCTATTTCGAGCAGCGCATACAAGCGCCATTGATAACCGCATCACCGAACAAATTGAAAATATGATGGGAATACGTGGCTCTGCCGTGCTGCGTTACGACGATAAAAAACGCGGCAATTCACGACATGTATTGTTAGCGTCAAACGAACACGGTAATACAATACAAGGTTTTGCTTTAGCTGGCGACACCGGTGCAGAACCGTGGCTGAGGCGCTTACTAAACGATCACGAAGTCATTGAAGAAACCAAATCCTTATTACTCAATGAAGCGCCACCAACAACACTTACAAACAGAGCCAGTAACAAAATTGTTTGTACTTGCTTGAATGTAGGCGAACATCAAATCCGGGCCGAGATCGAGCAACTAAGTACGCAATCCATCGATACTAAGGCTGAGTTTCTGCAACACCTAAAGCAGCGTCTGCATTGCGGCACCAATTGCGGTTCTTGCGTACCAGAGATTAAGCAAATGATTTTGCAAAAACCGATTATCGGCATCAAAGATAGCAGTAAGGTGGGCAGTGAAATGACGGGATACGAAATTTGCAAAGTCGCTAGCTTCAAGTAAATGACTATCCTAAGCCGACATTGCCTCAAACGCCGTCAAAGCATCGGCGGCGTACATTAAAGATGGACCACCGCCCATGTACACCGTCATACCCAACATTTCTTCTAACTCAGCGCGAGTGACGCCTAGTTTGATTAAGGCTTGCACATGAAATCCTATGCAGCCATCACAATGCGCGGCAATGCCTAAAGCCAGGGCGATCAACTCTTTGGTTTTTTTATCCAAAGCACCATCCTTAGTTGCTGCTTGCGCCAACATTGCAAAGGCCTTCATCACATCTGGTGTATCGGTACGTAATTTTGTAAGTGAACTGGAAATGGACTGAGTAATATCTTGATAATTCTTAGGCATGAGATGCCTCCCGAAGATCGAAAACGCTCACTATAGAGGGAAATATTGGGGCCTAATTATCTTTGTTCCGGAAGCTTGAGACAGGTCAATGGAAGGAGTCAACTCTTCTCTATAAACAAAATCAAAATTACATAAATTCGCGATAAAAATCAATGAAGGCTCTCACCTTAGCAGGCACGTGACGTCCCGGTGGTAAGACTGCGTAAATGCCGCCAGCGGGAAGCGACCAAGCCGGCAATACTTGCCTTAACTTCCCACTTTTAATCGCAGCTTGTGCGCTCATTTCTTCCATGACCGAAATACCAACGCCCTGCTGCAATAAAGCCAATAGCGAGCTGGGCGCATCGACTTGCAAACGTGACTTCATATGCACGCTACAACTATGTCCGGCTCCATCAGTAAATTTCCAAGTTAGAGGGGTCGGCAATAGCGACAGTGCCAGCCATTCGTGTTCGCGTAAATCTTCAGGATGTTGAGGAGTGCCCCATTTTTTCAAATACGCAGGGGCGGCTAAAACAGATTGTTGGAAGTCAGCTATTTTGATTGCGCGTTGTGAAGAATCGCGCAACCAGCCCATGCGAAATGAAAGATCGATACCATCCGCCACCAGATCAGTAATTCTGTCATTGGTGCGTAGGTCGATCCGCAAATGCGGGTGCAGCTTAGCAAACTCGGCCAATGCCGGCGCCACGGATTGTGCCGCATGCATCACGCTGGCGGAGACCCGTAAAACACCGGTCAATTCATTTTGCGCGCTTCCGACCTGAGTCAGCGCATCACGCAATCCCATCAGATAAGCTTGGCATTGCTCATGCAAGCTCCGTCCATCATCGGTCAGATTTACCTGACGTGTCGTGCGTGTAAATAGTGCGCTACCTAATTGCTTTTCCAAGCGCCCTATTTGCACACTAATCTTCGCCTTAGCGACACCTAGGCGATCCGCCGCCTTGGTAAAACTACCGGCTTCCACGACAGCATCAAAGATATTTAGAGCATTGAGATCGATCTGATCTAATTTAGCCATCGACGCCTTCCTTTCGTGCGCTAAGACCCCTTGGACCTTGCCAGTTGAAATAAGATTCGGATCACACTATTGATAAGAATTTGAGAACAATGAATTCTAGATTCGCGTATTTATCTAGTCAATCAATACCCGCATACTTCGTTCCGTAATTTCGTTATGTAGACACATTCAACTTCACAACAAATCAAAGGAACTCATTATGAACGTCGCACTCATAGGCGCAAGTGGATTTATCGGCTCAGCTTTGCTACAGGAATTATTGTCACGCGGTCATCAAGTCACGGCCTTAGTCGGCCACCCAGAAAAATTATCTGCACACGCAGCTCTGCAAGCTGTAACCAGTGATGTGCAGGATCTCAATCAGCTTACGCAACAACTATCAGGATTTGATGCAGTCATCAGCGCCTTTAGCGGTCATGCGCAAAGCGATACCTATGCCTACTATTTATCAGGCATTCAGAATATTATCGCTGCGACGAAAAGTAGCCATGCCCCTCGCTTACTGGTTGTTGGTGGTGCTGGATCTTTAGAAGTAGCACCTGGTGTTCAGGCGCTAGATACACCAAGCTTTCCAGCCGAATATAAGGCGACGGCTGAGGGTGCGCGTCAAGCTCTGAATTTACTGCGTGAAGAACAGGATCTCAACTGGACTATGCTGAGTCCAGCGGCCGTCATCGCGCCAGGCGTGCGCACCGGGCAATTCCGACTAGGTAAAGATCAGATGTTGTTTGATGCAGAGGCTAAGAGTCATATTTCAGTGGAAGATTATGCGCTAGCTATGATCGATGAACTAGAACAGGCGCAATTCATCAACCAACGTTTTACTGTAGCGTATTAGTTTCGGATATTTACCATCGTTGCATTCAACCGAGATTTCCATTAGGCGCGCCGTAAGCGCTATTTGAGCGCCGAGGGGCGTTTTCGGTCATTTTTAATGCTCTTTGTTGCCAATAGGTCGCTATTGGCGCCTCATTCGCACCAAAACTACCTCGAAAAGTGCATCCCTCGTCATCTCAAATCCTAATAGAAAATCCCGGTTCAAAAAAATCCGCTGAAAGCCTCAGCGGATTTTTGCGAAATGCATGATGACAAATTTATGGCACCACAAATTCATTCAACTTCTTATCAAATTTAATCAACCATAAACGGTTTGGGCGTTCGCTGTCAGCACCACGAGTGATGCGCGTCGTATTGCCCGCTGCGCAACCGATCGCTGAGCTAGTCGTAGTCAAAGCCCCTGTCATATCGACCGTGCATTTGGTGACATCGGCTCCGCCTACATTCACGCCTGCTGCTGTTTGAACTATGGTTTTCAATCCAAAATCATCATCATTTACCAAAGCCAAGGTGTTCTCATCGACCAAGGCTAAACCTTCGGCTTTTTCTGCCAACCAGCCAGCCGTGTTTAAGTCGAATAATAGCGTCTTCTTCAAAGTCACGACATTGGCGTAATTGGCGGCGTTCACAGCAGCACCCGTCATACTACTCTTTTCCAAATCGGTCCCGAGCGCTGCAATATTCGTTGCATTATTCGGAATCTGTACCAACATCAGACGATTAAATACCTTACCATCTACTCCTGCGCCTTGCTCAATGACGATGAATTTGCCATTACCCAAGGACACCAGATCACCTAATTTTGCACCGCCCGTTTTACCGCCTGAGTACATGCTTGCATCCAAAGGATAGGCATAGAGTTTGGTCGTTTCTGTGCTTGGATCAAACTCTACCCAGCGATTAAATTTGGCATAGTCTTTGATACTTTCGTTACTTGCAGCGCTTGCGCCAGGTACGATGTAACTGGCCTTACCGTCGTCCAAAGGACTTTGTATAAAACCGTGCAATTTACCGCTGGCGATTTCTAGACTCAGACCTTCCATGCCACGATTGGCACGACGTTTCAATAAGACAGCGGGCAAATCGGCCGCGCCAGTACCAGGCTGATATTTTTTCAAAATAACGCCAGTAGTGAGGTCGATCTTGACTATGAACGGGCCATATTCATCCGATACCCATAATGCATTGCGTGCGCTATCCAATACGATGGATTCCGTATCTAAACCGTAATCACTAAATACCGTTTTACTACTTGCATCATACTTAGCGGCATCGGTCAGAGGTACTTCGCCAGAAGAGCCGACTTTACCGGCAGCGATAGCGAGTCCAGAGGCATTAATCGTGCTAGAAAATTTAATTGGCATACTAGATTTTAAGACCGCTCCGGTTTTGCCTACAGCGATCACACCTATCGACGGGGTAAAGCTAGGTGAAGGGAAAAATTTACCGTCACTGTTTCCCGTTGCCCCCGCAGTGATCATCGCATTCGGTACCTTAGGGCCATCGCCGTTGGGGCCACGATCCGTGATGCCATAAAACTCCAGGCTACCATCAGCTGTTTTGCCTTTAAACGTTAAACCAGAACCGTAGGATGGCAAAAAGCCTTTAGGAAAATCTGCCTTAATCGCAGCAACGCTTCCTTCGTAAGGGACATAGAAAGAATCTGCTGCTTGAATTTGATAGCGCGTAATGCTGGCGCTAACGCTACCTAGCGTATTGGTTTGTGTGATGGCTTCCACAAACGGTGTAGATATCTTCGAGGCCAAAGTATCTTCAAAATGTTCGCTCACTAAAGTACGTCTATCGCTGTCAACGATGCGGCTTTGAAAGTTCGCTGGCAGCTTCGCCAAAACGCCGTTCATCGCCGTATTAAAAGCCGCCGGTGCCAAACTGAAGTCTAGGCTCTGCGCCGCCAAAGCCGTTTTTACCTCGGATGAAATTTGTATTCCATTAGCAGGATCGTTATCACTGTCTAATAATTGTAATGCCAACAAACGATTGACCACTTTATCGTCTCTAAGTTTATCGCTGCCCGCTAAAGTCAAAGGTGTAATCGTGGTACTGCAAGCGCCTGAACCTAAATTAATGCCGCCTACATTAAAGGCTAGCGTCTCACCATTAAGGCAAGTGAAACCACCGCTGGCACTGGTAGTTTGTTTTGCCGCACCATTGGCTGCATACTCTAGTCCTTCGACTGCGGCATCCAAAAATACACCGGATACGGGCGCTGGAACGACTTTTCGCTCAACACTATCATTGCCGCCACAGGCCACTAAAGCTGCGGCTGCAGCCAGCATAGTAAAACCGGCCATCACTTTATTTTGCATCATTTTCCCCTAATCAGTCGAATTCAAACACTTACCGATAAAACTTGGCTAAAGTGCAGGAATGTAAAGGGGAAATATGACCCGGGCATGACAATGATGTTTCGCCATGCGCGCCGTAAACTTAGCTGTATTTTTAGCTCAATATCCGCTCAACATGAATGAGGTTTAAATTTGCATGTGCGATTCTCGGAAACTATTCTGGGTTATAGGTCTCTAAGCCAATAAGTACTTAACGCGCATCAACATAACAAGGCTGGGATTGAAAAGGGGAACCATCATGTCAAAAAATCTTCTTTACTACTTGCGCCATTTGTTCGGATCGGGATTCGTTTTATTTGTCTATTCATTGCTTCTAACAGGCTGTGTCGCCGCTCCCACCGTACAGCAGGTTCCACAAGATCTGTTCCGCGATGATCTGTTCGCTGCCAACAGCAATCCTATCCAAACACATAATATTTTCGCGGCGGACAAGGCAATGCAACAATTCATTGCCAGTGAGATCGTCAGTCAATTGCGCTCAACCAGCCATCAAAGAGCACTTTTTAATGCCTTGTATAGCAAGGCACAATTACGTCTGGAATACGACTCCTCCTACACCCGTACTGCCAGCGAAGCCTTTGCCGCACGCTCAGGCAATTGCCTGTCTCTGGTCATTATGACAGCCGCCTTAGCCAAAGAAATGGGGCTATCGGTGCAATACCAAAAAGTATTAACCAAAGAAGATTGGAGCCGCAGCGGTGGACTTTACTTTGCGAGCGGGCATGTGAACGTGGTTTTAGGCAAAAAACGTTTCGATGAAAAAAATCATTTGGATCAAAATTATCAAATGACGATAGATTTTCTGCCACCTCAGGACACCGCGAGTCAACGTACCATCGATCTGGAAGAGAACACGATTGTCGCCATGTATATGAATAATCGTGCTGCTGAATCGCTGGTGCGCAATCAAACTGATCAAGCCTATTGGTGGGTGAAGGAAGCGATCAAAGCAGACCCTCAGTTTTCTTATTCATATAATACCTTGGGCGTTATTTATATGCGTCAGAAACAATATCTGTATGCTTATCGTACTCTCGACATGGCATTACGGACTGATCCGGACAGCTTAGTGGCGATGTCAAATATGGTTCAGACTTTAGAAATGTTAGGGCGCAACGCCGAAGCGAGCCTGCTAAATGAGACATTACTAAACAAGCAACCCTACCCACCATTTCATTTCTTTAATTTGGGGGTGAAAGCCATGGAAAAAAATGAGTTTCAGCAGGCTAAATCTTTGTTTCAAAGAGAGCTCAAACGCGCTCCTGATTATCACGAATTTCACTTCTGGCTGGGATTGGCACACTTTCGGCTCGGCGAACTGGAAGCCGCTCAGCAAGAGTTGGATATCGCCAAAGCAAACAGTACAACACAAAAAGATTTTGCGCTCTATTCGGCAAAATTAGATCGTTTGAATGCATTGAGGCAACAATAAAAAGCCCCATCCTTAGCTACGACGGGGCTTTTAGCAGAGTGAATTCATTGTTTTGACTTAAGGCCCCAGCACGAAACCACTAAGGCATAAAGTCCTTGCGATCTAGTCTGGCTTAAGCAGCCAAGAAGACTGGAGATTTCGCCTGTACTGTATCGCGTGCTGAGACTGGCAATTCGCCCAGATGCGCGGCACCACTCATCAATTGAGCAATACGTTCTGTTAAGGCACCTTCTTGCGTCGCCAATTGGAAATGCGCTGGGCGTTGCGTTTGTACTATGCCCCAACGTACGATAGGAGAGCGTCCGCTGCCGTCTAACAAAGCATGATCACGCAGCCATTGCTCGAAGAAGCGAGTTGGCATTTGGCTATCAACCCAGATCAAATGATCGGAGGTCATCAGCTTATTGTAGGATGGGCGAACTAAGATTTCGTAAATCATTTTATAACTCCCTAAATGTCTCTGTCTATTCATGGTGTGACAGAGTTTCTGTTAGGGAAAAAACGCCTGGCCCAATAAGCTGGTTGACACAAATACTTACATGTTTTGGTTTTTTTCGCTTTTTTTGAGATTATTTTTGTCCAAAACGAAAAAAAGCCTGATTTCCTTAGAAAATCAGGCTTTTTTATATTTCTAAAGCTATTTATTTTATTACTTTTTATTTCTCACCCAACTGCCGTTTCAGTCACAGCGTTTTCTTTGCTCAGGATACAAACGCTGCCCTGGCACGAGTGCTTACATTCAGATTCGTCGTAGCGCCCGTGTTATCGCCAATAAAACCGAACAAGTTCTTAGGATCGGCCATCGCCGGTATTAAGGACAAAGTCTCGCTCATGCCTAACTCAATTGCCGCATCTCGCATATAACGCAAAGCTGAGTAATCTTCCAAAGCGAAGCCAACTGAATCAAAAATCGTTACTTGTTCTGCACTGCTACGGCCAACGACTTTGCCCGACAAGACCGTCCATAATTCAGTAACTGGGAAGTCAGCTGGCATTTGCTGCATATCACCCTCGATACGTGACTGAGGTTCGAACTCACAGAACACTGGTCCCATACGCAACACATCGGCATGCAACTCGGTTTTGCCCGGACAATCACCACCAACGCCGTTAATGTGCATACCTGGCTCTATCATGTCAGGTGTAATAATAGTGGCATTGGTTTTGTCGGCCGTCACCGTCGTGATGATGTCTACGCCTTTTACTGCCTCTTTCGTGCTAGTGAAACGCTTGGTTTGCAAACCCATTTTTGCCAAATTCGCTTCTAATTTGTCAGTAGCCGCGCTATCGATATCGAACAAATGGAACATTTCGACACCAAGTAAATGATGGAAAGCCAAAGCTTGGAAGTCACTTTGCGCGCCATTACCGATGATCGCCATCGTTTTGCAATTGTCTCGCGCCACCGCACGTGCCGCCACTGCAGACATCGCAGCGGTGCGTATCGCCGTCGTCAAAGTTAACTCACTAACCAACTCTGGCACACCTGTTTCTACATCGGCCAAAACACCAAATGCCATCACAGTGGGCAGGTTAAAACGGTAGTTACTTGGGTGGCCATTCACATACTTGAAGGCATAAGACTTATCGTCGGCAATCGGCATCAATTCAATTACGCCAACATCAGAATGATTGGCGACACGAGCGCACTTATCGAAAGAATTCCAACGCAAAAAATCTTGATTGATGTAAGACGCTACCCCCGTAATGCAAGCACCAATACCGCGCTTGTTAATGATTTCAGCAACACGTTCTGCGCTGAGGTACTGTGTCACTGCACGGCGTGGCGTGATAGTTGGGTTTTGGCTTGAATTCGTGTTTTGTTTGGTGGTCGTCATGATGGTCTCCCTTAGTTTATTACTGACTAATGAGAACTTGCGCAAAATTTCTACAACCAGCCAGTAGCGATCAAAGCATTTTTACCTTGGGAATCTTCTTACTAGTTCACTCAGATTCGGTAAATCTCGCTGCAACAACTTTGCGTAAGTTCTTTAAAAAAAACTTGATGGGAGAATCTTACGGAAGTTCTGTGTTAAACAGAATCGGCAAAAATGTACCAATATCGTCAAATTTCTGCCAAAATGACATACCAAAATGACGAAATGATCAAAATGGACGCTCTAGACCAACAATTAATTAGCTTGTTACGCACCAATGCCCGCCTCAGTATCGCGAATCTGGCGCATAAACTGAAAGTATCGCGCGGCACCATCAATAATCGGATTACCAAACTCGAAGACGATGGCATCATTGTTGGTTACACCGTGCGCCTACGACCCGATGCAAGACAAAATGAAATTCATGCCTGGATTAGTATTGCCGTCGAAGGCAATGAAACAAGAGCAGTCATCGCCTCGCTCTTAGGTGAGCCTGGCATAGAGGAAATCCATGACACCAATGGCCGCTGGGATCTACTCGCCAGTTTACGTGCCGCCAATTTGTCCGAATTATCAAGTGTGCTAGAACGTATACGCCTGATTAAAGCGATACAAAATACTGAAACCAGTATTCATTTGCAGACCTATAGAACGGCAAACAAATCCTGACTCCGCCCGGAATTAATACAGAGACAGACAGACAGACACGCACACAAACACCAATCGATCCAGCTTCACTGCTACACCAGACCATACCAAAACCTATGTAGAACCTCATTTACTTCTTACCAAGTAAGTGATTAGCTTCGCATACATAGGCAAATACTAATTCCATTTAAACTTATCAACTTCATTAAAAACTGTGCCTATAATGAAGCCCTGAAGCAGCGTACCTTTTGATTGCAAGACTCTCCATAAATAGTAGCTCGATCACGATACTAGGAGTACTTTCTGAAAACAGAAAAAAATTTCGAACGTATAGTTCTGTTCGCTTTTAGCTTGGCGGTCGTCGTCGTCACGGGTTTAGGTGCCGTCACATGGAAACTTGCGCGCGACACCCTGCAGGTGACCGATATGGTGGCGCATACCTATCAGGTTTTGAACCACTTAACACAGGCCAACGGTGATGCGTTTCAGATCGAATTAAGTACACAAAACTACCGGCTGCACGGTGATGCGAGACGATTAGCAGAGCGTGATGCAGCAATCGCAGGCCGTGAAGCGACTTTGGCCGAAATCAAGCGCTTGACTGCAGACAATCCACGGCAATATCAACGCTGGCAAGAACTGCGTGCTGTGATTGATCAACGTATTGCCATTTCCAAAAAGACAGAAGAGATTCGTAAAACCGAGGGCGCTGAAGCGGCAAGCTCTTTTGTGGCAAGTGCACCCTTAAAAGAAACCCGCGAGCAGATGTTCCTGATTCTGGGGAGAATGCAAACCGAAGAGTTGAGCTTGTTGGCGAGTCGCACGCAAGAACAACATCAAGCCAGACAATTCCTGGTGTTATCCGGACTGTCGATTGCCCTTATCTTCATCCTCATTTTGACCGCCAGCTTCTTACTCATCCGACGGCAATTAAAAGAGGCGGCAGAACAAAGGCTGGCGCTCAGAGAAAGCGAAGAGAGCCTGTCGATTACTCTCAATTCTATCGGAGATGCGGTCTTAGCAACCGATGTCCACGGTCTGATCACTCGCATGAATCCTGTTGCGGAACGCCTTACAGGCTGGCGCCTGATTGAAGTTGCAGGGCGACCTATCGACGATGTGTTTCGCATCATCAATGAAAATACCCGTATGCCGGCGGTCGTGCCGGTGTCGGAAGTACTTGCTACTGGCGAGATCCATGAGCTCGCCAACCACACCGCTTTAATCGCTCGCGATGGCAGCGAATGTCCTATTGCGGATAGTGCAGCCCCCATACGTGATAACGCAGGAAAAGTGATAGGTGTGGTTTTGGTATTTCGTGACGAAACCGCCGCACGCAAAGCGCAGAGCATGATCACCGATCAAAATTTAATGTTAGAGCAACGTGTGCAAGAACGCACGATGCAACTACGACACAGCGAAGAACATCTGCGTAGCTTAATCAATAATTTACCGGCATTGATTGCCCTGGTGGATGCGGAGCGACGTTATGTCTATGCGAATCGACAATATCAAGAAAGGTTTGCACCCGGCCGTGACGATATCACGGGCTGCCTGGTACAAGAAATCCTCAGCGCAGAACGCTACGTAATCGCGGCACCCTTGATAGAAAAAGTATTGCAAGGCGAAGCACAGAATTATGACTGGCAACCGTCCCCTGGTCACTGGCAAGTCATACACTATCTGCCGCGTTTTGATACTGCCAATCAAGTCATAGGATACTATGTGTTGGGTACGGAAATCACCGAGCGCAAACACGCCGAAGAAAAAATCAGCCTGCTCAACACTCAACTCTCACAGCATGTACACCAACTAGAAAATGTCAGCCGTGCGCTAAAAACATTAAGCGCCGGTAACCGTACCATGCTGCGCGCTAAAGATGAACATGGTCTGTTGCAAAACATGTGTACCGCGATTGTCGAAGCCGGCAACTATGCAATGGCTTCCGTTTGGTATAAAGAATATGATGACTTTCACTCACTGAAAGTGATGGCCGAGCATGGCCATACCGGTGGAATACAAGCCTTACAAAAACTGCATGGAAGTTGGGCTGATAATGACTTGGGACGAGGCGTCGTGGCAACAGCGATTCGGACTGGCAAGACTGCTGTTGTTAACAATATTTTGACTGATTCCGCCTACGCGCCATGGCGTGCCGCTTTGCCGGGCTACGCCTGCGGCGTCGGCTGCCCACTGCTGGTGAACGGCGAAATCATTGGGGGAATTGTAATTTACGCCGTCGAACCTGATGCTTTCGGTACGGATGAGGTCGCCTTACTTACCGACTCTGCTGATGACTTGGCATTTGGCATTTCAACCCTGAGAACTCGCGCCGAACAAAAACAAAATCAAGAAGACATGATCAAGCTAACGCGCTTTGACATACTCACTGGCCTTCCTAACGAAACACAATTTACTGAGTTGGTTAAGATCTCAATAGATACTTGCAAACGCAATGCTAAGCATTTCGCGCTGATACAAATTAATGTAGAGCGACTCAATGAGATCAACATCGCATTAGGGTTTAGTCAAGGCGATCAGATTTTGCGTGAACTCGCCATCAGATTAGCCAAGACAATTCCAGAGTCCGCTATGCTGGCTCGCTTGCGCGGTGATGAGTTCGCCATGTTATTACCCGACAGCGACGTGAATGCCGCTATACGCACCGTACACAGAATAGAGGGACTGCTTGCAAGCCCCTTCCCGATTGCCGATATTGAACTCGACGTGTCAGTGAAGAGTGGTATCGCACTCTTCCCTGCACATGGTGACAATACTCACGATCTATTGCGGCACATGGATATTGCGGTTCATCATGCCAAACGAAAAGCAGTGAACTACATCGTTTTCGATCAGACCAAAAATGAAGATCAAGCAACGCGCCTAACTATGGCGGGTCAGTTACGACGTGCGATTGAAAACGATGAGTTAGTACTCTACCTGCAACCTAAAATTCGCATGAGTGACGGCCAAATTTGTGGTGCAGAAGGACTGGTACGCTGGCATCACCCAGAACGCGGCATCATACCTCCAATTGAGTTTATAGGTTTGGCCGAACATACGGGGCTCATCAAACCGCTGACTGAATGGGTGATAGTAGCGGCGCTGAAACTCAATCAGGAATGGCAACAGACAGGATGTGCCTTGCCGATCGCTATCAATCTCTCTACGCGGAATTTACGTGAAGAAAACCTGTTAGAAAATGTGCGCTATTTGCACAGCGTCTGGGATGTTGCACCCGGCTTGTTAGAAATGGAAATTACCGAGAGCATGGTCATGGATGATCCCGAATTTTCGCTCCGAATACTCAGTAGCCTGCGCGAGCAAGGTATCCCGCTCTATATTGATGACTTTGGTACAGGCTACTCCTCCCTAAGTTATCTGCAAAAACTGCCTGTCGATTACATCAAAATTGATAAATCATTCGTGGTCAATATGGCCGTCAACCATGACTCCACTTTGATTGTCCGTTCCACGATTGACTTAGCCCACGATCTGGGAAGAAAAGTGGTCGCCGAAGGCGTAGAGACGCAGGCCGATTGGGATCAATTAGTTGCCTTTGGATGTGATTTTGCGCAAGGTTATTTCATCGCGAAACCCATGCCACCTGAATTATTTCAAGCGTGGTGTGTTCAATATTGTGCGCCCTCGCACCAAGCAGATCAGGAAGTAAATTCTGGTTGAGTAGTCAATACTGTCCGCTATAACACTTAGCAAGCTTGACTCCAGCCCTGCCCGCTTTGAACTTCATTCGGCAGCCCTTACGCCACTCATTTCCAAATAGATATTGAAGTCGTGCTTTGAAGCACTACTATACAAAAATCTGACTTTCTCGCATCCGCAAAAAATTTGACTGGCGTTGGACAAAAACCATTACATGTAAAAACTTTGGGATGGCGATTTTTACGCCAAGAAGATCGTTTTACACAGAATTGAGAGGCCACCCAATAGGAGTGCGTCCCTTGAATTTCACATCACAAGGTCGATGATTTACTACATGAGAAGTCCATTAAGATTGCCATAATGCAACTAAATGCGCAGCTAAGCGTAACAGGCACATATTTTGCTGACTTAAGTTTGATACAAATTTTGACGTTAAGAAAATAGACGTCTAGCTATCTAACGAACACCGACCAAAAACATACTTGCCCGGGACACCTATCGTGAACTTTCTACAAAAATTATTTGGCACCGGCAAGTCTTCCAAACCGAAGACCAACATGAAGCGCACGCCTGAAATACAAGCCGCGCTGGATCGCATCGAAGCACGCAAACAGAAAGAGCTAAAAGAAAATGCCGAGAAACAACGCCGTGAGCGCCTGTTTAAGACTAGAGATCAATTAGCGAATGACATTGCAAATTCACCCAAAAACACTGAAGAGCAAATGCGTCAATTGAAGAGAAAAGGCGAACGAGTACATGATGACAGGCTAGAGGCCGACAGCGGCATAATGGCGAACAGCAAACTGGATCTCTGGCTTAATACCATCAGTCCCCAAGACCCACCCGATACCATTGCACCGCAAATGCGGATTCCGGATACGGTGTTCGATATAAAGACCAACAAATTTAAGCAATAGTTGAGTCTGCGAGCCTAGCCCTAGTGAATATTCTCACTGGCAGAATTACGCACAGAGTCTACTCCCAAGCATAGGCTGGAATGGTGCCAAGTCCTTTAAACACAGGCTTGCAAAACCAATACCCCTGCATCAAGTTAATACCAATCGACGACAGGAAATCACGCTCTGCACGCGTTTCAATTCCCTCTGCTAGGACCTCAATATGCAATTCCTGGCAAATCGAAGCAATCCCTTTGACAATTGCTTGACGTGCTTTATCCGCATCAATACCTCGCACCAGATCCATATCAATCTTAATAATATCTGGCTGATATTCAGAAAGAAGATTCAAGCCTGCATATCCAGCGCCGAAATCATCAATCGCCGTTCTAAATCCGAAATTACGATACTGTCTAAAAATATTGACAAGGTGAGGTCGATCTTGCACGCGCTCTCCTTCAGTCACTTCAAATATGATTTTCTCAATCGGGAAACTATATTCTCGCGCAGCGTCAAACGTGGTTCGGATACACACTTCTGGTTTGTAGACAGCGTTCGGTAAAAAATTGATCGACAAGAATTCTTGCATTCCCAAACCTGCCGCGCCCTGCACTGCTTTTACCCTGCACAATTGATCAAATTGGTAACGATTGCTATCGTTCACCTGAGCCAAAATACTCGCGGCAGATTCACCATTCGGCCCGCGTACCAAGGCTTCGTGGGCAAAAATAGTTCGTGACGCAAAATCAACGATAGGTTGGTATGCAAATTCAAATGCAAAATCAAAGGGAATATCACTTCGACAACCGACACAAGCGCCACTAGCAATGGGGTCGCCACTTTCCGAAAAGATTGGAACGGTTGAAGTCATTTACAAATCCCTTTCCACACATGTGCTGGTCTGAGCAGCAGTTTTCATTACGCCGAAAGTATAGCGTTAAGTTGCCTGATAGCACTACTCTATCCTTGGATAATAGCGCCGTACATCGCTTAATAAAAAAACCCGGCAACACAAAGAGTGGTTCCGGGTTTTCTCAGTTCAAGCTAAAAGTAGCAACGCCTCAAAACGGAATGTCGTCATCCATATCAGAGAAATTCGGCGCAGGACGTTGAGCTGGAGCTTGACGTGGTTGCTGCACCGGAGCACTGTATTGCTGCTGTTGCTGACGTGGCGCTGGAGCACCGCCGCCGTAGCCGTCATCATCCATAGGAGCGCCGCCACCGCCGCCCATACCTTGGCGACTGCCCAGCATTTTCATTTCGTCTGCACGAATATCAGTTGCGTACTTTTCTACGCCATCTTTGTCGGTGTACTTACGGGTACGCAAGCTACCTTCGATATAAACCTGGGAACCTTTTTTCAGGTATTGGCCAGCGATCTCTGCCAATTTGCCAAAGAAAGTCACGCGATGCCATTCGGTCGCTTCTTTCTTTTCACCCGTTTGTTTGTCTTTCCACGATTCTGTGGTTGCTACTGCAATGGTGGTCATTGCATCGCCACTTGGCATGTAGCGGGTTTCTGGATCACGTCCCAGATTACCAATAATCAACACTTTATTTAGTGATGCCATCTTTATGTCTCCTACTCTCAATGCGATAACAGAACAATTTACCCAAGAAGCCAGCACGAATGCTCAAAATTCACAAAAACGATGAACTGTAAAGCTTTGGAGCTTCGAACTCACATTCTATAACTAAATTACTATATTTATCGCTAATTTATCAACGTAACTCGCGTGTTTCAATAGATCAAAAATGCTTTCCATATAGGAGGACAAATTTGCTTACTGCGTTCCTTCAAATACTGCTTACACCGCGCTGGCGATGTCGCTAGTATTTTCAGAATCCGGTTTGCTGGCGCGCTTGGGCAATTCCGGCATACGGCTTGCGATTATAAGCCAGATCAGCGATAAAACTGCAGTAAATATGAATACAGAACTGGCACTGATATGTTGTTTCATCCAGCCACCAACAAAGCCGCCACAGGCTAAACCTAATGCTTGCAAAGTATTGTACACACCGAGTGCAGCGCCTTTCGCTGACGGCGGTGCTAGGCGAGAAACTAAAGAAGGCTGGCTTGCTTCCAGAATATTAAATGCTAGGAAGAAGGCAAACAGCATCGCAATCAACATCGTGGCGTTTTCTAGGAACCCCCAAAAACCCAATTGCACCAGCATCAACAAGGCAATCGAACAGACAAAAACTTGCTTCATCTTGCCGCTGCGTTCACCGCGCATAATCGCTAATAACATCACAAAGAAAGAACCAAACACCACAGGCAAATACACCATCCAATGTTGGTCGAGCGGCAAATGCGCGTACTGCACCAAAGCTGACGGAACCACCACAAACATCGCAACCTGGCTTAAATGTAATACGAACACGCCTAAATTCAAACGCATCAGTTCGGGATTTTTCAATACTTCAATGAGCGGTACTTTCACAGTCGGCAATGACGGTGCGTCAGGCGTAATCCAGGTCACCACGCCTATCGCCGCAATCGCCATGATCGCGGTTAATATAAAAATACCGTTCATGCCTATGCGTTGATATAGGACTGGCGCTAACACCAGCGACAAGGCGAAACTGATACCAATTGAGCCACCGACCATTGCCATCGCTTTAGTACGATGCTCCTCTCTGGTAGTGTCGGCAAGCAAAGCAGTAATCGCCGCAGAAATTGCGCCAGCGCCCTGCACAGCCCGACCTATCAAGATGCCCATCACGGTATCTGACATGGCCGCAATCACTGCACCTATGGCAAATAAAATCAGCCCGGCAATAATCACTGGTTTACGACCATATTTGTCGGAAGCCATACCAAACAAAATCTGCAAGCAGGCTTGGGTTAAACCATAAATTCCCATTGCCATACCGACCAAGGCAGCATTGTCGCCATCTGGTAAAGTTTTGGCGTGAATTGCGAAAATAGGCAGTATCAAAAACAAGCCAAACATCCGCAAAGCAAATATGGAGGCCAAAGATGCGCCAGCCCGAATTTCGGACGAGGACATTTTGTTGGGGACGGAGGTTGGCGAGAGCGGTTGTGAGCTCATAGGTGTTGCGCTATTCATAAGAACAATACAGCAAAAAATACAGCAAAATTCAGGCAATTACCGAGTGCCGGCATCCCTGACCATGATTCTCGGGACAATTTGCTTGGACACCCGCGCTTATTTTTGAAAACCCGTTATAGTATCAGGTTGCTCGCTTTTCATTTCGAAATGCGGCTCAGAATTGTGTTTATTCGATAAGCTAAGATTAAATCCTGTTTCAAAAAATGGGACATATCCTGAATTGAATAAATACTCTTTTCTTTATTGCATTTAGAATCTCTTCAATCAGCAGGAATTGTTTCATGACCACTAGCAAAACTAAGAAATCCCTGAAGTCCGCACCAGCAGAAATCGAATTCGATCTGGTGGACATGCCGCTCCCCAAAAAGGATGCGATCCGGGTTCGTGGTGCACGTACACATAACTTGAAAAATATCAGCATTGATCTGCCTCGCAATAAGCTGGTCGTGATTACTGGCTTATCCGGCTCGGGCAAATCTTCGCTGGCGTTTGATACTTTGTATGCGGAAGGTCAGCGACGCTATGTGGAATCCTTATCAGCGTACGCACGCCAGTTTTTGCAATTGAT
This sequence comes from Undibacterium sp. GW821-FHT11H02, assembly GCF_058808015.1. Classification (NCBI taxonomy): domain Bacteria; kingdom Pseudomonadati; phylum Pseudomonadota; class Betaproteobacteria; order Burkholderiales; family Oxalobacteraceae; genus Undibacterium; species Undibacterium sp. GW821-FHT11H02. The sequence continues at coordinate 163,408 of NZ_JBXARG010000002.1, read as the reverse complement.
GGAAAAGCCCGATGTGGATTTGATCGAAGGCTTGTCGCCCGCGATTTCTATCGAACAAAAAGCAACCTCACACAATCCGCGTTCAACGGTTGGCACCGTCACCGAAATTCACGATTACCTGCGTTTGCTGTATGCACGCGTCGGCACACCGTACTGCCCCGATCATCCTGAAAATCCTTTAGCAGCGCAATCGGTTTCGCAAATGGTCGATGCGGTGTTAGCGATGCCGGAAGATAGTAAGTTGATGATTTTGGCGCCCGTGGTATCGAATCGCAAAGGCGAACATGTCGATTTATTTGAAGCGATGCAAGCGCAGGGATTTGTACGTTTCCGTGTGCAAAGCGGCACGCACGATGCGAAGATTTATGATGTTGATGATTTGCCGAAACTCAAGAAAACCGAAAAGCACACCATTGATGTGGTAGTCGATCGCGTCAAAGTCAAAGCAGAAATCAAGCAACGTTTAGCTGAATCTTTCGAAACCTGTTTGCGCATCGCCGAAGGCCGTGCACTGGTGGTCGATATGGATAGCGGCCACGAGCAATTATTCTCGAATAAATTTGCCTGCCCGACTTGTGGCTATAGCTTACAAGAATTAGAACCGCGCTTATTCTCATTCAATAATCCTATGGGCGCTTGCCCTGAATGCGATGGTCTCGGTCATATCGAGTTCTTTGATCCTAAACGCATCGTCGCTTTTCCGAATTTATCCTTAGCGAGTGGCGCAGTCAAAGGCTGGGATAGACGCAATCAATTCTATTTCCAGATGTTGTCGAATCTCGCAGCATTTTATGATTTTGATCTGGATGTGCCATTTGAACAGTTGCCTGAAGCCGCACAACAAGTGGTCTTGTATGGCTCCGGCAAACAAAGCATACCGTTCACTTACATCAATGAAAAAGGTCGCACTGTCGTTAAGGAGCATACGTTTGAAGGCGTGGTAACGAATCTGCAAAGACGTTATCGCGAAACCGATTCTATGGCGGTGAAAGAAGAGCTAGCCAAGTTCATCAATGAGAAAGAATGCCCATCTTGCCAGGGCGCCCGTTTGCGCGTTGAAGCCCGTTTTGTCAAAGTCGGCATGGGCAAACAAGAACGCGCGATTTATGAAATCAGCGCGATGCCTTTACGTGAAGGCATGGACTTCTTCGGCAAATTGAAACTCACAGGATCGAAACGCGATATCGCGGATCGCATCATTAAAGAAATCAGCTCACGTCTGACTTTCTTAAACAATGTGGGCCTCGACTATCTCTCACTTGATCGTAGCGCCGACACCTTGTCGGGCGGTGAAGCACAACGGATTCGCCTCGCCTCACAAATCGGCTCAGGCTTAACAGGTGTGATGTACGTTTTAGATGAACCCTCTATCGGCTTACATCAACGCGACAATGATCGCCTGATCGGCACGCTCAAACATTTACGTGATATCGGCAATAGCGTGCTGGTGGTTGAGCACGATGAAGATGCGATCCGTTGCGCCGATTTTATTGTCGACATGGGTCTCGGTGCCGGCGTGCATGGTGGTGAAATCATCGCCCAAGGTTCACTCGATGACATCATGCAAAGCAAGCGTTCCTTGACTGCGCAATATTTGTCCGGCGCTTTGGAAATCGAAGTGCCGAAAAAACGCACTAGCTTTAATCCAGAAAAACAATTTGTGATCGCGGGTGCGACTGGCAATAATCTGAAAAAAGTGACGATGAAATTACCGGTTGGTTTACTGACTTGCGTCACCGGTGTTTCTGGCTCAGGAAAATCGACCTTGGTCAACGATACTTTGTATCTGGCTGCATCGCGTCATCTGTATGGATCACAAACTGAACCAGCCGCATTTGAGAGTATCAGCGGTCTAGAACATTTTGATAAAGTCATTGCCGTTGATCAGGCACCAATTGGCCGCACGCCACGCTCTAACCCAGCGACTTACACTGGACTCTTCACACCAATACGCGATTTGTTTGCGACGGTGCCGGTGGCCAAAGAACGCGGTTATAGCGCGGGACGTTTTTCTTTCAACGTCAAAGGCGGACGTTGCGAAGCTTGTCAGGGTGATGGCGTAATCAAGGTCGAAATGCACTTCTTACCTGACGTATACGTGCCCTGCGATGTCTGTCACGGCAAGCGCTACAACCGCGAAACTTTGGAAGTCCAATACAAGGGTAAGAACATCAACGAGATCTTGGCGATGACGGTGGAAGACGCGCATGAATTCTTCAAACCCGTGCCTTTGATCGCGCGTAAATTGCAAACCCTGCTAGACGTGGGACTCGGTTATATTCGCCTCGGTCAAAGCGCGACTACGCTATCAGGTGGTGAAGCGCAACGCGTCAAATTGTCTTTAGAGTTATCGAAACGCGACACCGGGCGCACTTTGTATATTTTGGATGAACCAACAACCGGTTTGCATTTCCACGATATCGCCTTGCTGTTGAAAGTGATACACCGTCTGCGCGATCAAGGGAATACCGTCGTCATCATTGAACACAATTTAGATGTGATTAAAACGGCGGACTGGATCGTGGATATGGGCCCCGAAGGCGGAGCTGGCGGTGGACGTATTATTGCCAGCGGCACGCCGGAAGATGTGGCGGCGAATGAGCATAGCGTGACAGGGCATTATTTGCTGCCGCTGTTGAAGAAGAAATAGAAATTTTCGCCGCAGAGGCGCTGAGTACGCAAAGAAAATCCTCAAAAAACTCTGCGCACTCTGCGCCTCTGCGGAAAAGCTTGTTAAACGATTCAGATGTAATTCACGTCATTCCTGCGCAGGCAGGAATCTAGTGTCGTAAGTTGATCAACGAACGCCGCTGGGCTCCTGCCTACGCAGGAGCGACACAAGAAAAGACACATCGTTATAGGAAGAAAACAGACTCTCGCCACGGAGGCGCAGAGTGCGCAGAGAAAATCCTCAAAAAAACTCTGCGCTCTCTGCGCCTCTGCGGTAAAGCTTGTTAAATGATTCAGATTTAATTCACGTCATTCCTGCGCAGGCAGGAATCTAGTGTCGTCAGTTGATCAACGAACGCCGCTGGACTCCTGCCTACGCAGGAGCGACACAAGAAAAGATACATCGTTATAGGAAGAAAACAAACTCTCGCCACGGAGGCGCAGAGTACGCAGAGAAAATCCTCAAAAAAACTCTGCGCTCTCTGCGCCTCTGCGGCAAAGCTTTTGATTTTAAAAATTCTTAAATTATTATGAGCATCAAACTAATCGTAGGTCTAGGCAATCCCGGTCCTGAATATGAACAAACCCGCCACAACGCGGGTTTCTGGCTGGTCGATCAACTCGCGGGCAGCAGCTTACAACGCGATAAAAATTTCAATGCCCTAGTCGCGAGGACGCGCATTGCAGGTGAAGAAGTTTGGCTATTGCAGCCACAAACTTTTATGAATCGTTCCGGGCAATCGGTCGGTGCGATCTGTCGCTTTTACAAAATCACACCCGAGCAAGTCTTGGTCGTGCATGATGAACTCGATATTGCACCTGGTTTAGCGAAGCTCAAAAAAGGCGGTTCCTCTGGTGGACACAATGGCCTCAAAGATATCACGGCAGCGCTCGGCACCCAAGACTACTGGCGCATGCGCATAGGCATAGGTCATCCACGTACTTTGAATTTACAACAAGGCGTCGCTGACTTTGTTTTGCATAGGCCACGCAAAGAAGAGCAGCCTTTAATTGATGAGTCGATTGCGCGTGGCTTAGAGATTATTCCCATGCTGATCAAGGGAGAGTTTGCCGACGCGATGACGAAATTGCATACGATTACAAAGTAGTTTTTCACAGCGATTTCACTGACATTTGATACAAAAAAAACCCGCCGCACAAAATGTGCGGCGGGTTTTTTATTGAACAGAGTTCACACTCTGTTCAGATTTCGAACACCGACTTCATTAGAACTTGTAAGTACCGTTCACATAGAAAGTACGGAAGTTTGGCGCCCAGCCACCACGCCAATCAGTTGGATTCTCTGCACCGAACACATTGCCCACGAAGAAATTGAGCTTAGTATTTTTAAAACCAGAGTATGTCAAGCTGTAGTTCGTCGTGATACCAGCATCAATACGCTCGCAAGTTGACAAGTATTCAGCGGCTACTTTTTGTGTTGCGCAATAAGTTGGAGATGACAAGCTGTTAGCACTGTAGCCGCTGATATAACTAACGACTACCGAATTATCCCAATTGCCTGTTTTCAATGCAGCAGTTACTTTCGCACCTAACTGACCACCGCGATCATAAGTACCGACAACGTTCTTATTCCATTTGCCATCGGCAACACTGTAAGTTTGGTAATTCATCTCGTAATTACCATCGAGATTCAAACGCAAAGTGCCTACGCCATCCAATTTGAAACTTGATTTAACGTCGAAATCAAAACCAGAAGCGCGTGTTTTGCCACTATTCACGTACGGGTTATACACCAAGCCCAATTTTCCGATATTTTGGAAAGTGATGGTATTTGCAGGTGCATATTTTTTCACCAATGCCAAGAACTCATTGTCAGCCGCTGAATTATCAACGCGCAACAATTGACCTGCTGGCAAACTAGCTTCGCCTTTCAGAATATCAACTACAGAGCGTGTACCAATTTCGTCTTTACGTTCGATATTGTAGTAATCGATACCAAAATTCCATGTTTTAGATGGTGCAAATACCAAACCCATCGTAAATGAACGTGAAGTTTCTGGTTTCAGATTTGGATTGGAAGACACGAAACTTGGCAAGCTTGCGGAACAATCAGTCGCACGATAACCGTTACCCAATGCCTTGTCGCCAGTCGTTGCTGCTGGGTTATTCTGGATCAAATTATTCAAGTCATTCGCGATAGGGCAACGACGCAAATCGTTGTTACCATTGGATACTGAACTACGACCCAAACCATTACCGGACTCGACGATGTTAGGCGCACGGAAACCACCAGATGCCGTTGCACGTACCAACAAACTGTCAGTTACTGTGTAACGCAGACCCAATTTGGGAGACAAGTGAGCATCGAAGTCACCTTGTTTGTCAGCACGCAGAGCCACACTTGCTTCTAAATCTTTAACCACTGGAATCGTTGCTTCAGAGAAGATCGCGTATTGATTACGTGTATCTTTTACTTGCAAACCAAAAATACCAACCAATTCGCCGTTCAAGACATTGTCAGAGCTCTTCATTTCATAAGCTTCGTGACGGAAATCAGCACCCAACGCGAATGACAATGGACCTGCTGGCAATTGCATCAATTCGCCAGTCAAAGTAGCATCCAGGAAAGTAACCGCAGATTTACCTTTAGTGGTACGAATTGGGAACATGGCTTCTAACAAAGCACTGTCGTTTTGCTTACCGAAAACATAAGTCTTGTTGACGATCGCGTCGGTATAGCCTTTTGCACTAGTTGCACGAGTGACTTTATCAGCGCTAGCTTCCATATGACCGAAAGCGGACTTCCAATCGTAGTTACCCAAAGAACCTTCCAAAGCCAACATCGCACGATATTGATCGGAGTTAGTCTTATTGAAGTTAAAGCCATTACCTGTGTCCATCAAACGCGCACGATATTCTGTTGGTGTCTTATACGGATTGCTTGGATGACCTACTGGCAATTTTGGATAGGAAAATGGACCTACCATTTTATTCCCGTACACGTTGTACCAAACGTTGCCAGTTGATACCAAAGTGGTGAGTGGCGCCAAGATGTAAGAGTCGAAAGAACTAGAGTAAGTGACTTCAAAATTTGCATCGATATCGGAGCCAATTTTGAAACGTGTGTTACTTGCCAATGCATAACGTTCGCTATTGGTTGTCTGACCAGCATAAGGCAGCGTGTCAAACTTACATTGCTTGTCGACTGGATCGATATCGCTTGCTGGACAACCAGGTGCCGCCACGATATTGGTGCTGCTGATGAAGTAGTTACCAGTTGCTGAGTAAGCGCTCTTCGCATCCCAAGTAGAACGACCTGGTGTCAAACGGTGCCAATCTGGATACAGATTACGCATTTCGCCAGTGGTGTAACCGTCACGTTTATTACCTTCGATAGTTAAGTAGGTATTGAAACCATCTTTAGCCACATCACCGAAGCCATAAATCGCAGAAACGTTACGGGTACGACGGTCAGATAAATTTTCTGTAGTTGTGTAACCCGCTTTAATTTGTGCGCCTTGGAAATTTTTACGCAAAATGATATTGATAACACCTGCAATCGCATCAGAACCGTAGATAGCCGATGCGCCATCTTTCAAGATTTCAATACGGTCGATAGAATCCGCAGCAATCGCGTTCAAATCGGTAAAGTTGTCTTGCGCGCCATCTGACAAACCATAAGGTGCGATACGACGACCATTCACCAAAACCAAAGTAGCGACTTTGCCTAAACCGCGCATACCAACAGCAGAAGCACCAGTTGCAAAGCTACCTGAGGAGTTAGATGCCGCATTCAAGCTAGTACCAACAGCGACGGAATCCGTGAGGATGCCCAAGGCAGTAGTAGCACCAGTACGCTCAATATCTTCACGCGTCATCACTTGTACAGAAGCAGTTGTTTCCGTATTCGTGCGTTTAATACTGGAACCAGTGATTTCAACTCTCTGAACTCTTTCTGGCGCTTGTTGCGCGAACGCAGGAGTAAATGCCGCCAATGTGTTCACCACACCGACCGCTACTAAAGCTTTGGTCATCTGTTTGAGTTTCATGTTTTCTCTCTTGTGTTATTGAAAAAATTTCACATACCGCGATAAAACAGGCTTGCCCTGCCATCTATTTATGAAACATTATTTTCATTATTAAGGTAAAGCAGCTTGCAATAATACAAGAATTTTACATATTTTGCGTAAACATCTTTTCAGTTTATTGTCATTGCCATGCATAAGTGTGAAAACAATTATACGTATAGTGAAAATTTAATTTCAAATTAGACATATTAACAAGTGAAGGCAAGAAATATTTCTCTTGAGAAAATTTAAACTTAGCACGCGAGGCAAGCGATAAAAATGAAAATAAATTAACTAGGTGGCTCCCCGCCGCACGTCGTAGAATCGAAATGCATTTCGCGGCCGAAGGGAGTAAAGCGAGGGAAATTGCGAAATGCAAAGAGAGGGAGTTGACGATCTGAAATTACGATCGGAAATAAGAGAGTTTAAGCGAAGTATTAAGATGCGGGTCACTTAAGTAGAGACCGCCAAGAACCAAAAACAAAAGCGCAAACGACCATCACCAAGTTAGGGCCTGTTGACCTAGGCTTGATCTGATCCTGTCGTCTGCTCAGCACTTAACTCAGGGAGTTTCCTGCCCCGTTGCTGCAAAGCCTGGCGCAACAGATACTCCACCTGCGCATTGGCACTACGCAATTCTTGCGCAGCCATACGTTCAATCTCGCTCCACAGAGCGGGATCGATACGCAGTGGAAATGATTTTTTACCAGGGCTTGCCATATGCCATCAAGATTGTGTTGCCAGTGCCGCGTTCAGTTTGGCGCATAAAACTTCGGGTTGCGCCGAACCGATACGGATTTTTTTTCCATCGGCCTTGGTGATACGTACCGCACCATTGCCCGCTGCGTTATACAACATACCTTCTCTCGTAAAACGTATGCCTTTGCCTTCGTACCAAAAAGTTTGACATACTTCAACGTGGGCAATCTCTGACAACTTTAAGCGCCAGTTAGGCCAGCCAAACACGCCGAATTGCCATTGCAATTCTTGCGCGCTCATCTTAATCGTCAGATGCCCGAATACACTTAAGACCAGCAAATTAATCACCGCTATCAATAACAAGCTCTGCAGCAATTGTCTCACTGGCAGTTGGCGCCCATCAAATAAGCCAACGCCCAAAGTCAGTAAGGGCAGAATTATCCACAATAGGGCTACCCACTGGCGAGTTTGGTAGCTCGCTTGCGTGTTCGCGGGATTAGCGGCTTGATTTATCGTATTCACGTTTTAAACCTCGTTATTCATTTTCTCAATAGTCTGCATGGGCGCGCAGACGAGTTGGCGTTTCTTCTTCTTTTGATGACTTTGCGCTAAGGCGGCGATAAAAATAATCAAAAATACGGGCAGTATGCTCATCAAATAACTCCTTTTTTAATTATACAGAGTGCCTGTGTTGACCACAGGCTGGGTTTCCCGATCAGAACACAAAACGACGAGCAAATTACTAACCATCGCCGCCTTTCTTTCGTCATCGAGTTCTACAATTTTTCTTTCAGATAATCCCTGCAGCGCTTCTTCGACCATACTGACAGCACCATGGACGATCTTTTTACGAGCACTGATAATGGCTTCTGCTTGTTGGCGACGCAACATCACCTGAGCAATTTCTTGTGCATATGCCAAATGCGTTAATTTTGCATCTTCCACATCAATACCCGCAGCGGCAAATCGATTATGTAATTCTTGCCGCATGGCATCCGCGACCACGTCCATACCAGCCCGCAGCGTCGTCTCGCCTTCACTCAAATCCTCACCGTCGTCGTAAGCGTACTGTGAAGCCAAATGGCGCAGCGCCGCTTCGGCTTGCACATTCACGAAGCGTTCGAAATCATCAACGTTGTAAATGGCCAAAGCTGTTTCTTGCACTCGCCAAACAATAGCGGCGCCGATCTCAACCGGATTGCCGCGCTTATCATTGACCTTTAATGGCGGCGTATTCAAAGTCCGGGCGCGCAGACTTAATTTGCGTTTACTAAAAAAAGGATTCGCCCAGCGCAGGCCTTCGCTCCGGTCTGTGCCTTTGTATTTACCAAAAAGCGACAACAAGGCTGCCTCATTGGGCTGCAACATATACATACCCGTTAACAGGAAGATTCCCAGTGCGACAACAACAAGTCGTATCAAAACGGCACTGACTGCAGGCTGCTGTCCTTCCAGCAGTAAATTCACAAAGGTATAAATACCACCCACAATTAGCAACAAGCCAAATGCGATCATCGCATAGCCATCCATAGACGCATATTTAAATTCGCGCATTGCCAGCTTCCGCTCCTCATTCGGGGCTTGCAGCTTGCTGCTTTGATCAGAAACTTTTTTTACCGTATCCATTCTTTTCTCCAATGAATCAATTTCAACTTATTCGGAATTACTAACAGCGCATAGAGCATTTATTACAAATGCAGGTTTATAAGCAAGATGAAATCAAAGTGATATCACTTTAAGATCATTGTTTCGGCTTGTCAAGTGGAATTCGCAAAATTTAAAAAACCACAACAACCACCATTTTTTGCGCTTCAGGTAAGATGAGGGCAAATATAAAAGCCCGTCTTTCTCATCCATGAAAACCCAAATACGCACCGAAGTTAGCAAACTTTGGCAAATCGCATGGCCAGTCCTGATCGGGCAATTGGCGACTGTCGGCATGTCCGTGGCCGATGTGGCAATGACTGGGCACCTCAGTGCTCAAGATTTAGCAGCGGTAGCACTTGGAGCATCGCTTTGGTCAATTATTTTGGTCACGGTGATGGGCGTGATGATCTCAGTCAACGCGGTGGTCGCCCATGAAGTCGGTGCAGCGGCACTTGATAAAGTCCCGCATATTGTGCGGCAGGCCATGTGGATGGGCTTAGGTGTTGGCCTTATCGCCTGTCTCTTACTTAATCTATCCACTTTCGTTTTTGATTATCTGCAACTAGAGCCATTTGTACAGGCAAAAGCAACGGAATTTGTACGCGTGATCAGCGCAGGTATGCCGGCTTTTGCGATGTATCGCGCTCTGTATAGCTACACAACCAGCTTGAATCACACCAAACCGGTGATGGTCATCGCCTTACTGGGTTTGGCTTTTAACGTTGTCGTGAATTGGTTATTCATCTATGGCAAATGGGGGTTTCCGCAATTAGGCTCAACAGGCTGTGCGATTGCCACCGGAGCTGGCATGTGGCTGATGCTGGCAGCCATGATCTGGTGGACGCGTCGGGCACAGGTTTATAAAGAGACCTTTCCCTTCACCCACAGAGAGGCGCCCAAATGGAGCGAAATTCGCTCTATGCTGCGCATAGGCTTGCCGATTGGCGTCACCTATTTCGCGGAAGTGTCTGCCTTTTGTGCCGTCGGCTTATTAGTGGCGCGCTTTGGTGTCGTGGCGATCTCTGCCAACCAAATTGCCTTGAATTTTTCTTCTCTGGTGTTCATGGTGCCTATGAGTCTCGGGATTGCACTGACCACGCGGGTCAGCCAGACTTTGGGAGAGCGAGATGTCGTCAGAGCGCGCTTCATTTCCTGGACTGGGGTTGGCGTTTCCTTGGTATTCGCCGTTTTTTCAGCGACTTTTATGACCCTAATGCGACACCAGGTAGCCGCTGCCTATACTTCAGATCCAGCTGTCCAGGCCGTCGCGGCTAATCTGTTACTGCTGGCCGCGATTTTTCAGCTTTCTGATGCGGCTCAGGTAACCCTTTCTTGCGCACTACGCGGCTACAAAGTGACACGTATCCCTATGTTTATTCACATCATGGCGTTTTATGGCTTTGCCCTACCGATAGGCGCGATCTTAGGACTATCACCGACCTGGTTCCCTTGGCACCCAGCGCAACCTATGGAGGCCGCTGGTTTTTGGATAGGTTTAGTGCTCGGCCTCACCGTAGCAGCAATTTTATTAGGGATTTTCCTGCATCGCCTGTCTAGTACCAAGATCGCCTATGACACGCACATGACTGCCTGAGCTTAATGCACGACAGTGGTTTTACAGTCGTTTTGACAGACACTGGTGTAAAATAGCGCCTTATTTCAAGATTTCCCCCAAATTTTGACCCTATTCTGTTTTCACCTGAGTCAGCTCAGTTATTTCTAAGTAAAGTTCATCATGAGTCTTCAATGCGGTATCGTCGGCCTGCCTAACGTCGGCAAATCTACTCTTTTCAATGCCTTGACCAAAGCAGGCATTCCCGCAGAAAACTATCCTTTCTGCACGATAGAACCGAATGTAGGTGTGGTAGAAGTACCTGATCCGCGCCTCAAACAATTATCCGATATCGTCAAACCAGAGCGCATACAAAACGCCATCGTCGAATTTGTCGATATCGCTGGTTTGGTCGCAGGCGCTTCAAAAGGCGAAGGTCTAGGCAATCAATTTTTAGCGCACATCCGCGAAACGGATGCGATTGTGAATGTGGTTCGTTGCTTCGAAGATGACAATGTGATTCATGTGGCGGGCAAAGTCAGCCCTCTGGACGACATCGAAGTCATACAAACCGAACTCTGTTTAGCTGACATGGGTGCAGTTGAAAAAGCGATTCATCGCGAAAACAAGAAAGCGCGCTCAGGCGACAAAGACGCAATGAAACTCGTCACCCTGCTTGAGAAAATCATGCCTGGTTTAAACGAAGCAAAACCAGTGCGCGCGATGGGCTTGGACAAGGAAGAAATGGCACTGATCAAACCGATGTGCCTGATCACTGCAAAGCCAGCCATGTATGTGGCCAACGTGTCGGATCATGGTTTCACGAATAATCCTTTACTCGATCAATTAACCACTTACGCCGCGTCCCAAAACGCGCCTATCGTTGCCATTTGCGCCTCAATCGAATCTGAAATCGCAGATCTGGAAGACGCCGACAAAGCAGAATTCCTGGCCGACATGGGCATGGAAGAGCCAGGCTTAGATCGTCTGATCCGCGCCGCTTTCAAACTACTAGGCTTACAAACTTACTTCACCGCAGGCGTCAAAGAAGTACGCGCCTGGACGATTCATGTGGGTGACACTGCGCCACAAGCAGCTGGTGTGATCCACACCGATTTCGAACGCGGCTTCATCCGTGCACAAACTATCGCATTCGATGACTACATCACCCACAAAGGCGAAGCTGGCGCGAAAGAAGCCGGAAAAATGCGCGCTGAAGGTAAAGAATATGTGGTGAAAGATGGCGATGTATTGAATTTCTTATTCAATGTGTAAATAGCGTCTCAATTGCAATCCCCCTATCAAAGCCGCGTTTTTACGCGGCTTTTTTGTTGCTAAAAACGATGTGCGTCCTTTAAAAGTTCAATCACGCATTGCATCTTTGCGTAAAGAACGCAATATCACTCAAGTACAGTTAGCAGAAGCTTTGAATGTGTCACAGTAGACCGTACAAGCGTATGAGGTTGGACGGCGCAGAATTCCCGTCTCCGCCTTGCCTGTGGTATCGCGACTGCTGACAGTATCGCTAGATGAATTATTTGGAGAGGCGAAACGGTTGGCGAATAAGCGTGGACCTTCTTCACAATTACAGTGCAGCATCGAGCGCATCAGCGCTTTGCCGAAACCGAAACAGAAGTCTGTGATTGAAATTTTAGAGGCATTGGTGACCCAAGCTAACGGGTAATTGCTTTTTACTTAGCCGCTAAAAAAAAGAAACCTCTCACATCCGGGTTACCGGAGGGAGTGGCTTTTTTTGTTTACAGATAAAGAAAGATCAGCAGTTTTGGAACATCAACATATGGCCAGCGTCTTCATGCGGCGCAATACGCCTGCGGCTATTGACGCCCTACTTATTGCGCCTTACTGCGTTGGCGATTGAGTGCTTTATGCCGTAAATTTGCTTTTTACTTAGCCGCTAAAAAAAGAAACCACTCGCATCCGTGTTACCGGAGGGAGTGGCTTTTTTTGTTTACAGATAAAGATAGATCAGCAGTTTTGGAACATCAACATATTGCAAGCACCTTCATGCGGCGCAATACGCCTGCGGCTATTGATGTCCTACTTATTGCGCCTTACCGCGTTGGCAACACAACCCATGCATCGATACGCAAGGGATGCTTTTGACGCACCTGTTAAACGACATTCCTAAGCAATTCGATTTCTCGCACAAGTAAATCATTCTTATGTCGCTGCAACAGATTGACCGTGAAGAACCACGTTCACCGGCAACAAATGCACATCGATAGTTGGGCATGGATCTATGAGTTTTGATTGGGTGTGATTGGTTCTAATTGCATGCGTACGATTGCGCTTCGCTTTATTCATACCTACGCTGGCTAAGGAAACATAATGCTTACGAGCCATAAGCATTATGATCCCACCTCTGTTTTTGCGATATAAAACTGTCTTGTGTATCTATTGGTGGCATTAGAGCCGCGCCTAGCGTAAATGGCGATATGCGACAGGGTTGAAATGATCCCGGTCACGTTCAATTTAATTTATCATTCCACCACGATTAAATTGGATCGCCAAAGTTACAGCGTGTCCACCCATTCATATAAGTGATCAAACATGTTCAAACCAGTTTTAAACCTGTCCCTACTCGCCGGCGTAGTTTTTACTGGGCTAGCTTTTGGTGCTCCCGTAAAGCCTATCAATACCAATGAGACAAGCGACAAGCGCAGTCAATTTGCCAAACCGCAGCAACTGGTTGATATCGGCGGGCGGCGCCTTAATCTGTATTGCAGCGGCAGTGGAAAAACCACCGTGATATTTGATGCACCTGGCGGCGAAGCCGGCTGGAATTGGGTGCATGTGCAGCCAGCAGTGGCCAAGCAAACGCGTGCCTGTATTTACGACCGTGCTGGTTTGGGTTTTAGTGATCCTTCAACGCGACCACCAACCTCGGGCAATGCGGTGGAAGATCTTCACACGCTGCTAGCTGCGGCCGGAATTGCGCCACCATATATCATGGTTGGAGCTTCCTTCGGTACCGCCAACGCCCAACTGTTTGCCTATCGTTACCCGACCGAAGTGAGCGGATTAGTGTTGGTAGAGGCGGAACATGAAGATAGCCTTGTCCGTTTGAATAAGGCGAGTCAGGGAAAGTTCGCACAGATACAAACGATGTTTTCCGATATAGAAAAAGCCTGTCTCGCAGAGTCTGAAAAAGGATTCCTGCCAGGCAGCGAGCTGCAACGTACTTGTTTTAGCGAAACTGAAATTGGCTCCGTTAGCGATGGTCGCGGACTTGATGCCGCACGTAAGGTTCAAAACATGTCACCAGCGTATTGGCGTTTGCGCCAGGCTGAATCCGATGTTTGGGCATCTGGAAATCCGGAACTGCGTGCCGCGCGCGGTTCGTTCGGCGCGCTTCCCGTCATAGTTTTGGTGCGTGGGCTCAGCCCATTCGCGCAACCGGGTAAGCCACAAAGTGCCCTCAACAAAGCAGTTGAGGCGGAAAATCTATCGATGCAAAAAGAGATCGCTGCCTTATCTCAACGCGGCACTGTCCGTATCGTGCCAGCTGCTGGACATATTATTCATGCCACGCATCCACAAGCTGTGATCAAAGCCATTGCGGATGTAATGGCACAAATTTCACAGCACCCGATGCAGCGATAATACGGTGTCGCATCTAAGGACAAATATTTTTTACGAGCCATAGGCATGATCCCACCTCCGTTTTTGCGATTTAAAACTGACGTGGGATTAGCTTATTTAATTAGTAAATAATTGGCGACATTTTTATTTAAGTTTATTGCCTTTTGAGGTGGATGTCTTGTGTATTTTGCCGGTGACGGCACGTCTTAACAACCAGCCTCTAACATGCTAAGTAAAGTCAGCAAGGTAGGTACGATTAAAGCGCAGCGTAATCGTACGCATGTCAATCGCCACCACCAACTTGAATTTCCAAATCACCGCCCCAATCCAATGGATAAATTCCGTTCTCAACGTGACGGTGAAAGGTAGAGTAAGGCCAATCGCGTACGCATTTCACCAAACCATGTTTCAAAGGGTTGAAGTGAACATAATCGACATGCCGTTGAAAATCAAGTTCATCTCTGATCAAGTGTTCCCAAAAATGTCGCTGCCAAATGCCCCGTTCACCGTACTTTTGGCGCGTCGCAGATATTCTTTCTTCCCTTGGTAAAGCACGAGAAAATGCGCCTTTGATCAGGCGCCATCGCAAACTAAAATCGCTGTCGCCGGGCGGCAGAGTCAAAACGCAGTGGAGATGCTCTGGCAACACAACCCATGCATCGATGTGAAAGGGATGCTTTTGACGCACCTGTTGAACGACATTCCTAAGCAATTCGATTTCTCGCACAAGTAAATCATTCTTATGTCGCTGCAACAGATTGACCGTGAAGAACCACGTTCCACCGGCAACAAATGCACGTCGATAATTGGGCATGGATCTATGAGTTTTGATTGGGTGTGATTGGTTCTAATTGCATGCGTACGATTGCGCTTCGCTTTAATCGTACCTACGCTGGCTTCAATGTCAAATGTAAGGTCAGACCCCGTCCTTAGCCTGACGCAATGACCCCTATCTTATGCGTTGCCCTATTGTTGACCTTGTTTTATGAACCGCCACATCCCTAATATAAGGTATGGCATCAAGAATAATAAAAAAAATGAAAAATAAAAAATTGAAAATCCATCTTCAATACCAAAAAAATTCTCAAATTGTGTAGAAATAGTGATTGGCATCATCACATTCAAAACCCATCCTAAAAAACTAAACCCTACATTTAAGACTAATTCATCACGTTTCTTCCCTTTGTAAATATAATTCATCGCTATGAGAAAAATTTGAAGAAATACCAAGCCGAATAAAAAAATGATAAGAACCATGGGATCTCCGCTCGCATACGCTGGGGTACTCATGGTGATGGCCAAAATAGCAAACCAAACTCTCCCATTTTTTCTAGTTAAAACATTCACAATTTAGCCTTTTAGGTAATCGACGATTCATAAAGTCATTCCACGCTTCGCTTGTTAAATTTTCAAGTGCGGGATCGTAAGATAGCTCTTTCCAGACATGTGAAATTTCTCTCCCTTTTCTTACAAACCAATTTGCCTTTTCTCCCCAAGGTTGAAAGCCACGATGTGAAGGAGATGTCATATCTTGTATCGTATGAAGACCGATACCAAACTGACGTGCCCCCCATTCCGGTTGCCCGCGATCTTGAGCATCCCAACCAGCCTGATATTGTTTATCAATAAAATCTTGTGCTTTCTGGCAAGCCTGTTTTCTTGTGCCGTCAAAAGTAGGGCTGTACATTCCATGCCTAAAAGCACTAGCAGCATCCTGAAATTGCTTTCCGTCTGCATAATTTGTTGCATCAACAAGCGTCAAATAATATTTATGTGGAATAGTTGAATTATAGATAGCTCTCTGAAGATACCAAAATCCTTTCTGAGATGGATGCAATCCGAGTGGATCAGAATCAATAGTAGGGTAACCATTCACATACCCAAAGGTATTAACCCCGCCACCCAACCCAATCGGATCACTCTGCACGTAACGCCCTATGCTCGGATCATAATCCCTAAAGTAGTTATAGTGCAGCCCAGTCTCCTTATCAAACACCTGCCCAGGAAACCGCAAATTCATCACAAAGTCATTCTGCGCCCCAGTATTACCCGCATTCTGATTCGGCAAACTCTCACCAAACGGTGTACCGATCCACTCCCAAACACTATTCCCACTGGCATCAGTCACCATCCGAGGCGTACCCAAATGATCCGCATGAATATCATAAATCTTCGCCACACTGGCCGTGACACTCACTGGTACCACGCTAGTGGTTGTACTCGCACCTATGTTGTCAGTCGCTTTGGCCGTGAGGTTGTAACTACCTTGAGTCACGTTTTCCCACAGATAGTTGTAGGTCTCTTGGGAAGAAAGCAAAGACACCCACCTCAAAAAGCAATAAAAAATAAAGCCAAACCCGATATCCCACCGTATCGCCTTTGAGAAAACCTATAGTCTAAAAAACCCTCAAGCCATAATCCCACCTAAGTTTTGCTAACTAAAACTAGCGTGGATATAAGCCATTTGATTAGCCAAAATAAACGGAGAGTCCTTCCTTAAACATCGTATTTTCTGTGGCAGTCTTTTCAAATTAGTTCGTATAAGTACCGGCCTGAATACCTCATTCTTCCTCCGCAAACTCAAGCTCAATTAGCGCATTATTCCCCAAGGACAGATCAAATAAATTGACAATGAATCCTCGCGCATCCTTACTTAACTGCAACACCTCTATGCGCGATTCACTAAATACTTTGGCGCTGATCAAGCGTTGGTTTTCATAAAAGGTCCAGTTCAAGCGTGGTGACTGGCATAAATTGTCTGCGGTGACACCGCGCAAATTAAATTCTCTGCGCAATTTTTCGATATTTTCCATCGCCGCAAACACTTCGCAAGTAAGTCGCAGATCGCCCATGCGACGCTGATGCTGGGATAAGCTTGGCGTACGCAGTGCCAACAAATTCCATCGCACCCAATTTTGTTTTTGATTCAAGACCAGATCTGCATTTTCATCTGCTGCTTTCGGATTGCGTGGCAATTCAAAGCTACCATTATCGGCCAATGCAATGGGTATCTGTATCGTATCACCGACAATCTTGAGACGGATGTCTGCTATCGCCAGCCCTTCAACTTGTGGCCTGACAATAAAACGCAATTGCGTGTCTGGTGCCAATGCGTGGTGTCGCTCGAACGCATTCAAGCCACTCAGCATTTGGCGATAAGGCTTCCAGTCCTGATCTTTCATGCCACTCACCTGCACCGCTTGCACAGCCTGACTCAGTTTCTGTCGTGGCTTCACGACAACTGCGTTTTCGTCCGCAGGAGATACAACTTGGGCGTGCTGTGCCGAAAAAACAAGCGAAGCCGTGGAGAGGAAGAAGGAAATCAGTGAGCCTGTCATCAAAACAAAGACATTCATAGTATGTGAAAAAATGTGAGTTTTTGTTAGCAATTTTTGTTGGCAATAGCGGGCTATGATACAGTAATAGCATTGTTGCAAAAATGCTTTTATTTGAACCCCCTGCTCGCGAGAGATCCCATGGATAAGTCACTTACGTTTACGGCCAATCAACATGGCGATCCTATGCAACATGAAGTCGAGGTGGTGCGAGCTCAGTTGAACGATTTGCTGGCAGAGGCGCGCCACAATCAAGAGATACTATCGCGTCATCAAACGCTGGACTTACAACTCATAGGTGCTCACAGTTTTCGCGAATTAATAGGACATATTTTTGTGACGCTGGCGGAGATCTGTGAGCTTGATCAAGTGAGCTTATCGCTACTCAATTCGCAGCACAATTTGCAGGAAATGCTGGCCGATCTGAAAATTGATAATGCCGAATTCCCTTTGCTACTTTTTGTGCAAAACGAGACAGAACTGCGTCTCAACGATAAACCTCTCAGAAAACCCGTACTTGGTGTCTACGACCCAATTCAACACAGCAAATTATTTGCGCCCTGCACAGATCAGCCGATTAGTATCGCGGTTATCCCATTGATACGACAAAGTAAATTACTGGGAAGCTTGAATTTAGGTAGTAGCGACCCTGAACGTTTTGTCAGCGATATGGGTACCGATTTCATCGAGCGGCTTGGCTCTATTATCGCGATCTGCCTTGAGAATGTGATTAATAGTGAGCGTCTGACCCAAATCGGCCTAACCGATGCCTTAACCAATGTCAGTAATCGTCGCCATGTAGAGCTGCGTATGTTGGAAGAAATTGCGCGCGCACGTCGTCAGCATTACGGCATTTCTTGTATGTATCTGGACATCGATCACTTTAAGAAAATTAACGATGTACACGGCCATCAAGGCGGTGATGAAGTCCTAAAAGAGACGGCGAAGCGCATCAAAGCAGAATTACGCCTGAGCGATACTTTGGGACGATTTGGCGGCGAAGAATTTATTGTGTTACTGGTCAACGCCAGTCATAGCGACGCCAAACATGTCGCGGAACGGATACGCAAGAGCGTGGCCGATAAAGCCTTCATTTTGAGCATGACAGGATTGTGTGACGTCACTTTATCGATAGGCATTGCTACCCTGTCGGATGATCACAATCTGGGAGAAATTGAAAACGCGGCGCAGACTTTATTGCTGCGCGCCGATCGGGCTTTGTATGAGGCGAAAGATCAGGGGCGAAATCGCGTTTGTGAATCACTGGAAGACTGACACTTTGCGGTAGTTTCCGTTTTAAGTTTTTTTTGCGGCGGCTTGCAGTGTTTCGTATTTCGCCATCAATTGCTCTTTGGTCTCACGCCATGCGGGATTAAACGGAATGCAGCTGACGGGACAAACTTGCTGACATTGCGGCTCGTCATAATGCCCTACACATTCCGTGCACTTATTCGGATCGATCTCGTAAATCTCTGGCCCCATATAAATCGCTTCATTGGGGCATTCAGGTTCACATACATCACAATTGATGCAATCATCGGTAATTAGTAGCGCCATAGTGGTCTTTATTACTTATTTCTAGGTCGTTTCAACTTAGTTGAAACTTAGTTATTTTGTTCAGTGATTTTTTTCTTCAGCCAGGCATCGACTGAAGGAAAGACAAATTTAGAAACGTCACCGCCAAATTGCGCAATCTCGCGCACGATCGTGCCAGAGATAAATTGGTATTGATCCGATGGTGTCAAAAACATGGTTTCAACATCTGGTAATAAATAGCGATTCATGCCTGCCATTTGGAATTCATATTCAAAATCTGAAACCGCGCGCAAGCCGCGCACAATCACTCGCGCATCGTTCTTACGCACAAAATCTTTGAGCAAACCCGAAAAGCTTTCTACCCGAACATTGGGATAATGTCCCAGAACTTCGTTCGCGATGCTTAAGCGCTCTTCGAGTGAGAAAAAGGGTTTTTTATTTTTGCTGTCGGCAACACCGACTATCAAGGTGTCAAACAAGCCTGAAGCTCGACGCACCAAGTCTTCATGGCCACGCGTGAGCGGATCAAAGGTGCCTGGATAAACAGCTGTAACCATTTTTTTTCCTTGGTGTGTAGTGTGCGATTTTTACCAAATTCATATCGACGCTTGCTCTTTATCGACAGACTTAGTATTTAATTTTAGATGCGCATTATCCCAGATTTTAATCCGCTTCACCGGACTCAGTGTTGCGTTGCAACAAATGAAAGTACACACTGCCTGCCTTATCTTGGCGCAAGACTTGCCAACCTGTACACCATGCCGGCACACCAACACCGTCCTGCGCGCTGACAGTCTGCTCGGATTCCACATACAAAACACCATCAGGCTTCAATATATCCGCACACAGTGGCATAATTTTTTCTAGGAAACCGAGGTTAAACGGTGGATCAAGAAATATCAGATCAAACTTTTCAGCACGGGAAACCAGATGTTGAGCCAATAGCAAAGCGTCACCACGCTGCAAAGTAATCTGTTCTGCATTTAACTTCGCTTTAGTTTGTTCTAATTGCTTGAAAGCTGGCGTAAACGCTTCAAACATAGTCACTTTCGCGGCACCACGACTCGCTGCCTCAAAGCCCAGAGCACCACTTCCGGCAAACATATCAAGACAAACAATGTGCGTCCACTGGCTGTTAAACACATGATTCAACCAATTAAATACCGTCTCACGCACCCGATCCGGTGTTGGGCGCAGGCCATCCGCGCTGATCACAGTCAAAGGGGTACGCTTCCAGTCGCCGCCAATAATGCGGACTTGATGGCTAGCCTGGCTATGATTAGCACGCTTATTTACATTGCTCACGGAGGAGAACGAAGGTTTGGGGCGATTCTTGTTGTGATTCATAGCGGGGGCGGAAAATCGTCAGTGTGCTCTGTTAGAATGGCAGCATTCTAAAGGTTTTTCGCAGCAGGTCTGGTGTTCTCTGAGCTTCTTTACCCATTTTCCTGATTTAACATACGTATTTGACAAGTCAAATACCACTGTCCGCGAACGATCTCAACATTTACCTTTTTCGAGTCAACCCTGATCCATGTTTAGCTTTTTCAGAAAAAAAACACCCGAGCCAGTCAGCACCAGCCTTAGTCCTGAAGCCAGTGGGACAGCGCCTAGCAATGCCGCAATCGACACATCGACCTCAGTTCAAACTATACACGCAGCTTTAGACCAGTCGACTGCAAACAAGGTAGCACAAGAAGCAAGAGTCGAAACACAAGCCGAAGTCGCACCTGCTAAGTTGTCGTGGATTGCGCGCTTAAAACAAGGCTTAGCAAAAACTTCCTCTAGCTTAACGACCTTGTTCGTTGGTGCCAAAATCGATGACGATTTATATGAAGAATTAGAAGCTGCTTTATTGACCTCCGATGCCGGCGTTGAAGCCACCGTACATTTGTTGGACAACTTGAAACGCAAAGTCAAAGAAGAAAAATTAACTGAGGCCGAACAAGTCAAAGCAGCGCTCAAAACTTTATTGCTGGACTTATTAACACCTCTGCAAAAACCATTTGAATTGGGGCGCTATCAACCTTTAGTCATGATGATTGCAGGAGTCAATGGCGCAGGCAAAACCACGACCATAGGCAAACTTGCCAAACATATGCAAGTGCATAAGCAATCGGTGGTCTTGGCGGCTGGCGACACTTTCCGTGCTGCAGCCCGAGAGCAATTGATGGTCTGGGGTGAGCGCAATAATATTACCGTCATTGCCCAAGAGTCTGGCGATCCGGCGGCAGTGGCATTTGACGCGGTCGCTTCAGCCAAAGCACGTGGCACCAATGTTGTCATGGTGGATACAGCAGGCCGTTTGCCGACACAATTGCATTTGATGGAAGAACTGAAAAAGATTAAGCGCGTCATTGCCAAAGGCATGGAGGGCGCACCGCAGGAAGTCTTACTGGTCATTGATGGCAATACCGGCCAAAATGCTTTGGCACAAGTCAGAGCATTTGACGATGCATTGCAATTGACTGGTTTGATCATCACTAAACTGGATGGCACCGCCAAAGGCGGCGTCTTAGCTGCAATTGCCAAAACCCGTCCGATTCCTGTGTATTTCATCGGCGTTGGCGAGCAAATCGAAGATTTACAAGCTTTTAATGCACAAGAATTCGTGGATGCTTTGCTCAACTAAGTAAATAGCGACGCAAATAACCAAGTAGTAAGGATGTGAATAGAAAGATAGATCTCAATGATTGAATTTCAACATGTATCGAAAGCCTATGCCCACGACATTTACGCCTTGCGCGATGTCTCGTTTTCTATCGGCGATGGTGAGTTAGTTTTTTTAGCCGGTCCCTCCGGTGCTGGTAAATCCACCGTACTCAAAATGATTGCAGGTCTAGAGAAACCGAGCAGTGGTTTGATCATGATGAATGGCCAGAACATCAGTAAGTTAAAAAGCGGCAGCCTGCCCTACTTACGGCGCAAACTCGGTCTGATTTTGCAAGGACAAGGCCTGCTTTTGGACCGCAGTGTACTGGCGAATGTGATGTTACCGATGATCGTGGTGGGTGAATCGAGAGCTGATGCCGAAGCCCGTGCCTATGCGGCCTTAGAACGATTAAATATTCAAGACAAAGCTGATGCCTCTCCACTTTCACTCTCGGGCGGGGAACAACAACGTGTCGCTATTGCCCGCGCCATTGTCAATCGTCCCAAAATCATTCTGGCAGATGAACCAACCGCCTATCTGGATCGTGAGAATGCAATCATCGTCATCAATGCGTTAAAAGCCTTTCAACGCTCGGGTGTCACTTGCATCATTTCCAGTCACGATGAGCAATTTCTGGAACAAGCGAACCGCGTTATTTATTTGAGTAAAGGTGAGGTCACTGATTCATGGACGTCTGCTGCTATTCCCTCAGTTCCAGCTACAGTGATGGCGCCAAACGCTACGCTGTCCACGTCAATGGCACATGCCTGAACAAGAATCGTAAGGATAGAATTCATTATGACTAACTGGTTTCGCCAACATGCCTACGCTTCACGCGCTGCGCTGACCCATTTGCGAGCAGCCCCCGGCAACTTTCTGTTCAATGTATTGGTGGTCGCGATTGCACTGGCTTTGCCTATCGCGGGTCTAACGGTATTAGAAAATATACGCCCAGTCGCCTCTCAACTCTCTATCGAACCTGAAATCAGTGTATTTTTGAAACCTGACTTAGCTAGCACCGACGCGGCAGCGATGGCAGCACCGATTAAGCAAGTATTGAAAGAACTTAAAGTCAGTGCCAAAGTAAAATTTGTTCCAAAGGATAAAGCGCTGGCTGCCATGGAAGGCACGAATAGTCTGGCAGAAGTGCTTGCGACTTTAGGTGGCAATCCACTACCGGATGCCTATGTATTGTCTTTAGCGAATGCGGATAGCAACAAAGCAGAACAACTCACCACCGCCTTGCGCGGCCTGGACAATATCGATGTCGTGCAAGTTGACTCGGAATGGGTCAAACGTCTGGCGGCATTATTGCAAGTATTGCAGATGGCCTTGTTATTTCTGGCTGGCACTTTGGCAGTCGTGGTGATCGTGGTGGTATTTAATGCGACCCGCTTGCAGGTGATTTCGCATCAGGCCGAAATCAGCGTCAGCCGCATGTTAGGCGCGACCAATAGTTTCATTCATAAGCCCTATTACTACACGGGGGCGATGCTGGGCGTATTGGCGGGTGGTTTGGCATTGGGTTTAGTCGCCTTATCTTTACAGCCATTAAATCAGGCCATCGCTGAATTCGCGAAATTGTATGCGTCGGAATTTCACCTCAGCCCGCTCGGGCTCCTACCAAGTCTGTGTTTAATCGCGGTCAGCAAAATTTTAGGCCTGTGTGGCGCCTATCTGTCCGTACGACGTCAATTATCGAAAATTCCACATTAAGATCAATTACTTAGCGATTCCCCCTACGATTTCAATCGTATTTTAAAGGCACGAATAAGTGCGCTAACAAATCGGTAAAAAATTAGACTTTTTATACATTTCCCCTTGAAATTCGACAAAACAAACAGATTATTAGCACTCATCCCGATTGAGTGCTAATATTAGAACTTGAAAGTACTGAGAAATAATTTTTGGTACGGCATTACGGAAATAATCTGATTTGATATCAGGAGGAAACATGACACAAACATCAGCACAAGGCATTTTGCATTCTTCGGACAGCACAGCTTTAGCACTGGGTTTCACTGGCACACTAGGCAATATTGATGCCTATATCTCTGCCGTCAATCGTTTGCCTATGCTGTCGCACGAAGAAGAAATTGATCTCGCGACCAAATTAAAATTACACAACGACCTCAACGCCGCGCAGCAATTGGTTATGTCCCACTTACGCCTGGTGGTCTCTATCGCGCGTGGTTATTTAGGTTACGGTTTGCCTCATGCCGATTTGATTCAAGAAGGTAATATTGGTTTGATGAAAGCGGTCAAACGCTTTGATCCTGACCAAGGCGTACGCTTGGTGTCTTATGCTATGCATTGGATCAAGGCCGAAATGCATGAATACATCTTGAAAAACTGGCGCTTGGTCAAAGTCGCGACGACGAAAGCGCAACGTAAATTGTTCTTTAATCTGCGTTCGAACAAAGAAGGTCTGGATTCCATGACACCTTCTCAAATTGACAGCTTGGCGAGCAAACTCGATGTCAAACGTGAAGACGTAATCGAAATGGAAATGCGTTTGTCGGGTCGCGATGTGGCTTTAGATGGTTCCAGCGATGACGAAGATGAAAAATTTGCACCTATCGCTTACCTGAAAACAGAAGCAGAAGAACCAACCCGCGTCATTGAAGCGCAGCAATATGACCGTTTGCAAAGTGAAGGTTTGGAATCTGCATTAGCCAAACTGGATCCACGCTCCCGCCATATCATCGAATCACGCTGGTTACAAAATGATGATGGCTCTGGCGCAACTTTGCATGACCTGGCCGATGAATATGGCGTTTCAGCCGAGCGCATACGTCAGATCGAAAGCGCAGCCTTGAAAAAAATGAAGGGCTCTTTAAGCAGCTATGCATAAGGTTTAAGCGATGTAGTATCCGCTCTCAAGCTGAATAAAAAAGGCACTCAAGTTAAATTGAGTGCCTTTTTCTTTGTGCTGAGCGTTTTGAATCGCTTACTTATTTCAGCAAAATCTTTAAGTCATGCACGATCGCCTCTGGCTTTTGTCCATACTGCACATAAAGACGAATACGACCTTCTGGATCGAACACATAGCTTGCTGCAGTATGATCCATGGAATAATTTTCAGGCGTACTACCCGCACTTTTTTGATAGAACACTTTGAATTCTTTAGCTACTTTGGCAGTTGCCGCTGCATCTCCATATAAGCCCAGGAAACGTTTATCAAAGTTAGGTACATAGGCAGCCAATAAAGCTTGCGTATCGCGCTCAGGATCGACTGTGACGAAAAGAACTTGCACCTTGTCAGCCAAAGGTCCTAACTGCGTCATCACTTTGGCCATATCAAACATCGTGGTCGGACAGACATCCGGGCATTGCGTGTAGCCAAAAAACAAGACCACTGCTTTGCCTTTAAAATCTTGCAAAGTACGTGTTCTACCATTCTGATCAGTGAGCGTGAATTCTTTACCGTAGGGTAAGCCCGTCAGATCAGTATTGATGAATTTTTCTGCGGTGTCCGTCTTATTGCAAGCGACTAAGCTAAACGCAGACACCAAGGAAAAACTCAATAAGCTGCGGCGAGTCCAAGGTGAAGACAAAAAAGAGGTTTTCATATCACAGCTTTATGTAATGGTCGACCAGAAGTGCGACAAACAGCAAGGATAAATACACGATAGAAAAGGTAAAGGTCTTGCGCGCCAATACGTCATCGTAATGACGATAAATACGCCATGCATACCATAAGAACCCCAGGCCTAAAACCACTGCACTCACCAGATAAATCAAGCCACTCATCTTGACAGCATAGGGCAACAATGTTGTGGCAAATAAGGCGATGGTGTACAGCCAAACATGAAAGCCCGTAAATTCCATGCCATGCGTAATCGGCAGCATAGGTAAGCCCGACTTTGCATAATCATCACGGCGATACATCGCAAGCGCCCAAAAATGCGGTGGCGTCCAAACGAAAATAATCAAGACCAGCAACCAGGCTTGCATCGGTACTTCATTGGCAATTGCCGCCCAACCTAAAGCCGGTGGCATGGCGCCAGATAAACCACCAATCACAATATTCTGCGGTGTGGAGGGCTTCAAAATAATGGTGTAAATGACGGCATAGCCAACGAAGGTGACGAAGGTCAACCACATCGTCAAAGGATTTACCAGGGCATATAACACCCACATGCCGGCACCACCTATGATTGCTGAGAAGACCATAATTTGAGTGGCACTCAACTCACCTTGCGCACTGGGGCGACGTGCTGTGCGTGCCATACGCGCATCAATCTCGCGCTCGACCAGGCAATTAACCGCAAAAGCAGCACCTGCGAGTAACCATATACCTATCGTTGCAGCGACCACACGCTCCCAGTTGGGTAGCGTTGGCGTCGCCAGAAACATACCTATCACAGCGCAAAACACTGCGAGCTGTGTGACCCTGGGTTTAGTCAGGGCAAGATATTGAAAAAAACGATTATTTAAATTACTGGACTTAGTCATGTAGAGGCGATCGGGGACGGCGATTAAGAGTTCAAATAACGCCTAACTTAAGTGCTGGCGCGAACGCGATAGTTTAACATGCTCAGCAGCAGCACAAGTAAGGCCGCTCCCGCATTATGCAAAACCGCAATGGCTAAAGGCCAGGAAAAATAAACTGTCGCCACGCCACTTAAGAATTGCACCACGAGCACGGCCAAGATAGCGTTGCTATTGCTTTTTAGAGTTTCATGCTTACGGCATAGGAAGGCAGTCAGTCCCAAGCTCAAGAAAACGATCCAGGCAAAACTACGATGCACCCATTGTATAGTCACTAGCGCTGAATAAGGCAAATAATCACCGCTGGCAGTTTTGCCCAATTCGCGCCATAAGACATAAGCATGCTCAAAATCCAACTCAGGTATCACTTCACCGTTACAAGACGGGTAATCATGACAAGCTAATGCGGCGTAATTCGTGCTGACCCAGCCGCCCAATGCTATTTGCGTGAGTAGCACCAAGAACACGATGGGAATTAAAGTTCGCATCCAGGCTTGGATACCAATTTCTACCGAGGGCGATTCGCGCATCCAAGCCCAAACCAGCAGTGACAACAAGGTCAACGCCAACAATAAGTGAATAGTCACAATAATCGGCTGCAACTTCATTGTGACGGTCCATTTACCAAATGCGCCTTGCACCAGCACTAAGACGAACAACACTGTCGCTAACCAAGGTGAATGGCGCAAGCTGGACCGACGCCACCAGGCGATTATCATCTGAGCAGTAATCAAGACACCAACGCAGGTCGCCAAATAGCGATGTATCATTTCTATCCAGGCCTTCATCACCGTCACCGGACCGGTAGGCATTAAAGCTTCTGCCGCTTTTATTTCTGTATGCGCCTGAAAAGGATTGGCTTGGCCATAACAACCTGGCCAATCGGGACAGCCCAAACCTGAATCAGTCAGGCGCGTAAATGCACCAAACACGATCAGGTCAAAAGTAAGAAATAAAGTGACCGCGATCAACTTGCGGTACTTATTGTTGTCTTTGGAAGCCCAAACGATTGCCAAAGGAAACAAGGCAATCAATAGTCCATAAATAGCGATTTGGATGAACATAATAGGTCGGATCAAACAGCGTTAGATAAAAGAGCCAAGCGCCTAGCCGATGGCTGAAGCTTTGAGCAATTTACCAAGATCTTTCTTAACTTTGTTGGGATCAGCATCCTTAGGGAAGCGCATCATCAAATTACCTAAGGGATCAATTAAGTAAATATGATCTTGAATTTGTGTCCCGGCATCCGTCGGCAACCATTTCTCCAACGCAGCGCGATCGGTGCGTAACAAATGCGTGCCAGCTATACCAGGTTTCATTTTTTCATCAATAGCTTGAGTATCGGTAATTAACCAAACCCGCTCGATACGATCCATCGCCTTGCCTTGCGCCAAACGCAACTGTCGCATTTCGAGTAACTTTTTCTGACACGCCTCAGCACAGCTTCCTGTGTCAACCTGCAACATCATCCATTTACCTTTTAGTTCACTCAAAGCCACAGGCTTTGCTCCTTCCTCGCTCACCATCTTAAGCTCAGGCATGGGATACTGGCGCGGATCGATAATCGTTCCGTAATTATTACGCCCAGTTGGCTTAATCACATAATAAGTAAAGTAGGACGCGATCATCGGTGCCGCACATACAGCGAGCACGGCAAATAATTTCCAACGACCTGCTATTTTTCTATTGTCTACGTTTTCCACGACGAATTCCTGTCACTACAAAAAAGATGGCTGCCATCAGCGCCAATCCATACCATTGAAATGCATACGCTCTATGCTTATCGGCGCCAGCGGAAGGTTTAGGCCAGTCACGCACCAGACCATCGTTCGCTTCCGAGGTTTGCTCAAGCACTTTGTCGACCATTTTTAAACTACTTTGCTTACGCAATTCATCCAAAGATAAACTTTGCACAATCGCGCCTGGCTTTAAAGCATCGCTTTGCCCAAGCTGCATGGTGCGATCTAAATGATCGCGAATCACACCTTCAAGTTCTACCATTCCCTCATTGGTAACAAGCTCCGGCATTTTAGTGCGTTCTACCGGATTGCGCTGACGCCAGCCACGCGCGACCAGAATAGTTACATCGCTATCTTGTAGTTTGAACGGCATCAAAACATAGAAACCCGCCACCCCATTTAGCGGTCGATTGTCGAGATACAGAGGCCAACTGCGGACAAACTGACCGCGCAATTTCAAACGTTGAAATGCGGGTAAATCAGCTATTACGACTTCATTAGTAACACTTAACGCGGGCTTACGCATTTGTTCCTGCATGAGCTGCGCTAAGACTTCTTTTTCCTCCGCGCGTCGGGTCTGCCAGTTCCCCAACGAGATACCCAGTGCACACAACAAAGCGGTCACGACAAAAGGTAGGATACGGATCAAGACAGACTTAAGCATTACAATAGAGGTTTTGCAGAAAAAGTGGTTAATATGAAAATCCTGGTCGCCATCGCCTTCTTACTGATACTTTTCAGTCTGGGCTCAGCTTTAGTCTACCTGATGAAGGATAAAGGTAAGAGCAACCGCACGGTGAAAGCCCTAGCCTTTCGCGTAGGCTTCTCGATAAGTCTGTTTATCCTGATCCTGATCGCGCATCACTTCGGTTTGATACAACCAACCGGCATACACTAAGACCTAAGCTCTCTATGAACAAAAAGCCGCACTGAGTGCGGCTTTTTGTTTAATTACATCTTGTCATTACAGCCAATACACGACCACATACAAACCTAGCCAAACCACGTCAACAAAGTGCCAGTACCAAGCGGCGCCTTCAAATGCAAAATGATGATCTGCAGTGAAGTGGCCTTTCATCAAACGATACAAGACAACTGACAGCATGATGGCACCCATCGTTACGTGAAAACCGTGGAAGCCGGTCAACATAAAGAAAGTTGAACCGTAAATACCAGAAGTCAGTTTCAAATTCAATTCACTGTAAGCATGCATATATTCATAGACTTGGAAACCCATGAACACAGCACCCAACAATATCGTCGCGAACAACCAAAAAGCTGTCTTGGAACGCTGACCTTCGCGCAAAGCGTGGTGAGAGATCGTCAAAGTCACGCCAGATGCCAACAACAATGCGGTATTAATCGTTGGAATTGGGAATGGTCCCATGGTCTTAAACGCTTCAACAGTACCAGCAGGACCGATATTGCCCCAATGCGCAGCAAAATCAGGCCACAACACTTTGTGATCCAGATCTGCCAACCACGGCATGGTGACGCTGCGCGCGTAGAACAAAGCACCGAAGAACGCACCAAAAAACATCACTTCAGAGAAGATGAACCAACTCATACTCCAACGGAAGGAAGTGTCAATGCGAGCACTGTATTTACCACCTTCAGATTCAGCGATAGCGTCACCAAACCATTTATATAAAACCACTAAGGTCAGGAAAATACCTGCAAAATTCAAATAGGCACCCCAGGTTGCGCCATTGACCCACGCGGATGCACCAAGCATAGTCAGCAATAAAGTAATGCCACCTAATACTGGCCACTGTGAAGGACCTGGCACGAAGTAGTACGGTGCACTAGTGTTATGAGAACTCATTTCCATCTCCCGATACAATTTTTTAAACTCAATTATTAACTAATTTATTAACTAATATTTACTATAGGGCTTACCTAAAATTGCGCTGGCGAGCCTGCCCTCGAATGTTTGTATCGGGGGCGTGAAGCCTAAGACAGTGCAATTTCACGACGAGACGAACACAACAACGCTAGCCTCTGTTTTGTGTAAGTCCTAAACTAATATCTTTACTTCGCTACGACGTTCTTTACGATCATAATTAAGATCGTAATAAAAATCGCCGCGCCTATCAAACCTGCAATGATGACATGCACCGGATTCAACTGCGCCGCATCTTTTTCGTAAGCACTTTTCTTGCGTATGCCTAGAAACGACCAGAGTACCGCTTTCATCGTCGCCAGAAATGATGCCTTACGTTTGCTTGCCTGCTTTAAGTCATCCATCACTTGCCTATCTCTATGATCCAGCTTTACCAGACTCAGCTTTTAGACCTACCTCAAAAAAAGTGTAAGACAAAGTGATGGTCTTCACATCTTTTGGCAACGCAGGATCAATAAAAAATGATACAGGCATTTGTCGAGCTTCATTTGCTTCTAAAGTTTGCTGCTTAAAACAAAAACATTCCATCTTCTTGAAAAATGCCGCTGCCTGCTGCGGTGCATAACTAGGAATCGCTTGTGCATCCATTTTATAAGATTGCTTGTTCACGACTTCATACACCACTTGCGCCATTTCACCGGGATGCACTTGCAAGCTAGACACAGTGGGCCTGAAACGCCACGGGCCTTGCGTATTTGCATCGAACTCAATGGTAATTAAACGGCTTTTATCAACCTGAGAATTCACGACCGCATCAGCAGATATGTCCTTTGGCGTCAAAATATTGATGCCAGTAATTTCACAAATCTGCTTATAAATTGGAATCAAAGCATAGCCAAAACCGAACATCACTATGGCAATGATCACCAATTTCTTCAACATCTGAAAATTGAGCTTCTTATTTTCAGCCTGATCTTCTGACATCTCTTGCTTATTTTCCGGCTTTAGTTCATCCAACATGCGTATTCCGATTCAAGCTCAACGAAACAAAGTCTGTTTCACAAAAATACCAATGAAGAACACCAACACGACCGATGCCAAAATCAATGCTGTGGTGAGATTACTTTTCTTTTGGTTTTTCATTTTCTGGCTAGCCCAGCTTGCGCCGGGCTTAGTTTCATTAATTACTTGATGGCTTACTTAGCGGCTTACTTAGTGGCCTACTTAACGGCTTACTTAGTAACTCACTTCATGAATCACTTAACGATAGGCGGTTCTTCAAACGTATGGAACGGTGCAGGACTTGGTACTGTCCATTCCAAACCTTCTGCGCCTTCCCATGGTTTTGCATCCGCAGGTTTACCACCTTTGATCGATGGAATCACCACGAACAAAATGAAGTACACCTGCATCAAACCGAAGCCAAATGCGCCGAATGAAGCGATCATATTGAAATCAGCGAATTGCGCTGGATAATCCGCATAACGACGTGGCATACCTGCGAGACCCAAGAAATGCATAGGGAAGAAAGTAATGTTAAATGTTACCAACGATGCCCAGAAGTGGAACTTGCCGCGCGCTTCGTTGTACATAAAACCTGTCCATTTTGGTCCCCAGTAGTAGTAGCCTGCAAACAAGGCAAACAAAGAACCCGCCACCAAGACATAGTGGAAGTGAGCGACCACGTAGTAAGTGTCTTGCAACTGGATATCGATAGGTGTAACAGCCAAGATCAAACCAGTGAAACCACCCATGGTAAATACGAAGATGAAACCCACCGCAAACAACATAGGCGTTTCGAAAGTCATCGAACCTTTCCACATCGTTGCGATCCAGTTAAATACTTTCACGCCAGTTGGGATAGAAATCAACATCGTTGCGTACATGAAGAACAACTGCGCTGTGACTGGCATACCAGTTGTAAACATGTGATGCGCCCAAACGATGAAAGACAAAATCGCGATGGAAGCAGTTGCATACACCATCGATGCATAACCAAACAAAGGCTTACGTGCGAATGCTGGGATGATCTGAGAAACAATACCGAAGGCTGGCAAAATCATGATGTACACCTCTGGATGTCCGAAGAACCAGAAAATGTGTTGGTACATGACTGGGTCACCACCGCCAGCAGCATTAAAGAAAGAAGTACCGAAATGACGATCTGTCAAAGTCATGGTGATTGCACCTGCCAACACTGGCATCACCGCGATCAACAAGTAAGCTGTGATCAACCATGTCCAGCAAAACATTGGCATCTTCATCAAAGTCATGCCAGGAGCGCGCATGTTCAAAATCGTTGTGATGATGTTGATCGAGCCCATGATGGACGACGCACCCATGATATGTACAGCAAAAATCGCCATATCCATACCAGGTCCCATTTGGGTCGACAATGGTGCATACAAAGTCCAGCCAGCAGCAGTTGCGCCACCTGGAACGAAGAAGGAGCCAGCCAACAACAAAGCAGCAGGTGGCATCAACCAGAACGAAAAGTTATTCATACGGGCAAATGCCATATCGGATGCGCCGATTTGCAAAGGAATCATCCAGTTAGCAAATCCAACAAAGGCCGGCATAATCGCACCGAAAACCATGATCAAGCCGTGCATGGTAGTCAACTGATTGAAGAATTCCGGTTCCATTAATTGCAAACCAGGCTTAAACAATTCACTACGAATTGCCAATGCCATAACGCCGCCGACCATCAACATCGTGAAAGCGAACCACAAATACAAATTACCAATGTCTTTATGATTGGTCGCGAACAAATAACGACGCCAGCCATGTGGGTGATCGTGGGCGTGGTCGTCATGACCATGAGAGTGATCGTGTGCGTGATCAACTGCTGTATTACTCATCTCTATCTCCTGTTCAATTACTTACGCGCAGCCAAAACTTCGGCTGGCTGGACGATATTTTCTGCTGCCTTATTCGACCAGCTATTACGGGTATAAGTAATTACCGCTGCAATTTCTGTATCAGACAAAGTTGCTTTCCATGCTGGCATACCGGCTTTACCGTTCAACAAGATATTGAGCTGTGCCGCTTTCGGTCCGTTCACAATAGCGGAGCCATCGAGTGCAGCAAATGCACCTGGAACACCTTTACCGTTTGCTTGATGACAAGCAACGCAATTGGCAGCATAGACACTTTCACCGCGTTGTTTCAACTCATCTACCGTCCAAACTTTGCTTGGATCATCGGCTTTCGCGGCCATTTCTTTTTTCTTACCATCGACCCAGGCGGTGTAATCTGCATCAGATACAACGCGCACCACGATAGGCATAAAGGCATGCTCTTTACCGCATAATTCAACGCATTGACCGCGATAAGTACCAATTTTTTCTGCTTTGAACCAAGTATCACGAACGAAACCTGGAATCGCATCTTGTTTTACGCCAAAGGCTGGAATCGTCCAACCATGAATCACGTCATTGGCGGTGGTGATAATGCGGATTTTCTTATTGACTGGCACAACGACTTCGTTATCAACTTCCAACAAATAATTGACGCCGCGTGCCTCAGTTGGGGCTAAGCCAGGCGCGCCAACTTGCGTGCGTGGCGTTGCTAAGGTAGACAAGAAGGAAATACCTTCGCCTTCGCCTTTGAGGTAATCGTAACCCCACTTCCACTGCATGCCAGTTGCCTTGATCGTGATATCGGCGTTGGAAGTATCTTTCATTGCCACCACAGTCTTGGTTGCAGGCAATGCCATACCGATCACGATGAAGAAAGGCACGATAGTCCACAGAATCTCTACCGTAGTACTTTCGTGGAAAGTAGCTGGTTTATGACCCAAAGACTTACGATGCTTCAAAATGGAATAAAACATCACGCCGAATACTGCGACAAAAATTGCCAAGCAGATATACAGCATGAGGTTATGGATGGAGTAGATTTGCTCCGCGATTTGAGTCACGGGTGTTTGCAGGTTTAACTGCTTGACGGCAGGACCACCTGGGCTATCTTTAACGGCCCAAGCTGGCATCCCAGCAGCCAAAAGCGAAGCACCGAGCACCAAGGAGGCACCCAGCGTTCTCGACTTTAATCGCATAGCATGTTTCATGATTTCCCCAAAAACCTATTAGAATTTTCAACAGAAGTTGCTCAAAAAAAACGCTGGCAACTTCCACAACTGCGAGAGTATAAAGCGTAAAGCTGCGCTATATCAAGAAGAAATCACGGTTCGCCTAAGCAAAATCATGTTGACAGTCAGCAATTCTGCTAGCACAAAGCGCATTTTACAAACTAGCCAATATAGTCATTTATTAGCCATTTTGACAATTCATTCTTTAGTTTCTCTTGGGAAAATCGAGGCGAATAATCGACTCGCCAGTCGCCAACCGGGTCGCTTGTGGCTTAAAGGCATGTCCAAAAACAATTTCAAAACTAAGCGGAATACGCCCATCTGCGCCACGTGTTTTTTCTAGTTCAGCCACCACTTTGGCAAAATCTTTGCGCCCCAACAATCCACGACGCCGATTCGATAACGGGTTGCCGCCCAAGGCACGTACATCGGCAAACAATTGCTGTACGTCTTGATAACGCAAAGTAATTCTTTCGACATCCATCACCGGCGTGGCAAAGCCTGCCTGCACCAACATATCGCCCAAGTCGTGCATGTCAACGAAAGCTAGGGTGTGTGGAAAATCATCCACCACGGAAAATGCTTGGCGTAGCTCTATCAAGGTATCGGGGCCAAAACTGGAGAACATCACCAGACCATTCACGCGCAGCAGATTTATCCACTCGCTAAGCACCAAATGCGGCTGTGGATGCCAATGCAATGCCAAATTTGACCAAAGTACATCGAGACTATTTTTCTTCAAGCTGGGCTGCGCAAAATTGCCGCAAATTAAAAGCGTATTCGACTTACTTCGAAACGCATCCGCCACGAACTTACCCAGTAATTGGCCCAAGCCTTGGCGTGTATTTGCTTGCACTTGCGCACCACTTTGCAGTGCAGACAAAGAGGCATCGAGTCCGAATATCTGTGCCTGCGGAAATCGTTGCCCCAACAAAGGCAAATCAATACCGTCACCACAACCAGCGTCTAACACGGTAGCCGCTACGATCTTGACTAACTCCAACTTCTCCCGCATACGACTCGCGATTTCCCTGCGTAAAAATTGCGAACCTTGCACCCGCTCGGGCGTTGCAAACAAACGACGGACTAAAGGCAAATCGATAGGAGCACTAAGCATAGTTCAAATTTGGCATGCTAAAGTCACACCAATGTTTAGAGATGAGGAAGCAGCTAGTTTACCTCGTCGATCCACAGCAAAAATAAATTTCTCGTTTTTTAGGTGATACTTAAATAACATTCCGTTCCCCCTCACTCAAAACTATTCGCCTCAGCATGCCATTTCGCTCTTTGCAACAACTCGGATACAACAGCAAACTGTGGAAGCATTTGCTGCAACAGCTATTGCCGAATTTTTGCGCGATTTGCAAGAATCAAAGTGAAAATTTAATCTGTGCGCAGTGCCAGATTGATTTTTTCCCCGGGCAAAGCAAGCGTTGTCCAAGTTGCGCCTTGCCTTTACCAGCTTCTTCGGCAAATCAAATATGTGGTGAATGTATAAAGAATCGCCCGCACTTCGACCGCACCATCGTTGCATGCAATTACGTGCCTCCGATTGATCATCTGGTACTCGCACTTAAATTCGCACATCAATTAGGCTTAGCTACTGCATTCGCAAAAGAACTCAGAAACCAAATCAGTGCTATGCCGCAAGACACACTGCCGGATTTGATTTGCCCTATCCCTTTGGGAGCACAACGCTTAATCGCAAGAGGATTTAATCAATCCTTAGAAATCGCCAAGCCTTTAGGCAATGACCTCGGTATCCCAGTACGGCACGATCTATTACTACGCCTGCGTGACACCGTTCAGCAAAGTAGCTTGCATCCCGATGCCCGGCACAAAAATGTGCGCAATGCCTTTACTGTTCATTCTGAATTGTCGAACCTGATTCAAGCCAGGCACATTGCCCTCGTTGACGACGTCATTACGACTGGCACGACTTTGAATGAGGCAGCCAAAGTACTCAAACGATTTGGCGCAAGAAAAGTCAGTAACTTCGTATTCGCCCGCACGATTTGGGTTTAATCGAAGTCGAGCTTGAAATAAGAATAGCAAGTAGAATAATCGCTGAAAAAATTGAACATCCAAGCAAAGCCTCGCCGCAGAGAGCGCAGAGAAAAACTTGTTTTTGGGCTTTCTCCGCGTCCTCTGCGCCTCTGCGGCTAGCGCTTTTGCCTTTCGTTTAATTCGAAGTACGCTCATGTGATCGACCTAGTGGTAGCTACAAACGTTCAAACATTCCGCCATCCTTTACGTTATGATTTCACATTCAAAAAGTAAAAAAAGGACGTACCTTGTTTAATGTCGTTTTAGTCGAGCCAGAAATTCCGCCCAACACGGGGAATATTATTCGTTTGTGCGCCAATGCTGGCGTGCAATTGCATTTAATTGAGCCGCTTGGCTTCCCCTTAGAAGACAGCAAATTAAAGCGTGCTGGTTTGGACTATCACGAATATGCACGAATGAAAGTACATAAGAATTGGGAAGCTTTTTTAGCATCAGAGCAGCCACCCGCGGATCGTTTATTTGCTCTCACCACCCACGGTTCATCCAACTTCTCAGCAACTGAATTCAAACCCGGTGATTACTTTGTATTTGGAGCAGAAACCCGTGGTTTAGCACCCGCTTTACGCGAATCATTTCCCACCACGCAGCGCATACGCCTGCCAATGCGGCCAGATAATCGCAGCCTGAATCTGTCCAACACTGTCGCCATCGTCGTATATGAAGCTTGGCGACAAAATGATTTTCTAGGTGGCAGTTAAGACTGCGCCCTGCGACCGTCTTCGGGTTAACCTAGGCTGGTTTGGACTCACACAGGCCTAGTTTTTCTCTACCCTATTTTCACGCTCATTTCTGAGTTAGCTTTTGCAGAATTTTGGTCGTAGACCTATCGTACTCAAAATCGATAGCCCGCACTTGACCACCGTATGCTAAGACCGCCTGCCCTTCCGGAATCGCATGCATATCATAGTCGCCACCTTTGACATAAATATCTGGCCGCACCAATTGCACCGCTTGCAAGGCAGTATCCTCATCAAATGCCAAAACCAAATCAACCGATGCCAAGGCAGCCAACACCGCCATGCGATCCGAGCAAACATTAATCGGCCTGTCTTCACCTTTACCCAAGCGCCGTACCGATGCATCGGTATTCACGGCAACCACCAAGGAAGCGCCCAAAGCTTTCGCCTGTGCCAGATAAGTCACATGACCACGATGCAAGAGGTCAAACACACCATTTGTCATCACGACTGGATGCGGCAATGATTGCAGCTGTTCGATCAAGCGACTGGGGTCGCCAATTTTATTTTCAAAGTCAGGCATAAGTAGAGAAGACTATTTAAAGTGCAAGATAAAAATCAAACCCAGATTATCTATTGGGCGCAACTGCGGTGCGATTTTCGCGCTAACGATGCACTTTAGGTTAGTTTTGTGGCTCTTCGTTGCCCATAGCTGGCTACTGGCGCCTGATTCACTTCAAAATTATCTCGACAAGTGCATCCGCCATCAACGCAAATTCCAAGCGATAGTCTGGGTCAAAAAAACAAATGAGGCGCTTACTGTAACGCGCTCAGCATTAAACTGCAAATAACAGCAAATTGCGCTAAGATGATTTTCTTCTTAGATCAGGGAGTTGTTATGTCATTTTCCAAAAAAATAGTCCGCCTGTCGACTTTAGTTAGCATGCTATTTAGCGCTCTACTTATGTCCACTTCGGGTCAAGTATTAGCTCAAGATGCAGCCTGTCCCGATATTTTAAAACATAGTTTTAATCGCCTGCAGGACGATGCGCCACAAAACCTATGCCAGTATCAAGGTAAGGTCGCCCTGGTGGTGAACACGGCCAGTTATTGCGGCTTCACCAAACAATACGAAGGGCTGGAAGCACTGTATGCAAAATACGCGCAGCGCGGTTTAGTGGTACTCGGTTTTCCATCCAATGATTTTGGCAAACAAGAGCCAGGCAATAGTAAGGAAATTGCCGATTTTTGCTTCAATACTTACGGCGTGAAATTCCCTATGTTTGCCAAAACTTCAGTGCAAGGTAGTGAGGTTAATCCCTTTTATGCGCAATTGATTAAGGCCACGGGCACTACGCCAAAATGGAATTTCTATAAATATTTAATTGACCGTAATGGTAAAGTCTTAGCGGCTTACGCCAGCACGACCACACCTGAGAATAAGGGCTTGGTTGCGGAAATTGAAAAGGCTTTAGGGAAATAAGCACTAACTCAAATTGATCTTCGGGTTCTTAGATGTTGGCAATAAGTGAGTCAACATGCAAAACGCCTTCTTCCTTTTTTCAAGAAGAAGGCGTTTAACGCAACGCTTTACTTAGCCCAATTTTGATTTACTTGTTACACGGCGTTTCAGGGGTGCCTTACTAGCTACGCTCGTTTTTTCACTACGCTTGGCGGTCGTCGATGATGTGCTGGATGGATTCTTTTTGGGTGTTTTGGGTGCCATAGGCACTTTGCGTACCGCTACTTTGGCACTCCCACTCTTCTCCTTGCTTACAGCGGACTTGCCTTCTTTTACGTTCTTCACACTTCCCTGATTGACGGATGGGGTCTTGGTACTTACTTCATCTTGCATCGCGTGACTCAATGCTTGTTTAAATTGATCCTGCAATACCGTCCACCAAGCTGCTGGATTACTGAAAGCACCTCCATCGGACTTGGCTGTACTCGTTTGCTCCCCCTGCTCTTCTTTCGCAGCCGCTGGCACCTCTGCTTGAGGCAACTCATCCACTTCTGGTTCTTCGTCGTCGACTTCATCCATTTCGTCTTCAACGGCAGGTTCCGGCACCTTTTGTTTGGGCTGCGCCTTATTGCTACTGCCCGTTTCCGGCATAGGCCATTGCGAAGAAAAAGTCGAAGTAGCGGCCTTTTCGCTGTTGCCCGTGGCTTGCGCAAAACTCTCGCCCATCGTTTTTAAAGCAGCGATAGTGGCGCGTTGCACTTCCAAGGCTTGTATCGTGCCCTTCAACATATTCATATTCACGTTCAACCACGATTCGACCGTTTTCAAATCCTTAATTTGCTTATCCAATTCATCCACCGAAAGCGTGGGTGTCACCATGCCAGGCAATTGCATATCGCCCCATAATTTTTTCACGAATCCTAAGGGGTCATTCATTCCCCCCATACTGCCTGCATTGTTCTGCTGAAATGGATTTTGCATATCTTTCTCCTTAAACATATTGGGACTAGCTATTTTGCAAACCCAATTAAATTTCATAAACCATCGCGAGCATGAAGAAACGAGTCCGCAACAAGGTTTGCACTTGTCGCAAGAATAAGCCAGAACGATTACACTAGCGTTATGGCACAAGTCTTTTCTTTCTTTCAGCAATTAAAACACGCAATCAAGCGCAAAACTGTGGTTTTTTCGCTTGCGACTCTGCTGCTGCACGTATTGTTTTTTGAATCGGCGGCATGGAAGGATTGGAAGCCACAAGTATTACAGGCATCGAATGCGTCAATACAAGTCAACTTGCGTCCGACACCAGAACCCGTAAGTAATACCAGCCCGAGTAGGCAGGCGACACCTACATTAAAACCGCAACCCAAACCTGCACCCAACAAAAAAGTCAGGAATATACCGCAACCACAAACGCAAGAACCGCTGCCCGAACCTGTCATCACATCAGAAGTCATGCCGGAAGAGACGCCAGCAGAACTCACACCACCTCCTGAAGAGCCCGCTGCGGCCAACACGCTTACGGAAGAAAGCAAGCTCACGAAATTAGTCACTCAGGTACCAAGTTCGATAGAAATGCGTTTAGATGTAACACACACCAAGGTCAACGACACGCCGACCAGAGGCGTTGCTACTCTATCCTGGCAGGTCTATAACAACCGCTACAAACTCCAGCTGGAAGTAGGTGTCAATTTAATCATCACAACTTTGAATTTATTTACACTAAGCAGCGAGGGCGACATTGGCCCGCACGGCTTAATGCCTGGCACGAGTACCGATGAGCGAAAAACCAAAGCACCGACAGCCATACACTTTAATCATTTTGCTAAAACAATTACTTTTTCTGCCAGCAATAAAACGGTGCCTATGCAAGACGGTGTACAAGATGCAGCCAGCCTGCTTTTGCAATTAGCAGCGATAGGAAATGGTCAGGCAGCGCAATTTACCAGTGGTAAAGAATTTACGATACAAGTCGCAGAAGGTCGTGATGCTGCAGAATTCCTCTTTCAGGTGGTCGATGAAGAGGAAATTGACAGCAAGCTAGTCGAGTCAGGCAAGTTAAAGACCGTTCATATAGTCCGGCCGCCGCGCCCTGGTGTCTATAATTCGCGACTCGACATCTGGCTGGCGCCCTCGTTGAGCTGGTATCCGGTCCAAATCAAGAATACCGAAAGTAATGGTACGGTAACGTATCAAATCGTCACCGAAATTAAGAAACGAGTCGTAGCAGATGATAAATGAACTGACTTTTAGCTCGCGATTAGCCCTAATCGCTTTTAGTATTTTTGAATTGATGAGCAGCACAACGGTGCATGCCAAGGCGGTCGATTTAGCGCCCTCCGCTGAGCTGGTGTATGCAGTGAAATCGAGTCAAAAAGGCATACCGGTGAGCGGCGAAGCGCGCGTGTCATGGCAAGTCAAAGACACCGCTACTGGAGCTAAATCTTACCGTCTAAACTCGGAAACCAGTGTAGCTCTGTTTGGCAAAATTTTAAGAACCAGCAGCGCAGGCTTCATCGATTCATTGGGCCTGGCGCCAGAAAAATTTCTGGAAAAACGTTTTCGCCGCGATGAAGCAAGCACCACCTTCGATCGTCAAAACAAGACCATTACCTTCTCCGATTCTGATCTAAGCTATCCGATTAAAGGAGGCGAACAAGATCGTTTAAGCGCGACCTGGCAACTAGTCAATTTAGCGAGAAGCGCGGGCGAATCATTGCAAGCGGGGCATGAATGGAAGATGTTTGTCGCAGGCTTACGCGATGCCGATCCTTGGGTCTTCAAATTAATTGAAATCAATAAAATTCAAACTGCCTTAGGTGAATTGGAAGTACTCCACATTCTCAAAGCGCCGCCCCCCGATGCAAAAACACAGCACATAGAATTATGGCTGGCGACCACACTAGACTACTACCCTATACGTATCAGCTTTCAAGATGCCAACGGCGATAAGCTAGAGCAAAAAATCGTCTCAATTAAAAAACAATGAGATAAACTCGATACGACCAATTACTTGATCACCTGCATTCTTTAAGAT
The DNA here is from genome assembly GCF_058808015.1 of Undibacterium sp. GW821-FHT11H02. Taxonomy (NCBI): domain Bacteria; kingdom Pseudomonadati; phylum Pseudomonadota; class Betaproteobacteria; order Burkholderiales; family Oxalobacteraceae; genus Undibacterium; species Undibacterium sp. GW821-FHT11H02. The sequence goes on along the minus strand of NZ_JBXARG010000002.1, from coordinate 122,276 downwards.
TTCAACATGAAAAATTTATCCAAACGTGCCTTAGTTTTATTCAGTGGCGGACAAGACTCGACCACTTGCCTGGCCTGGGCATTGGAGCGCTATGACTATGTTGAAACCATAGGTTTCGATTATGGTCAACGCCATGCGATTGAATTGACCATGCGCCCTGAACTCTTAAAAAAAATGCGCGCACTGTCACCTGAGTGGAATAGCAAACTAGGCGATGATCACATCATCGATTTGTCTTTGATTTCGCAGCTGTCGCATACGGCAATGACTGCAGATATTGCAATAGAAATGCAAGAAAATGGATTACCAAATACCTTCGTGCCGGGACGAAATTTGATGTTCATGTTGACAGCCGCAACACTCGCGTATCGCAGAAACCTAGAAGTCCTGGTGGGCGGCATGTGTGAAACTGATTTTTCTGGTTACCCTGATTGTCGCGATGACAGCATGAAGGCATTGCAAGTTGCCATCAACCTGGGCATGGCAACTCGTCTGAATATAGAGACGCCCTTGATGTGGATAGATAAAGCGCAATCCTGGCGTCTGGCAGAACAATTAGGTGGCAGCGCATTAATAGAATTAATACGACAAGATACGCACACATGTTATCTGGGCGAGCGTGGTCAACTGCACGCTTGGGGGCATGGCTGCGGAACTTGTCCCGCCTGCGATTTACGCGCTAAAGGCTACGAAACCTACCGTCAAGCATCGACATAAGAAACTGGCGCCCATTTAGGCGCCAGCATGTATCAGAGTCCGTTTTAAACACCAGGCTTGAGGATTGCGCTATTTCCATTCTTTCAGCCAAGTCTCAATCGCATTGTCCAACATCGGTCGCGCGATCAAAAACCCCTGCCCTTCAGCGCACCCCATCTTGCGCAGCACATCGAGATGCGTTTCGGTTTCTATGCCTTCTGCGATCACCGCTAAGCCCAATTTTTCGCCTAGTTGGGTAATTAACTCTGCGATTCTTGGACCACCTAGCGTATCGATCTGCATCACAAATGCGCGATCAATCTTTAAACGATCTACCGGTAATTTGTCCAGGTAACTCAATGAAGAGAATCCAGTACCAAAGTCATCAATCGCGATCTGTACGCCTATCGCTTTCAAATTCGCTAAAGCCTCTTCAAACTGACCGACGCCACTCATCGTCACCGATTCTGTAATTTCTAATTCAAGGTAATGCGGTGCCAATCCACTGTCTTGCAAGGCGCGTTTTACCAATTCAATAAAATCCGGTTGACGGAACTGTATGACCGAGACATTCACCGCCATACGCTCTAAAGCAAAGCCCTTTTCCAAGAGCTGCACCATGGTGTAACAAGCGGTACGCAGCACCCAGGCACCCAAACTAATGATCAAGCCAGAATGTTCAGCCAACGGGATGAAATCAGTAGGCGCAATCATCTGACCTTCATCGGTACGCCAGCGTAACAAAGCTTCAAATCCTATGACTTTACGATTGCCTAAACTAATTTGTGGCTGATACATCAAGAACAAACGCTCAGCATCAAATGCCTTATGCAGATGCTGCATCAACAATGCGCGTTCGCGAATTTCAATTCCCATCTCACGCGTAAACATGGTGTGCGAACCACGTTGATAACCCTTAGTACGTTTCAATGCAATGCTGGCATCTTTCAGCACATCGGCACCGGATTGAGAATAAGAATCCAGCGCCACCAAACCCATAGACATAGAAACTGAATGCGAGGTGTCGTCGATAATAAAAGGATCGTCAAACAACTTCTGCAGTTTTTCTGGCAACAAAGCCGTGCTACTTCCTAACAGACCAAATACATCACCACCTATACGCGCTAAAAAAACCTGATTACCCAAAGACTGCTGCAAGCGATTCGCAACCGCCCGCAACAAGAGATCGCCATACCGATGTCCCAACACATCATTGATCTCCGCAAAATCATCAATATCAATCAAGACCAACATCTGGTCCGGCGTCACATTCTCTATCGATGAATTAACTTGTTCAATAAACCTCAAACGGTTGGGCAACATCAAAAGTTGGTCGCGGAAAGCATAGTTCTTTAACTGGCTGACCAGACCCAAGTTATCTAGGCACACGCCGAGATTAAAACAAAATATTTCCAATAGTTGCTGATCAATGGCAGTTAAGGCATAAGGTAATTCTATAAACGCGGCGATCGCACGTTTGCCTCTACCCGAAAAATACAATGTCATATTGTTTTCTTCGAACAAAGATACACGTTCAGATAGCGCCCGGCGCAAGGCATCGCGAATGACAGGATTGTCAATCTCATCGATAGGACGATTCATCAAATTGCGATAATGCCCGGCTGAGGCGATGACGCTATACCGAAAGCTGTTATCAAACTGCAGTGCCTCATCGCACTGCGCACATAACAAGCCCTCAGATGGAACGCCGCATAGGGCTGCGATTTGGGTAATCACGCCAGATGCAAAGCCTTCAATGCCATCTTGCATAGAAAACGCGGCACTGGAGGTAATAATTTGATGCAGTCCGCGCCGGCTCGCTTCTATCGTGCGCAATTGATCATAAGAACGGATGGCAGCCGTCAACGCCGTCAATAATTTTTTACGGGTGAGTTCGTTTTTTGTTTTGTAATCGTTGATGTCGTAATCGCGGATTGCATCTTCTTCTGGCGCATATCCGGGCTGTCCAGTACGCAGAATAATTCTGGTATCGCGCCATTTCAAATCGTCACGGATGAAACAAACCAAATCCAAACCTGCATGTTCGGTTTCCATGACCACATCAAGCAAAACAACGGCGATATCGGATTCGACTGCAAAGCGCTCGTGGGTTTCAGCTTTGGAATAAGTGTGTATGAATTCTAAGCGGCGATTAAGGATTTTGACATCAAGCAAAGAGAACTCTGTCGCACGATGCACGTCTTCGTCATCGTCGACAATCGCAATCTTCCAAGTACGTTGAGAAATGTTGGCCAAGGCATCGTTATCAAGATCTTCCTCGATAAGAATCTCGTCATCCTCAAGATTTTCTGACATGCCGCCCCCAAATTTTGTTGGAAACTCACACAAACAAAGTGCTTTCAGTATATAACAACTACTTTGCCCTGCAACAACAAAACACAACAAAATCAAAGCGACTTTACAACACAAAATGCAAATTAATCAGACCTCACTTTTTTGCGTTTCAATTCATGTCTTAAGCATAACGACGTTGAGCATCCCACGCCAAACCAGCACCGATACTACCGAAGATATCGCCCTGCACTAGTTTTGCCTGTGGCAGTAAGCGATTCAAATCTTCGCGCAAACCACGTACACCACTAGCGCCGCCAGTAAAGAAGACTGTGTCAATTTGCTCATTTTTGACGTTCGCGCTGCTTATGGCTTCTGCGATAGTTTGATTGAGTTGGGTAAATAAGGGGGCAATCGCCAACTGTAAATGCGCTTGTGTCATAACCAGCAATTCCGTCTCTTGCGCTGGCCTGGACTTACTGCGCAAACGCTCCAGTTCGACCGAGATACTGACTTGATCACTCAATAAAATTTTTGCCTGCTCCGCTTTGAGCGCCAGCCAATGACCATCCCTTTGCTCAATCAAATTCAGCAAGCATTCACAACGATAACGTAAAGTCGCATCATTAATATCTCGACAAATATCGTGTATCTCGCGCACCACTTTTTGTGAATACACCAGATTAATTGTGTGCCAGGTTGCCAAGTTAAAGTAATTTGCCGACGGCATTTCTATGCCACTACTGAGTCGCCCTCCCATCCCGAGACGAGGCATGAGCTGCTGCAAACTTAGGTACTTATCAAAATCAGTACCGCCGATATGTACCCCAGTATTACTTAGAATATCCTCATGCCGTTCAATTTTTTTACGACGTTCAGGTGAAAGTCGAATCACCGAAAAATCCGCGGTACCACCGCCAATATCCACCACCAAGACCAGTTCTTCTGCATCAATCCGCGACTCGTAATCTAAGGCTGCTGCAATCGGTTCAAACTGAAAAGCAATTTCTTTAAATCCGACCGCTTGCGCTATCTCGCGTAAAGTCTGCTCCGCCAATTGATCGGCGCTTTGACTATCGTCAATAAAATGCACGGGCCGACCGAAAACTGCCTGCTCAAACGGCTTCTGTGCAGCCAATTCTGCACGTCGTTTTAACTCGGCAATATACTGCGTCAATAACTGCTTATACGGCAAACGACGCCCCAGCACTTCCGTTTGACCTTCTATCAGACTGGTTCCTAACAGGCTTTTCATAGAGCGCATCAGGCGACCTTCATAGCCATCTAGATACGCGCTCAAAGCGGCGCGGCCATAATTGACTTCGTCTAAATCCGCGTTAAAAAAAATGACCGAAGGCAAAGTTGCTTTGCCCTCCTCGAGATTTAGCAACTGAACCCGTTTACCATCGGCCAATCCCACAGTCGAATTCGAGGTTCCAAAATCAACACCACATACAGCCTTCATCACTAGCCTATTCAAAAATTCCATCCAGGCGAGATCTTAAACTACTTGACCTTAGCCTGTGAGCTTTAAATGCCTGGATACCATCAAAGGCCATTTACATTTCAACCACATAAGCTGCTTCACTTCAAATCTTTGCGCCCTATCGAAAAGCAAAAACGTAATTGGCCGATTGTCTTTCACACGCTTGAAATAATTGACTGTTATCTAGGATCCTAGCAATGCTCGAGCCCAGGCAAAAAAAATGTCACATCAATATGCGTTTTGCAAATTTCGGCTATGCTATATGTCTTAGTTATTTCAGGCTATGAAATACAGCACTCATGAAGGATATTTCCCTTGAAAAGTTTACTCAGCGATATGCTCAAACAGCGTCTGCAACTACTCGATACTACGTCTAATTTACCTCTGCTCGCTCAAGGTTTACGTGGTATTGAACGAGAGACTTTGCGGGTCGATGCTCAAGGTAAATTGATGTTGACACCGCATCCAGTTGCGCTGGGATCAGCATTGACGCATCCCTTGATTACCACTGACTATTCAGAATCCCTGCTGGAATTTATCACACCGGCTGAACAGGACATTTCTATCGCACTTGATAAACTCGAACTGATACATAGATTTAGTTACGCGCGCTTTGGCGCACAAATGTTATGGAATAATTCCATGCCCTGCGAACTACCAGAAGAAAAGGATATTCCGATTGCCTGGTACGGCACATCGCATATAGGCATGATCAAGCATGTGTATCGACGCGGTTTAGCGCTACGCTACGGTAAAAGCATGCAGTGCATTGCGGGCATACATTACAATTATTCTTTATCCGAAGATCTGTGGAAGCTGCTGAAAAACGATGCTGCCGATACGCGCTCGGATCAAGACTATCAATCGGAAAGCTATATCGCTTTAATCCGCAATTTTCATCGCTACAGTTGGCTGCTGATGTACTTATTTGGCGCCTCGCCAGCGCTCTCAAAAAACTTTTTACGGGGTCGTTCGCATGACTTAGCGTCCTTGTCCGATGACACCCTATATTTGCCTTATGCGACCAGCTTACGTATGAGTGATCTGGGTTATCAAAACAATGTGCAAGACGGATTAGTGCCACCGTATAACAGCTTGCTTGAATACATGCGTAGCCTGTCTCTGGCCGTAAGAAAGCCTCACCCAGCCTATGAATCCTTAGGTGTAAAAAAAGACGGCGAATGGATGCAAATCAATGCCAATGTACTGCAAATTGAAAACGAATTTTATGCAACGATACGTCCGAAACGCGTCATCAAAGTCGGAGAGCGTCCGGTTGAAGCTTTGTGTGCGCGTGGCGTGCAATACATAGAAGTGCGTTGCCTCGATGTCGATCCATTCGAAGCTTTAGGTATTAATTTACAAACATCTCGCTTCCTTGATGCCTTTTTATTGTTTTGTGCACTCGATGAAAGCGTGTTGACCAATGATACTGAGGGCGAAGAAAACCTCAGTAATTTTGCATTAACCGTCAAGCAAGGCAGAGCAGCAAACTTGATGCTGCAAAATCAGGGGGAAGCAATCAGCCTGAAAAATTGGGGCGAGCAACTCATCGCAAAAATTACGCCACTAGCGGCACTCCTAGATAAACAAGCTGGCAGTAATGAACATCAGCTTAGCCTGCAAGCGCAGTTAGATAAGTTGCGTGACCCTGATCTGACACCTTCAGCGCGTGTGCTAGCTGCGATTCGTCAGGAACAAGGTTCATTCAATCAATTTGCGTTAAAGCAAAGTCATTACTTTGCCGAACAATTCAAAGCGCAGCCGATGTCTGCTGAGGATATTGCGTATTTTGAAGAATTGGCGCGTAACTCTTTAACGCAACAGCTGCAAATGGAGCAAGCTCAGCACGGTAGCTTTGACGAATTCATTGAGGATTATCGCTCCCGCACTTCTAGCCAAATTTGTTGTGATAGCCTGTGATTACCTGAGACATAGCGAGCGAGGGACTATTTTACTTTTCTAACCACCTGACGATAGCGTAACAAGGTCTGATCATATTCTTGGTTGGTTCGTACTATCTCTTGCTCGTAAAAGTTAATGGCATTGCGACTATTACTGATGCTGGTACTCAGGTCGTTCGCTCTTTGTTGAATAGATTCTGCTTCTTTAGAGGTCTTTTTTGAATTCTTTAACTCGCCCTGCAGGCTAGAAATGATTTGACTCAATCCCAGGAGTTGCTCATTCGCAAGGCGTTTCTTCTCTAACAAAGCATCGACCGCTCTCTTGCGCGCGATCTGAATATCTTCTTCATCTTGATAATGTGCGAGCAAATAACGTTCTTCGCGTTTTCTCTCATCATCGGCTAATTGCTGAGCTTTTCTTTTTTGGGCCTCAAGTTCCAAGCGCTTTTTCTCTTCGGCGGAGACCGGCGGCGCAATTTCATTCTTAAAATGACCATTGTTTTTGTATACTTTTACCGTACGATTCGCACACTCTGGAATGGGCCGATCCGATGTAACTAATTTACCTTCTGCATTCACACAGCGAAAAATGTCCGCCCTCGCTTCATTCAGCGAGAAGACACAAAACAAGGCGAGTAAAGAATACGAAGTTTTTTCCACTAGAGAATAGTAAACGCCATTAAATAAAAATTAGCCATTTTTAAAAGTTAAAAAATAAAGCCTTTAAATTACTTCACAATTCTTAGTTCAAGTAGCTGAAATCGAAGAGAATCTAATGGCAGAATTTACACGAAATTAAGTCCATGTGAAACATAACTTTGTATCGGCAAAGCCCCTGTGTGGTTTTCTAATTACTTGAAATTATTTAGTAATTAAACAAAAGATAGCCACTTTGGCACTTCGTGTTTTTTCAAGTATTTCTTATCACCTTTGCACAAGCGTCGCGAACAATCCAAGCCTGAGTCGGGCAGCGCAGCGATGCCAGAACAATGCGAGCACCGCAAAACTAAAATTCGCTTAGGTAGCAGCCGGTATAAGCCTAAGGGAAGAAGAAATTTGAATGGATGAGAAGACCCCGACTAAGTCCAGAAGAATGATATTGCGGTCATTTCAATTGACAAAAAAAACCGGATTGCGCTAAGCAATCCGGCTGTAAAGAGTATGTTAAAGCACCTGGAACGGAGCCGACTTCCAGCATGCAAAACTTAATCGCGTTCGAACAGATTTCCCAATCCACCTAACACTGATCCCTCCTCACCACCGCGACTGCCCCCCATTTTAGAAGCACCAACGATGCGGTTTGCCATGCGTGCCAAAGGTAAGGATTGCAACCATACTTTGCCGGGACCACGCAGGGTAGTGAAGAAAATTCCTTCGCCGCCAAATAGCGCAGTTTTCACACCGCCGACAAATTGAATATCAAAATCCACATTGCTGGTAAATGCCACCACGCAGCCAGTATCGACGCGCAAAGTTTCTCCCGGCTGTAAATCTTTTGCGATCAAGGCGCCGCCAGCATGTACAAATGCCAAACCATCTCCTTCGAGTTTTTGCAGAATAAAGCCTTCGCCGCCAAAGAAGCCCGCACCTAAGCGTTTTTGAAATGCGATACCTAATGACACACCTTTCGCGGCACATAAGAAGGCATCTTTTTGACACAATAAAGTACCGCCTAATTGATCCAAATGCATAGGGATGATGCGTCCTGGATAAGGCGCGCCAAACGCGACTTTACGTTTTCCAGCACCTTGATTGGTGTACACCGTGGTGAACAAAGATTCCCCCGTCAACAAGCGTTTGCCGGCGCCCATCAATGAACCCAACAAACCACCTTGTGATGCGGAACCATCTCCGAAAATGGTTTCCATCTGTATCTGGTCTTCCATGTAAAACATAGAACCCGCTTCACCCACCACAGCCTCACGAGGATCGAGTTCGATCTCTACGAATTGCATGTCGTCGCCAAAAATTTGATAATCAATTACATCCATTGCCATGACAAATCCCTCTATGATTGATTGAAATAATTCTGCGGAAAATGAGAATAATTGCAGAAAGTGCTGTGCATTTTAACCAGAATTTCCTATCAAATTCGAAAATTCTTCCGGTAAAAATTTTTTGTGAATACCGCGCAGGAAAGCTCAGCGGAAACGTGAGCGCAAAGCCAGCACGGGCTGCTCTATGCAATGCCAAGAACCCAACGCACACATCAAGGTCAGCACACTGGTGCTGATGGCGAGGGTGGAAACCGTCCAACCAGAGTAGCTAACAAGCAAGGCTTGTTGTAGAGGAAAGGCGTACAAATAGACGCCATAGGAATAGTCGCCGAAGCGATTAAAAGCGCGAATTTTTCCAGCAGGCACATAAGCCAGATAGAACAGCACATAAGGTAAAGCAAGGTAATACACGATCAAAAACGCATGACCACTCAAACTCAGCGCGATCAAGCCAGCCGCAACTATGCAGGCGATAAATTTCCCCGACATAGGCACACGATGACGTAGCCAATAAAAAATACTGGCGATAAAAAAGAACCAGACAAATCGTAGCAACTGAATATGCTCTAACAAATAGAAGCGATCCGACACAAACCAAGCACACAAAAACACCATGAGTGCGAGGGTTAAAGCCACTGTATGCGAGCGAAATTTCGACACGTAAAAATATGCAGAACAGGTGAGCAGCAACAAGACATACATACTCAACTCATAGATCATGCTCCACAAGGAACCGTTGACGATGCCTTTCAGATGGTTTTGTTCAAACAATCCTGGTAAGTAAAATTCCACACCGCCCATCAAGACCGCATTTTTCAGAAAGTAATGCCAAGTTTGAGCCTCATGCAGATAGCTCACAAAATCGAGTCGACTCAAACCTGCGCCCAAAATGAAACCGCTGAACACCAACATCACCCACAAAGCAGGGAAAATTCGAAAAGCGCGCGCCCGCAAATAATCGAATGCGTTTTGGCTACGCATCAAACTCGCACAGACTAAAAATCCGCTAGTCACGAAGAAGACGTCGACCGCCATTGCACCCAGATTCTTGCCCACACTCGCGGCAAAAGGTTCGGGCTGAGCAAGCATGGCAAAGCTGTGACTGAATAAGACGGCGAACGCTGCCAGCAAGCGCAATAAATTGAAATTATTGTCTTTGCCGACCGCGAGTTCGCCCAGCGTAGGAGAGGAGGAAAATAACTTCAGCACGTCAACAATTAAGCAGCACGCTTCGCCGCAATCGCATTACCGGCGCGACTGACAGCTTTGCGGCCCAGATGTTGCGAGATGAATTGACCCGCATCGACCACGGCGTTCAAATCAATGCCAGTCTCTACGCCCAAGCCCTGCATCATAAACAGCACATCTTCGGTAGCAACATTGCCCGTCGCACCTTTGGCATACGGGCAACCACCGAGACCGGCGACCGAAGAATGGAAAATACTGACACCGACTTCCATGCTGGCATAGATGTTCGCCAAGGCTTGACCATAGGTGTCATGGAAGTGACCAGAAATTTGCGCAATCGGAAATTCTTGCGCAACGCGTTGCATCACGGCCTGCACATGACGCGGTGTGCCAACGCCTATCGTATCGGCGATATCGATCTCATCGCATCCCAAATCGCGCATGAGCTTGACCACGTCGGCCACCTGCTCAGGCGTCACTTCACCTTGATAAGGACAACCGAACGAGCAACTGATGCTGCCGCGCAAACGCAGACCATGCTGTTTCGCCGCCGCTGCCACATCGCGGAAACGTTCTATCGATTCTGCAATCGAACAATTAATATTTTTTTGTGCAAAGGCTTCAGAGGCAGAACTAAAAATCACGACTTCATGCGCACCCGCTGCTAAGGCTGCTTCAAAGCCTTTCATATTCGGTGTCAAAGCAGAATAGATCACGCCCGCTTCGCGCGTAATGCCCGCCATCACTTCGGTCGAGGTTGCCATCTGCGGCACCCACTTCGGTGAGACAAACGAAGCCGCTTCAATGTTCACAAAGCCTGCCTTGGTCAAACGATTGACCAATTCAATTTTAACTTCGGCGGAGATGGTTTCTTTTTCGTTTTGCAGACCATCGCGTGGACCGACTTCGACGATTTTGACTTGTTTAGGTAAGCTCGGTTGCGTATTCAGTTGTGTGCTCATTTTTTAATATCCCTTACTTTGATCGACCACGCCGATCACGGATTCACCGCGCTGCAATGCGGCAATCTTATGCGCGATTTGTTTGGCGCTTTCATCGCGCACGGTTAGTGCCGAAATATGCGGCGTGATGTGGATGCGCCTTTCATTCCAAAATGGATGGGCTTGCGGTAATGGTTCTTCACGGAACACATCGAGCGTGGCACCAGCGATGTGTCCTTGCTGTATCAGCGCTAATAAATCTTCTTCTACTAAGTGCGCACCACGAGCGACATTCACGATATACGCGCCTTGCTTTAACTTCGCCAGCTTGGTTTTATCCATCAAATTTTCAGTATCTTTGGTCAGCGGCAAAATTAAGACCAGCACTTTAGTTTGACTTAAGAAAGTATCCAAGCCATCGTCACCGTGAAAGCACTGCACACCGGCTATCTGCTTTGCTGAGCGACTCCAGCCGAGCAGAGGAAAATCGAAACTACGCAAACCATCAATGATGCGATTTCCCAAAACCCCCAAGCCTAAAATGCCGATACTAAAATCGTCTTTTTGATGCTGCGGCAATGGTCGCCATTGCTTGTCTGCTTGTAGTGCATCGTATTCATCAAAACGACGGAAGTGACGCAGCACCGCGTGACTCACATACTCCGCCATCTGCACACCCATGCCGGCGTCATCGACACGAATCAAGGGTACGCCTTGTGGCAAGGCATCGCCTAATTGCAAAATCGCATCAACCCCCGCGCCGAGATTGAAGATGGCTTTGAGGTCGCTACGTCCACGTAACATAGCTACGGGTGGTTTCCACACCAACGCGTAGTCGGCTGGCGCGTTATCGCCTTCTTCCCAAATACGGATATTCGCGCCGGGCAGATAGCGGTGGAAAGCGTTTAACCAAACTTCAGGATTGGCACCTGCTGCGTAATAGATTATGTTCATTTTTTTATTCACTAATTTGGAGAAACAATTGCGCGGTTACTCGACTACCCTCACCCCTACCCCTCTCCCGCTTGCGGGAGAGGGATTATTCTCCATGAGGTTCAAGTATATCGATTCAAGGACTGCCTCTGTCTCCAGCAACATTTGATTATTCCAGAAACGCAAGGCCTTAATACCTTTCTGATTTAAGTAAGTATCTCGTTTTTGATCATAATCGATTTGCTCACTATGTTGACCGCCATCCAACTCAACCGCTAACTTTTTCTCTACGCAATAGAAGTCGAGAATATAACGACCTACTGGGTGCTGTCGGCGGAACTTCGCTCCAGCCACTCTTCTATTTCTAAGCAAATACCAAAGCAATTGCTCCGCATCTGGCATCTTTTTACGCATCTCTCGTGCATACGCTTTCAGATCTTCGGGGATCTGTTGCGGATGGTGGGGAAAAAGTTCTTCCATTATCGCCTTTGCTTTTCAGTCCCCTTCTCCCGCAAGCGGGAGAAGGGTTAGGGATGAGGGTGGTTGATCGACAAAATCGCTTGATGTTCTAAGGTTTCATCAAATATTTCAATGTTATTTCTTACGTTTAACTAAACTGAACCACCCTCACCCCCTGCCCCTCTCCCGCTAGCGGGAGAAGGGTTCTACAATCATCACTGCTTGAAATTCAACAAAGGAGCACCTTCAGTCACTTGATCACCAACCGCATATAAAACTTCGTCGACTACACCATCATGCGGCGCAGAGATTGTGTGCTCCATTTTCATCGCTTCCATGATCAGTAAGGCTTCGCCCTTTTTGACTTCTTGGCCATTGTTAACTAACACGGCAACAATCTTACCTGGCATCGGTGCGGTTAATCGACCACCCTCTGCTTCGGCTTCGCCGGCATGCGCTAACACGTCGTTGTAATGCAAATCAGTATGCACACCTTGACTGAAAACGTGGAAGTGTTCGCCGTCGCGCACTACGGTGCCAGTGACGGTTTGATCGGCTATCGCTAATACAAAGTCATTCGCCTTTTGCTGCACCAAGCGCACTGATTGACTCATGCCATTGGCTGCAATACGCCAAGCGTCGTTGGTGTAAGTGACCTGCAGAGCATGCGTTTGATGTTCCTCCACAAATTGCAAACCGCGTTGCATTTGCGTATTCATGCGCCAGCCTTGATTGCCTTGCCAAGGATCGTTGCCATGTTGTTTCTCGCTCGTGATCAAAGCAACGGCTGCAAAAGATAATGCATTCAAACTGGCGGGAGCTGGCGTTGGGAATAAGGCTTCTTGATTACGTTCAATCAAACCTGTATCTAAATCTGCAGACGAGAAAGCCTGACTAGTAATCAAACGCGACAAGAAGGCGATATTCGAATTCAAACCGACGATTTGGTACTGCGACAAAGCTTGTGCCATGCGAGCCAAGGCTTCGGTTCTGTCTTTGCCCCACACGATCATCTTGGCGATCATGGGGTCGTAGAAAGGCGAAATCGTATCGCCTTCGCGCACACCACTATCGATACGGAAAGCAGCTGGGTTCGTGGTACCGCCAAGTTCAAAATTCACGGCATCCGGCGTACGTGCATGGCGCAAAGTGCCGATCGAAGGCAAGAAACCTTTTTCCGGATTTTCTGCATACACTCGCGCTTCGATTGCGTGTCCGTGAATTTGCAATTCGGATTGCTGCAAAGGTAGTTGTTCGCCAGCGGCGACACGGAGTTGCCATTCGACCAAATCGGTACCAGTGATCATTTCTGTCACTGGATGTTCGACCTGCAAACGCGTATTCATTTCCATGAAATAAAAAGAACCATCTTGATTGGCGATGAACTCGACTGTGCCAGCGCCAACATAGCCAACTGCTTTTGCTGCAGCGACTGCCGCGTCGCCCATCGCTGCGCGACGCTCTGCTGTCATGCCCGGCGCAGGTGCTTCTTCTAATACTTTTTGATGACGACGTTGCACTGAGCAATCACGTTCAAACAGGTAGACGCAATTACCATGCGTATCGGCAAATACTTGAATCTCGATATGACGAGGGCGTTGCAAATACTTTTCAGCAAGGACCTTATCGTCACCAAAAGAATTGATCGCTTCGCGTTTGCACGAAGCCAAACCATCTTTAAAATCTTTGCTGTGTTCAATCACACGCATGCCTTTACCACCGCCACCAGCGCTGGCTTTTAACAATACGGGATAACCGATGCGATCAGCCTCGTTTTGCAAGAAATCAGGATCTTGATTATCGCCATGGTAGCCGGGCACTAAAGGCACATTGGCTTTTTCCATCAAGGATTTAGCTGCAGACTTACTTCCCATCGCTTCGATCGCAGATGCTGGTGGGCCAATAAATGCAATACCGGCTTTCGCGCAAGCATTTGCAAATTCACTGTTCTCAGACAAGAAGCCATAACCAGGATGAATCGCTTGTGCACCAGTGGCCAACGCCACTTCGATAATTTTATCGGCACGCAGATAACTTTCTTTGGCAGGCGCAGGGCCAATCAAGACCGCTTCATCACACACCGCCACATGCTTGGCATTGGCATCGGCTTCGGAATAGACCGCGACCGTTTTGATACCCATGCGACGCGCTGTCGCGGCAACACGGCAAGCAATTTCGCCACGATTGGCGATGAGGATTTTGCTAAACATGATTTTAATCTTTCGGAAATTTTTAAAAACCAAAACCTCTCAACACAGAGGCACAGAGACACGGAGAAAGACAAGAGAAAGACAAGAGAAAGACAAGAGAAAGACAAGAGAAAAACTAGAATTCTTAAGTTCAGTTCAATACGTCGATATGAACATCAAGCATTTCTCCGTTTTTCCTCTGTGCCTCCGTGCCTCTGTGTTGAGAGGTTTAAACATATAATTAACTACAACTACCGGCCTTCTTCTCCACCACACCACGCGTTTTCAAACCCAGTTTTTCCAACAAGACTTTGTCATCTTCTGCTTCTGGGTTATCCGTCGTCAACAATTTATCACCGTAGAAAATCGAATTCGCACCCGCCAAGAAACACATGGCCTGCACCGCTTCGCCCATTTGACGCCGGCCTGCAGATAAGCGCACGCGTGCTTTTGGCATCGTGATGCGTGCTACCGCGATCGTGCGTACGAATTCCAAAGGATCGAGTGGATCGAGACCGTGCAGCGGTGTGCCCTCGACTTGTACCAAATGATTGACTGGTACTGATTCTGGGTAGGGATTCAGGTTTGCCAATTGCGCGATCAAGCCAGCACGTTGACGACGCGTTTCACCCATGCCGACGATGCCGCCGCAGCACACTTTGAGGCCCGCGGTACGCACGTGGCCCAGCGTATCGAGACGATCTTGATAGTCGCGTGTGGAAATCACATTATCGTAGAACTCGGGTGCGGTATCGAGATTGTGGTTGTAGTAGTCAAGGCCAGCATCTTTCAAACGCTGCGCTTGCTCTTCTTTGAGCATGCCCAAGGTCGCGCAAGTTTCTAAGCCCATGGCTTTGACTTCACGCACCATAGTTTCGACTTTTTCCATGTCGCGATCTTTCGGCGAGCGCCATGCTGCGCCCATGCAGAAGCGAGTCGCGCCACTTTCGCGGGCTGCTTTGGCTGCGTTCAAGACTTCGCGCACGTCCATCAACTTCTTCGCTTCAACACCGGTATCGTAACGCGCTGCTTGTGGGCAATAGCCGCAATCTTCTTCGCAACCACCGGTTTTAATCGACAGCAAAGTCGCCAGTTCCACATCACCATTTGGAAAATTCTCACGGTGCAGCACCTGTGCTTTGAACAGCAAATCATTGAAAGGTAAATCAAACAATGCCATCACATCGTCAACCGGCCAGGTTTCCGCTTCGATGGCTTTCACTGGTGCGTGAAACTGTATGCCTTGCACTGACTCTTTAGCTTTTGCGTTATCGACCGTTTGTTCCAGGTGTTCCATGTTCATTTCCTTCACTTCAATAAATTCAAATCTAAATACTGGCTCGCTTGCACTTCGTCGCCTGCGCCTAAACGCGGCATCACACCCAGACAAGGTGCATCTAAACGCTGTTTGAGTGCCTGCACATTCTCTTCAAAAAACTTCATCTCTGGATCAAGCGTATTCGCGACCCAGCCTGCCAGACGCAATCCACTCGCAGCGATAGCCTGAGCCGTCAGTAGTGCATGATTAATGCAACCGAGACGCATACCAACCACTAAAATCACTGGCAGAGACAATGCCTGCGCCAAATCTACCGTGCTCGTCTCATCGTCTAAGGGCACACAATATCCACCGACGCCTTCGACTAATACTACCTCTGCCAATTGTTGTGCTTGTTGGTAACAATTATGAATGTGCTGCACATCCATCGTCACGTTTTCCATCGAAGCAACGATATGCGGTGCTGCTGGTGTTCGCATTAAGTACGGTACAACGATTTCCTGTGGCACTTTGACGCTGGATGCCGCGACTAAACTATCTACATCTTCATTATGCAAAACACCATCGATTTCATCAGCACCCGAGGCTATCGGCTTCATCCCTAGCGTCGAACATCCCTGCTGCGCGAAAGCGCGTAGCAAGGCGGACGTGGTGAACGTCTTACCGATTTCTGTGTCGGTGCCTGTGATGAAATAATCGTTTGTTCTGTTTTGCATTTTCTAACTTCGTTCCTTCAAAAATAATCCTTACATCGCCAATCTTGTAGGGCGGATGCACGCCGTGCTTTATCTTCGCTCCCTTCTCCCGCAAGCGGGAGAAGGGCCGGGGATGAGGGAGGTTCAGATGTTTCGAGCATTATTTCAAGACGAACAAAAAAAACATTAGTCTAAATTTTTACATTGCAGTTGCTGAACTACCCTCACCCTAACCCTCTCCCGCCCGCGGGAGAGGGAACTTTAAAACATCAATCTTCAATACAATTCACAGCATCAATCAAGGTCGCCAAATCTTCACTTGTATGCGCCGCAGACAAAGTAATACGCAAACGTGCTGTCCCGACCGGCACTGTCGGTGGTCGTATCGCTGGCACCCAAAAACCTTGCTCGTACAAAGTCGCTGCTGCTTGTAAACTTTCGGCGTTGTCACCAATCACGATAGGCTGCACTGCGGTGTCAGATGGCATCAGCGTCCAACGTTTGAGTTTCAAATCGCGTCGCAACTGCGCGATCAAGGTTTGCAGATGGGCGCGGCGCGCTTGTCCTTCTTCGCCTTGAATAATATCTAAACTGGTCAACAGAGCATGCGCTAAAGCCGGTGGTGCTGCTGTGGTATAAATATAAGGGCGCGCTTTATTCACTAACCACTCAATCACATCTTTATGCGCTGCAACGAAGGCACCGCCAACACCGGCGGACTTGCCCAAGGTTCCCATGTAGACGATGTTGGGCGAACGCAAATTAAAATGTTCAAGCACACCACGGCCACGCGCACCTAAAGCGCCAAATCCATGGGCATCATCGATGACCAACCAAGCATTAAATTCTTCGCATAAAGCGAGCAATTCGGGCACAGGAGCTAAATTGCCATCCATACTAAAGACGCTATCGCTGACCACGATTTTGGTCGCAGCAGATGAAGCTTGTAGCAGCACTCGCAAGCTGGCGACATCGCCATGCGGATAAACCTGCAATTTCGCACGCGAGAGTTTCGCGCCATCAATCAGCGAAGCATGATTCAACGATTCGGAAAACAATTCTGTGTCTTTGCCTGATACCGCAGCCAAGCCCGCCAGCACGGCGAGGTTCGCCATGTAACCGGTGCAAAAATACAAGGCGCGCGCATCCACTAAATGCGGTGACATAAATTCAGCGAGTCTGTCTTCAAGGATGGCATGAGCACGGCTATGGCCGCTAATCAAATGCGATGCGCCGCTGCCAACGCCATACAAATCCGCACCTTCTTGCAAGGCTGCGATGATCTTAGGATGCGCAGCCAATCCAAGGTAGTCGTTGCTGCAAAACGCCAACATATCACGGCCATCGACTTTGACTCGTGGCGCACTTGGACTCTCGGCATGACGACGGCGACGGCGCAAGCTCTTGCTATCTAAGGCCGCCAATTCGTTTTGAATTTGATCGAGCAAAATCATGTTGCGCCTCCCATCACCTGATTGAAGACCTTCAGCATGCGCTCGCCAACTAAACTAATTTCTTCTGGATTCAAAATATACGGTGGCATCAAATACACCGTGTTGCCGATAGGGCGCAACAATAATTCTTCCTGCAAAGCCTGCGTAAAGAAACGGCGCGAAAATGTCTTAGCCGCTTGATCATCTTTGGCATCCTTTTTTGTATCATGGAACACGGCATCAAACGCCCACATCATGCCTTGTTGGCGGAAGTGTTTGACTTGAGCGTGTTGTGCTAATGGCTGCAAAGCCTGTGTGATTGCATTTGCCTTCACACGATTTTGCGTCAGCACATCGTCGGACTCAAAAATTTCTAAGGTCGCCAAAGCCGCCCGGCAGGCGAGTGGATTACCGGTATAAGAATGTGAATGCAAAAATCCTCGACGCACATCGCTATGATAAAAACCTTGATAAATGTCATCACGCGTCATCACCAGAGACAAGGGTAAATAACCGCCACTGATGCCTTTCGACAGGCACACAAAGTCAGGCCAGATTTGCGCATTTTCACACGCGAAGAAAGTGCCTGTGCGACCACAACCAACGGCAATCTCATCAGCAATCAAATGCACTTGATACTGATCGCACAAAGCACGCACCAAACGCAGATATTCTGGATCGTGCATGGCGAAGCCTGTGGCGCATTGCACCAAGGGTTCTAAAATCACGGCGGCAATTTTGCCTGCGCGCTCTTGCAAGCAGCGTTCCATATCGGCCGCGGCACGGCGTGCGACATCGATGGCGGTTTCGCCATCAAGCGCCTGACGCGCATCGGGTGAATCTACGACATGCGCATTGCGTATCATAGGGCCGTAAGCATCACGGAATAAAGGCACATCGGTGACCGCCAGCGCGCCTATTGTTTCACCGTGGTAGCTACCTTTGAGGCAGATAAATTCTTGCTTCTCAGTTTGACCTTGGTTACACCAAAAATGAAAACTCATCTTCAAGGCAATTTCCGTTGCCGATGCACCATCGGATGCGTAGAAACAATGACCAAGTACACCGCCCGTTAAGGCAGACAATTTTTCAGACAAGCGAATCACAGGCTCATGTGTAAAACCGGCCAACATCGCATGCTCTAATTGATCAAGCTGATTTTTGAGTGCGGCGTTGATACGCGGATTGGCATGGCCAAACAAATTCACCCACCACGAACTAATACCATCGAGGTAACGCTTGCCTTCCATGTCGACCAGCCATGCACCGCGGCCATGGCTCACCGGAATCAAAGGCATGGTCTCGTGGTGTTGCATTTGCGTACACGGATGCCAGACGCTTTGCAGGCTACGCTCTACCCATGACTTACTTGATGTTTGCACTGCGTTCAAATTGTTCCCAATTATTTTAATGATTTACTTTGCTACTCGGCACTGAGATATCTAAATGTAGAGCGGGTATAAGCCGCGCTGTTGTTCAAGCGCTTGGCGGCGCGGGTTGCACCCGCCCTACGATTTTATTCTTAGTCCCCTCTCCCGCAAGCGGGAGAGGGTTAGGGTGAGGGTAGTTCAGAAATCTGCAATTTTTGTACTACGCTTACTTTGCAGAAACCTGAACTACCCTCATCCCCGACCCTTCTTCCGCTTACGGGAGAAGGGAGAAAAACTACCTAACCCGCCATTATACGTGATCACACTAACCAGCCCGGCTTGCGCTTTTCGAGGAAAGATCGCACGCCCTCACGCCCCTCCTCGGATGCGCGGATCACAGCGATACCCTCAACCGTATTCGCAATCAACTCAGGCGTAATTTCACGTCCACCTACATCACGCACCAAGACTTTGGCTTGTGCGACAGCATTCGGGCTATTCGTCACCAGTGCTTTCACGATTTCAGCGACTTTCGCTGTCAAGCCATCCGCAGCAAGCACTTCATGCACAAAACCTATGCGCAAAGCTTGCGCCGCATCGAAACGCTCTGCCGTCAAGAAATAACGGCGTGCGGCATTCTCGCCCATGGCCTTAATCACATACGGCGAAATGGTGGCAGGAATCAATCCTAACTTGACTTCGCTCAAGCAAAATTGTGCTGTATCGACTGAGACGATCACATCGCAAGCGGCGACCAAACCCATGCCACCTGCGTAGCAATCGCCTTGCACTTGCGCTACGACTGGTTTAGCGCAGGTATAAATCGCTGCCAACATCGCCGCTAATTGCCCCGCATCGGCAAGATTCTCAGCATGCGTATAGTCCGCCATTTTCTTCATCCAATTGAGATCCGCTCCAGCGCAAAACGCTGGGCCATTCGCTGCCAACACAATTGCACGAATACTGCTATCGCTACTCAATTCGTTAAACACCTGGGTAATCTCAGCAATCGTCGTTTCATCAAACGCATTGCGCACATCAGGACGATTTAAAGTGACAGTCGCGACTTTGTTGTCGTGGGTGAGGGTGAGGGTTTGGTACATTTCTATCCATTTCCATTCAAAAACTTAGCAGGAGAGATGCCGAGGATGCAAAATTTAATCGGTGGAGTTAGCCTAATTTATTTGTCATTCCCGCGAAGGCGGGAATCCAGAGACTTTTTCTTTTATTTGCCATCAAATTAAGCCACTGGATTCCTGCCTACGCAGGAATGACGGTCAATTCTTTTATCGATCTTCGAACAGTGCAAACATCAATACACATTACATGCGGAATATACCAAACTTCGCGTCAGGAATCGGCGCATTCAAAGCGGCACTTAAACCGAGACCGAGCACCATACGCGTATCCGCCGGATCAATCACACCGTCATCCCACAAACGTGCTGATGCATAGTAAGGATGGCCTTGGTGCTCGTACTGATCTTTAATTGGTTGTTTGAAAGCAGCTTCTTCTTCGGCACTCCAAGTACCGCCTTTGCCTTCGATACCATCACGGCGCACTGTCGCCAACACGCTGGCAGCTTGCTCCCCACCCATCACCGAGATACGTGCGTTTGGCCACATCCACATGAAACGCGGAGAATAAGCACGGCCACACATGCCGTAGTTACCCGCACCAAAACTACCACCGATAATGACGGTGAACTTTGGCACATTGGCCGTCGCTACCGCCGTCACCATCTTGGCGCCATTGCGCGCGATACCTTCGTTTTCGTATTTGCGTCCAACCATAAAGCCGGTGATGTTTTGCAAAAATATCAGTGGGATCTTACGCTGGCAGCACAGTTCGATGAAGTGTGTGCCCTTCAATGCGGATTCCGAAAACAAAATACCGTTGTTAGCGATAATGCCGACTGGCATGCCATGGATATGCGCAAAGCCGCAGACCAAAGTCGTGCCATAACGCGCTTTGAATTCATCGAAATGGCTGCCATCGACAACACGGGCAATCACTTCACGCACATCGAAAGGTTTGCGCGTATCGACGGGAATCACACCATACAATTCACTGGCAGGATACTTCGGTTCTTCTACCGCCTTCATCACCACGTTTTGTGGTTTCTGACGATTCAGATTCGACACAATTTGACGCGCCATCGCCAGTGCGTGCGTATCGTTCTGTGCCAAATGATCGACTACACCCGACAGACGTGTATGCACATCACCACCACCCAAGTCCTCGGCACTGACCACTTCACCAGTTGCCGCTTTCACCAATGGTGGGCCGCCCAAGAAAATCGTACCTTGGTTTTTCACGATGATAGACTCATCACTCATCGCTGGTACATAGGCACCACCGGCGGTACAAGAACCCATCACCACGGCGATTTGTGGAATGCCTTTAGCAGACATATTCGCTTGGTTGTAAAAGATACGACCGAAGTGATCGCGATCTGGGAACACATCGTCTTGGTTTGGCAAGTTCGCACCGCCGCTGTCGACCAAGTAAATACAAGGTAAATTGTTTTGCTCGGCGATCTCTTGCGCACGCAAATGCTTCTTCACTGTCATCGGATAATAAGTACCCCCCTTCACCGTCGCATCATTACAAACGATGACACATTCCTGACCTGCTACGCGACCGATACCGGTGATCACACCTGCGCTCGGTGCTGCATCAACATCGTTCTTCTCTTTGTACATATTGAAAGCGGCGAGCTGGGAAAACTCAAGGAAAGGTGTGCCTGGATCGAGCAAGTTTTGTACACGATCACGTGGCAAGAGTTTGCCGCGGCCTAAATGTTTTTGGCGTGCTTCTTCACCGCCGCCCAGAGCGATCTTGGTAACTTTTTGCTTAAGGTCATCAACCACTAATTGCATCGCTGCAGTGTTGGCTTTGAAGTCCTCGGAGCGAGGGTTTAATTTGGATTCTAGGGTTGTCATAATTTTTCCAGATTACGTATTACGCAATTGCTCATTTTTTTGAAACCCCTCAACGCCGAGGCGCAGAGTCACCGAGAAAATCGAAAACAGAGAAAAACTCTCTTTTAAGGTTCTACTCTGCGTCTCAGCGTCTCGGCGTTGAGAGGTTTTTATTCATAAATTCCATCAACATAAAACCACTTGCCATCAAACTTCACGAACCGACTTTTCTCGTGCAAGCGATGGGCTTTGCCACCAATTTTGTAACGGGCGACGAATTCCACCATCGCCTCTTTTTCTTGTGCTTCATGTTTCTTTACTTCCAAACCTAACCACTTCGATGCACCACCATCTGTAATACGCTCATGGGGACAGGTACGTTCATCCCATGTCGCACGCAGATACGCTTCATCGTTGAGCGTATAAGCGGTGTAGCGCGACCGCATCAAGGCTTCTGCCGTGGGTGCGACTTCTGCACCGCTGATGTAGCGATTGCAGCAGACAGCGAATTCTTTGTTTGAGCCACAGGGGCAGATTGTTTTACTCACACTTTACCTAAACGTTTCTTTGTAGGGCGGGTGCAACCCGCGCTGTTGTTCAACTGTCTGGCGGCGCGGGTTGCACCCGCCCTACGTTGTTACTTAAGTGTTGTTATACACATTCTTTTCATACCACGCTTCTGAATGAACCTCACCAGCGAGCTCAAGTGCATCCTTAACCACAGCCAATGGAATTTGTACCAACTCACCGTTTTGCTCTATTTCAAACCAAAGACTTTCATCGTTATCATCTGCGGTAATAGTTACAAGATCATGTGATAAATCGCCGTCTTTCGTATTGATAATAAGCTTCTTACCGTCATCAACAGTACCAAACCATATCAATTCTGCTTTAGGTCTAGTGACCTTCATTTTGTTCATAACAATCAACAATTCGTCAAATGAAAAAGTTTAAATTGGCTTCTTACTTTCTTTCACCGCCGTAAGCGCCCCCGCTGCTTTCCATGCACCAAAACCACCATCAATATGCGCCACGTTTTCTAAGCCCATGTCTTGCACGGTCTTAGTCGTCAAAGCACTACGCCAACCTGCAGCGCAGAACAAGATGAATTCCTTGTTCTCGCCAAACACCGGTTTGAAGTAAGGCGAATCAGGGTCAACCCAAAATTCGATCATGCCGCGTGGTGCGTGGAATGCGCCGGGGATGATGCCTTCGCGTTCGAGTTCACGAATATCACGCACGTCGATGAATTGTACTTGCGGGTCACCTAACTTCGCTTGTGCTTCCGCCACGCTATAGGTTTTGATTTGCGCATTTGCTTCGTCGACTAATTGTTTGTAGCCTTTTTTCATGTCTCTTCCAATCTGGTTTTTACGTCAGCTCAGTTCTCGTAGGGCGGGTGCAACCCGCGCTGCTTAGGTACTTAACGTGTTGGCGGCGCGGGTTTCACCCGCCCTACATCAAATTAAAACCCGCCCGTCGCTAACCATTTTTCTAATTGCGGCAACCTATCATTACCCCAGAATGGCTCACCATCCACAATCACCCATGGTGCGCCAAACACGCCTTTGCTGACCGCTTCTTCACAAGCTTCGCTCAATTGCGCTTTGTAGCGTTCGTCTTTGCATGCGGCAGCAGCTGCTGCGCCATCTAAGCCCATTTGATTCACGTACTCTGCTAACCACACGATATCATTCAAGCCTGCAGGACCAGAGAAATACGCCTTGGTCACACCGCGTGTAAATTCACCCACGCGTTCAGGAGCGACTTCTTTCATCCATAAACACACGCGTGCAGTGTTTTGGGTATTGATAGGAAATGGCTCAGGCAAAACAAACGGCAAACCCGCATAACGAGCCGAACGTTCCATATCATGCTTGTGATAGCTCGCCATCATCGGTGGACGCATGGTTAATGGGCTGGAATTGGTCGTCTTGAACACCACACCTAATAACATCGGTTTCCACTCAACCTCGCGACCATATTTTGCGGCGAGTTCTGCTATCACTTGCGTGATCAGATAGGCGTAAGGTGAAACATAGTCAAACCAGTATTCGATGCGTTTGTTCATTTCCACTCTCCAATTCAATTCGTGATTTATTGCAGGTTCTGCATACTTCGTTTCTGTCATTCCCGCGTAGGCGGGAATCCAGCGTCGTCCGCTGCACCGCCAAACACATTTGCATTAGCCAACAGAACAAAAAGTCACTGGATTCCCGCCTGCGCGGGAATGACAGCAAAATAGTTCGCAGCAAAAGTTAATGTCCTAAAACCTCAATCCAACAACCCACGACCAATCAAAATCTTCTGAATGTCCGAACTACCTTCATAAATCTGACACACACGCACATCACGATAGATGCGTTCAACTGGGAAGTCACTCACATAACCATAGCCGCCGTGAATTTGTATCGCATCAGAGCAAACCTTCTCGGCCATTTCAGAAGCAAACAATTTCGCCATCGCAGCCTCTTTCAAACATGGCTTACCTGCATCTTTCATGCTCGCCGCATGCCAGATCAATTGGCGTGCTGCTTCAATTTGTGTCGCCATATCCGCTAAGCGAAATTGCACTGCTTGATGTTCAAAAATCGCTTTGCCAAAAGTACGCCTATCTTTGGCGTAGGCTAAAGCAGCTTCAAACGCTGCGCGTGCCATACCCACCGATTGTGAAGCGATACCGATGCGGCCGCCTTCAAGTCCAGACAAGGCAATCTTGTAACCTTGGCCTTCTTCACCGATCAAATTCGCGGCCGGGATACGGCAATTCTCAAACAGAATCTGTGCGGTATCAGAAGAGTGTTGACCCATTTTATGTTCGAGACTCGCAACGATATAACCCGGCGTTTTGGTATCGACCCAAAATGCGCTGATACCTTTTTTGCCTGCTGCTTTATCGGTCACCGCCATCACGATCGCCACGTCGGCATGCTTGCCGCTGGTGATGAATTGCTTCACGCCATTCAAGACGTATTCATCACCTTCTCGCTTTGCGGTAGTGCGCAAATCGGAAGCGTCACTACCTGCATGGGGTTCTGTTAAGCAAAATGCGCCTAACATCTCACCTTGCGCCAGTGGGCGAAGCCATTGTTCTTTTTGTTCGGCATTCGCGTACATCATACCTATGCTGCAGACTGGACAATTGTTGACTGACACGACGGTTGAGGTACCACCATCACCAGCAGCAATTTCTTCCAGCACAAGAGCCAGAGACAAGTAATCCATACCTGCACCGCCGAGCTCTTCTGGCACCGCCACACCATACGCGCCCATCGCTGCGAGCTCTTTCAATTCCTCAGCAGGGAAATGATGTTCTTTATCCCAACGCGCTGCATTTGGCGTGATGCGTTCCTGCACAAAGCTACGCACTGCGTCGCGGATCATTTCGTGTTCTGATGTTAGTTGCATGTGTTACTCGATTCTAAAAAATTTATTTAAACCTCTCAACACAGAGGTAAAGGTACACCTTTACGAGACACCGAGGAAAAACTGGAGAAAGTCTTTTTATTCTCTAAGGCGAATTTCATGCATCAAAGAAGGACTTTTATTAAACGAGTAGCAGGGTTCAATATTCATAAAACTCCTGTCTTTCTCTGTGTCTCTGTGCCTCTGTGTTGAGAGGTTTTCTCATTACCAGCCTAATTGTGTTCCGTCATAATTCAAAAACTGCCCATTTTGCGCACGACTGCTATTTGCAATCACTTTGCGCATGCCAGTAACGCTGACATCGACGCTAATCTCAGCGCCCGCGCCGCCCATGTCGGTTTGTACCCAACCCGGATGAAATGCGATGCATGTCACTTTTTGCGTACTGAGCGAAACATCTTTTAATACCGAATTCAAGGCCGCTTTGCTGGCGCGATACAGCCATGCCACATTGTTTTCACGCAAACCGATGGAACCCATGCGCGAAGACAAAACTGCCAACTTACCGCTAGCGTTTTCAAGCATAGGCAATACCAAGGGCAGTAAGCGCATCGCGGCTAATACATTGGTGTGCATCACTTCATCAAATTCGACTTGTTGCGGCGATTGCAAACCGTTCGTTCTGCTGCCAAATACACCCGCGTTCAAAATCGCAACATCAATCTTTTCATCATCAAGTCGCCATGCCAGACCGGCGCAATCATTGAGATTATTTACATCCAGAGGCAAAGCCTCACAACCATGTGCTGTCAATTGCGCGAGATCTTCTGGCTTACGTGCGGTGGCGATGACGCGCCAACCAGCAGCTTTGTATTGCCGCGCAAATTCATGTCCTATACCGCGAGAAGCTCCGATGATTAAGGCTGTGGGCATTGCTTGTACTCCGTTTTTCTATTCAACTATTTAATTCCCCCTTCTCCCGCAAGCGGGAGAAGGGTCGGGGATGAGGGTGGTTCAGTCTCATACACATTTCTTAAAACCGATATTTTGTATGCTTGTGATTTGACTAAATAATCAGCTCTGCTGCGTCTGAACCGCCCTCACCCTAGCCCTCTCCCGCTTGCGGGAGAGGGAACATAAAACAATTACACCAACTCAATCGCCATCGCAGTCGCTTCACCACCACCGATACATAAAGAAGCAACCCCACGCTTACCGCCGCGTGCTTTCAATGCACCAATCAGCGTCACGATGATACGTGCGCCAGATGCGCCGATAGGATGGCCGAGTGCACATGCACCACCGTGCACGTTCATCTTGTCGTGTGAAATACCGAGATCATGCATGGCTGCCATCGGTACTGCCGCAAAGGCTTCATTGACTTCGAACAAATCGACATCCGCTGTTGTCCAGCCGATTTTTTTGTAGAGTTTTTCGATAGAGCCGACTGGCGCTGTGGTGAACCATCCTGGCTCTTGCGCGTGCGTTGCATGACCCAAGATTTTAGCGATAGGTGTCAAGCCTAATTCTTTAGCTTTAGATTCACGCATCAAGACCAAAGCTGCGGCACCGTCATTAATTGAAGAGGAAGACGCGGCAGTAATCGTGCCGTCTTTTTTGAATGCTGCTTTTAAATTTGGAATCTTGTCGAGCTTGGCTTTTAATGGACCTTCGTCTTTATCGATGACGACATCACCACCGCGACCAGAAACTGTGACTGGTGCGATTTCCCAAGAAAATGCACCGCTGCTGGCTGCGTTTTGTGCGCGTGTTACGGAGGCGATCGCAAAGGCGTCTTGCGCTTCGCGTGTAAAGCCATATTTCGCGGAACAATCTTCAGCGAAAGTGCCCATGCTACGACCCTTGTCATAAGCGTCTTCCAAACCGTCGAGCATCATGTGATCCATGATCGTGCCGTGACCAATGCGATAGCCGCCACGTGCTTTTGGAATGATGTACGGGGCATTCGTCATTGATTCCATACCACCTGTGACCAGCACTTCATTGCTACCAGCCAGCAAGGAATCGTAGGCCATCATCGTCGCTTTCATCGCGGAACCGCACATCTTCGATAAAGTGACCGCTCCAGTAGAAAACGGCAAGCCCGCCGCCAATAATGCCTGACGTGCTGGTGCTTGACCTTGACCTGCCATTAAGCAGTTACCGAACAAGACTTCTTCGACCAACTCTGGCTTCACGCCTGCACGTTCTACTGCCGCTTTGATCGCCACTGCACCTAATTGGCTCGCAGTCAAAGAAGCGAAATCACTTTGAAACGCGCCCATAGGGGTACGAGCCGCGCCGACGATTACGATAGGATCATTCATAGTTTTCTCCAATTAAATTGTTCGTAGTTTTTCAAAAATCTTTTAAAACCTCTCAACACAGAGGCACGGAGACACAGAGAAGAGCAGGAGTTTTTTGTGAAATCGAGTCAGATAAATAGTTGAACTCAAGTGGCAAAAAAAATTTAAATCGCTTTCCTCTCTTTTCCCTCTGTGCCTCTGTGTTGAGAGGTTTTGAATCATTAATTCATAAATCTAATACTCTGAGGATAAGGAAATACATCATCTACCTTACCTCTCACAATTCTGTCTTTACGCTCTTGCCAATACTGCGCTGTCAGCAAGTCGGCGTGGTGTTTCATGAAATATTCTTTGACCTTGGCATTGCCCAATAAGAAGGTACCGAACTGTTCGGGAAATACATCGTATTTTCCTATCGGATACCAAGGCTCGGCCGACATTTCGTCTTCTTCATTGCGCGGTAAAGGTATCGTCCTGAAATTACAATCGACGATCGTTTCTATCTCATCGTAATCGTAGAAAACGACACGTTTATGACGCGTTACGCCGAAGTTTTTATACAGCATATCGCCGGGGAAGATATTCGCGCCGACCAATTCTTTGATTGCATTGCCGTACTCGACTATCGCATGTTCCATCGCGGCGTCATCGCCTTTCTGTTCCGCTTCTGTCAGCCAGATATTCAATGGCGTCATGCGACGCTCGATGTACAGATGTTTGATGATAACTTCGTCTTCGTTCACTTCGAGTATCGATGGTGCGTAACGACGTATCTCGGCTAATAGATCTTCGGAAAAACGTGCACGTGGAAAGGCCACATCAGAATATTCCAAAGTATCCGCCAGGCGACCAACGCGGTCATGGTTTTTCACCAGCAGATATTTTTCTTTGATCAAAGCCTTGGTCGTTTCTTTCGGTGGCGGGAAGCTATCTTTGATCAGCTTAAACACATACGGGAACGATGGCAGTGCGAACACCAACATCACCAAACCACGAATACCGGGCGCGGCTTCTATCATGTCGGACGAATACTTCAGATGATGCAAGAAATCACGATAGAACAAATTCTTGCCATGTTTTTGCAAACCCAGCATGGTGTAAATCTCGCTGCGCGGTTTGCGCGGCAAGATACTGCGTATGAATTGCACATAAGCCGACGGCACATCCATATCGACCATGAAGTAAGCGCGGGTAAATGAGAACAAGACCGTGATATGCATGTTATCGAACAGCACCGTATCCAAAATCAATTCACGATTTTTATCGTGAATGATAGGAATCACAAACGGCATTTCTTGGTTGCCGTTAATGCTTTTGCCGATAATGTAGGCAGCTTTATTGCGAAAGAACAAACTCGCCAATACTTGCAACTGATGATTCGGTTCAAAGCGCGTATCGCCAAATTGCTCCAGCAAACGCGCTTCGACTTTAGCGATATCGGCATCCAGATGCGCGAACGGCGTTTGCAGTTGAAAATTCGTGACTATGCGTTTCAGGCTAAAACTCAAGCCATCAGCGGATGGGTAATACACGCGATAAGTCGCTGGCGTATCGTCACGTTCTATGTAGTCAGTGGCGGTGGCAGGACGCACAAAAATGAAATCATTGTGGAAGTAAGTGCGATGTAAAAGTTTGGTGCAGACCGTATTAAAAAAAGTCTCAGCCAATTCGGGGCGCAAATGATCAATCAGCAAACCCATATAGTGCAGCTTGACTTCGCGCCACACTTCATCGGTCAAATCATCGCTGTCGTATTCATCTTCCAGAATCTGTACACATTCCTTGGCGCGCTTATCGTAGTAAGCAATCCGCTCACGCGCATCGTCCTGCGCCGCTTTCCAATCGCCGCGTTCAAAACGCTGCTTCGCCATCTGCGTCGTTGCGCGGAACAAGCGGTAATGCTTATCAAAACCGTCGAGTATGGTCCTTGCAATGTCGAATGCAATTTGCGAAGACAACAATTTAGGAAAGGCGATTTGGGGCATAGGCTATGGTGACCTTTTTAGAACCTCTCAACACAGAGACACTGAGACACAGAGGGAGCACAGAGAAAGGCAAGTTCGCTTCTTTGAACCTATCAATCGATCTTTTAAATCATCTACGCTATTAAACGTTTATGAAAAAACTCCTGTTTTTCCTCCGTGTCTCTGTGCCTCTGTGTTGAGGGGTTTCCAATTCTTTACATCGTCTCGGCGAAGAGCTCACGACCTATCAGCATACGACGAATTTCACTCGTACCAGCACCAATTTCATACAACTTCGCATCACGCCACAAACGGCCAACTGGATATTCGTTGATATAACCATTACCGCCCAGAGTTTGGATCGCTTCACCCGCCATCCATGTCGCTTTTTCTGCTGAGTACAAGATTGCGCCAGCTGCGTCTTTACGCAAAGCGCGCACTGCTTCTGGTGTTTTAGCGCGGTCGCAAGCTTGACCTACTGCGTAGACATAAGCTTTGCATGCCATCATGGTGGAATACATATCCGCCAGTTTGCCTTGCATGAGTTGGAATTCACCAATCGCTTGACCGAATTGTTTGCGGTCGTGGATGTAAGGCACGACTTCATCCATACAAGCTTGCATGATGCCGAGTGGGCCGCCGGATAAAACAGTGCGTTCAAAGTCGAGGCCCGACATCAAGACGTTAACGCCTTTGCCTACGCCACCCAAGACGTTTTCTACTGGCACTTCACAATCTTGGAAAACCAATTCGCCAGTGTGCGAACCGCGCATGCCTAGCTTGTCGAGTTTTTGCGCGATGCTAAAACCTTTATAGCCTTTTTCGATAATGAAAGCGGTCATGCCACGTGGGCCAGCTTCCAGATCGGTCTTTGCGTAGACCACTAAAGTATCCGCATCAGGACCATTCGTGATCCACATTTTGGAACCGTTCAAAACGTAACGGTCGCCTTTCAAATCTGCACGCAACTTCATGCTGACGACGTCAGAACCGGCATTTGGTTCAGACATCGCGAGCGCACCGACGTGATCGCCAGAAATCAATTTTGGTAAATATTTGGCTTTTTGTTCTGCATTGCCGTTGCGGTTAATTTGATTCACGCACAGATTGGAATGCGCGCCGTAAGACAAACCGACGGAAGCAGAAGCGCGGGAAATTTCTTCCATCGCGATGATATGCGCGAGATAACCCATATTCGCGCCACCGTATTCTTCGGAAACTGTCATACCGTGCAAACCCATCTCGCCGATTTTTTTCCACAGATGCATAGGGAATTGATCGGTTCTATCCATTTCCGCAGCGAGTGGTGCGATTTCGGCGGCAGCAAATTGCTGAACAGCTTCGCGCAAAGCGGCGATGTCTTCGCCGTGATCAAACGTTAAACCTGGTAAGTGCAACATAGTGTCCTCGATTCCTACAAAATTTAGATCAGGTAAATCAAAACCTCTCAACACAGAGACACAGAGGCACGGAGAAAGACCAAAGAAGATCAAAACATGAGGAAAATAGTTTTTCTCCGCTTTTCCTCTGTGTCTCTGTGCCTCTGTGTTGAGGGGTTTTAGATTACACCCATGTTCCTAATTAAAACGATAAATGAGAATAAATCAAACAAGAAAAATGATACTTCTAATTGACGTTAACGTAAACGTCAATTCATGCTATTTGTAATTATTTCTTATGCGCTTTATTTTGCTTTATTAACAATTTCCAATAAACGCTGGCTTTCTTCTTCATGCGCAGTGATTTCATCCAGCATGACTTCAATGTCTTCTCTTTGTTGCTCCAAAGAAGCTCGGTGTTTGGCCAGCACATCCAAGAAACTTTTGAGTTGAACTTCGGTGTCTTTGGGTGAGTCATACATCGTCACCAGATGTTTAATTTCCGATAGGCTCAAACCTAAACGCTTGCCCCGTAAGGTTAATTTGAGGTGTGTGCGCTCACGTGCTGAGTACACACGATTACGTCCACTCGGGCCTTCACGGCTTGGACTGATCAAGCCCTGGTCTTCGTAAAAGCGAATTGCACGGGGCGTAATATCAAACTCTTTTGCTAATTCGGTAATTGTATAAGTTGCCATTGCTAAAGTTTTTTCAAAAGTCTTTCTGTATGCGACACAAGAAAATTGCCTTAAAAACACCTAAAAAATCTCGGTGAATACTCGTAAAAGTCGAGATAAGCCCAACATCAATTGTGTTTTGAATTTAGAATCTTACCTGAAACGCAGTTAACGTAAACGTCAATTTATCAAGCCTGCTCCGAATTCCTGTTGCGTCACATACACATCGCTATGAATCACTTAGAACAAGAACTGCATTACCCACTGAATGACAAATTACCTGAAGCAGGTCAAACCATAGAAATTGCGCCGGGAGTTTTATGGGTACGGATGGGATTGCCGTTTGCCCTCAATCATATCAATCTGTGGTTGATCGAAGACGACTACCAGACGGACAAAGGCAAAATCCGCGGCTGGACGGTGGTTGATTGCGGCATCAATAGTGATGCGACGCGCGATGCCTGGGAAATTTTATTTGCCTCGCATCTCAAAGGTTGGCCGATAGTGCGCGTGATCGCTACCCACTGCCATCCCGATCATGTCGGCAGTGCAGATTGGTTGTGCACTTTGTGGAATGCGCCGCTCTACATGAGTACCGGTGAATACGCCTTTGCGCGCATGATGTCGGCTGGCTTGCCGGGCGTTGATGGCTCCGCCATGTTTCCGCATTTCCGCAAACACGGTTTGGTCACTGTTGAAATGCAGGACAAAATACAAGAGCGTAAGACCTATTACACACGTTTAGTGCCGACTGTGCCCACCTCGTATCATCGCCTGCAAGATGGCCACAGCATCACGATAGGTCAACACGAATGGCGCATTATCACGGGGTTTGGGCATTCACCAGAACACGTCTCGCTCTATTGTGCGGCCCTAAATTGCCTGATCTCGGGCGATATGGTGCTGCCGCGGATTTCTACTAATGTCTCGGTATTTGCCGCGGAACCGGAAGCGAATCCCGTTAAACAGTATCTCGATTCTTTAGCAAAATATGCGGATCTGCCAGCCGATGTTCTAGTCCTGCCTTCCCATGGCAAACCTTTTACCGGCATTCATACGCGCATCCAACAATTGCACGATCATCATGCGGAACGTTTGCAAGAAGTTTTAGATGCCTGCAGCACGCCATTGTCGGCCAACGACATCGTCCCCATCATGTTTAAGCGCCCACTCGATGCGCACCAACTCACTTTCGCATTAGGTGAAGCGCTAGCGCATTGTCATCATCTTTGGTTCGAGGGCAAACTTAAGCGAACTCTGGGTGATGATGATGTCTATCGATTCGTAACGAGCCTCGCATCGAAATAAATATACAGGCTAAGCAAGGCGCCCACCTGTATCGTTAATCGCTTGTTCACCACGCAGTGAATAAGCGATTAGCGCGGCAGCCAGTGCCGCCAAAATATGCTTCAAACTATGGCCGCTGATTAAGCTGAGATGAAACAAAATGGCGTGATCGAAGACTTCACAAATTTTGGCCAGCACATAAAACGCTATCGCGATAGCAAATAGACGACGCTGCCGCCTAGGTGCTGCATAAACAAAATGCCAAATAGGAATCAGGAACAAGGTCAAAATCTGCAATAACAAATACCAGCGCAAGTCGGCAGTTTGTTGCCACCAGCCTACCGAGCCTACCGCACAAGCGATTAAAAAGCCCAATTCGATCAAAGCGCTTCTCCGATTCATGCCCGGTACCAAATCCGCCCTCACCGCCGCTAACAATGCGGCACATGCCAGAGCAATCGGCAGCCTATCCCAAAACAGCCTTTGATCATCTGGCGCCCAATGGTAAAAAGTAGATCCAGCACTAGTCGCGACAAGACAAATAAAGAATACTAAAAACGCCCAGTAAGAAGTCCGCCCTTGCGCATAAGGTAACTTCAATAAACCAAATAAAGCGACGCCCAAAAACGCTAGATTACTCAAGACATCCATTGCATGAGGGATACCAAGGAATAAAGTCTGATCAGCAAAAGCATGATAATTGCTCAGTTGGGCGATGGGTCCATGCCATAGCAATACCGCTATCAAAAACAAGATAAAGCTAACGGGGAAGAATTTTTGGTTTGGTTTCATCATGATCTTCCAAAAAAATCGGAAAGCACAGCATGCCCGCGTCTATTTTTCAGCGACAGAATATCCTGCAAAGTGACAGGAAATTCAAAACAAAGTCGCGTTTCTTAATACTTGCCGCAATTATTATGCTATTTTTAGCTTAATATCCTGCGTCGCTGCAAACCTAGTCCCTCCCGCTCATGACCGAAATCACACAACTCCTCAAAACTATTAAGCAGCAGCTTAAATTGCAAGGCAAAACCTATCGCGATTTGGCACAGGCCTTGCAATTGTCCGAAGCCAGCATCAAACGTCTATTCGCTGAAAGTAGCGACACGATGATAAGTCTGGAACGTGTGATACAGATTAGCCATTACCTGGGTTTTAGTCTCGCTGAATTGGCACAGGAAGCCAGCCTGGCTCAGGAAAAATTGAGCACACTCACAGCTTTGCAGGAAAAAGAATTAGTCTCTGATAATCAATTGCTGCTGGTTGCGGTGTGCGCGATCAATCACTGGAGCATGCAAGAAATGCTGCAAGTGTACGAACTCAGCGAAACGAATTGCTTGAAAAAATTATTGAAGCTTGATCAGCTCGGTTTGATCAATTTATTACCCGGCAATCGCATACGCCTCAATATCAGCCGCGACTTTGATTGGTTGCCACAGGGGCCGATCAAAACTTATTTTGAAAAAGAAGCCTTACCTGATTTTTTGGATGCCCACTTTCACCAAGCCAAAGAAAATTTCATCTTCACGCATGGCATGCTCACCGAAACGGCTGCCATGAAATTGCAAACGGAGTTGCGTCAATTAAAACGCCGTTTTGCCGAGTTACATGCTGAGAGTTTGCAATCGCCGTTAAAGAAACGCGAAGGCATAGGCCTATTGATGGCGATGCGTCCTTGGGAACCAGACGATTTTGCCAAGCTGCGCAAAAAGCAATCTACTTAGAAAGAAATGCTGACCTGCGTTACGCAGCGTTGACCTGCATTCGTCAGCCTATAACTACTTGATGCAAAATCCTTTGTCTAGAACGTAATGCCGTTCAGTTAAGCGAACAAGGTTTTAATTATGCTTCAAAACCCCGCAACGCCGAGACGCAGAGGAGCGCAGAGAAAAGCGACGATTTTACTGGGTTTCTCTGCGTATCTCAGCGCCTCAGCGTCTCGGCGTCTCGGCGTTGATGGGTTTTCATCTTTGTCCAAAGCCACAAAGTCAATGCGGACAGCTGCCTCGTATCCTCTCGCTGACATGTTCACACTTCGTCTTAAGCGAACGGCACTACAGTCTAGAGCGCGAACTATTTCACATCGACCAATAAGACTTCAAACACCAGAGCCGCATCATCTGGAATCGGACCACGACCACCACTGCCGTACGCCATCTCACTAGGAATAATCAAAGTCCGCTTACCACCCACGCGCATGCCAGCTACACCAGCATCCCATCCCTTAATCACTTGCTGCGCACCCAGAGTAAAGCTAAACGGTGTGCCACGGTCTAATGAGCTATCGAACTTCTTGCCCTGCAAATTAGCGACGCGTGCATCGTATAACCAGCCTGTGTAATGAACAGTGACTACACTTCCAGCCCGGGCTTCTACGCCACCGCCGAGCACCTCATCTATCATTTTTAGTTCACGAACTTGTGCTGAACCGCGCGCCAGGTTTTCCTGTGCAGCAGGTCCGTCACTACGCTGACATCCACTCAAACTTATCAGACACAAACCGATAGCCAACAACCAAGAAGTCTTCATACTATTTTTACTTTCTGAAAAGGCGTCAGTATACTTTAAGCGCTGATCTACACTCGAAAAAAGCCGCAAGCTTATTGCCTCCGACACCCACGCCAAGAATACCAACACAAAATCCAACTTGCCTTTTACACTGATGTCCGCTACGCTGCGCGCTCTTTTTGTTTTCCGTTCAGTTTTCGCTGAATTTAGCTGCAATGCGCGCCACCGTTTTAATCGCCACAGATGTCTTTGGAAATACTCCGGCCATCGCCAGTCTCAGTCGCCAACTCCGTGCCTCCTGCCTCATCGTTAGTCCCTTCGAAGCCGACTTTCAAGTTCAAACCGAGCAGCAAGCCTATCAAGCTTTTCTGGCGAGTGGCGGCGTGGCTGCCTATGCAAGAAAAATCCGCGCGCTCATCGAGCAACAGTCTCAATTAAAACACTTTATTGGATTTAGTATAGGTGCCAGTGCCTGGTGGATGGACAACGCAGACTGCGCTGCACAGCTAACAACCGCAACGCTCTTTTATGGTTCACGGATACGAAACTATCTGGATTTACCAAGCCACTGTCCCACACATTTTGTTTTCGCGGAACACGAGGCGGCATTTCAAGTCAGTCAGGTCGTAAAAAGTTTGCAGCAACGCGGACATCAGGCCGAGATTGCCCTTGCGTGCAAACATGGTTTTATGAATCCCTATTCCTCAGGTTTTTCGCTGAAGACTCAGGCCCATTACTTGGAAATTTTGAGTCAAAAAATCAATAGCGCTAGACCCACGCCTATACCAGTTCACTCTAGCAGCGATAACAAATTGGTGGCATGAAGTAAGAAATAAGCAAGAGATGTGCAAGAGATGCAGATCCGCCATTATTTTTTATCGACATTAAAACTCACACTCGCCACATGGCCCGCAGCATCAATGACGGTGATGCTGTGCGCGCCGGCGCTGTTAATCATAAAAGCCTGCCGCTTCTTCTGACCCAGTGCAACTTGTCTGCCATCCAACAGCCAATAGTGTTGCCCGCTGCCACCCACGGCATCCAGCGTGACGAGTATGTCGCTCTTGCCTGGCACAGTTCGCAAGCGACTGCCCTGATTTAGGCCCATCAATCGTATGCTGCCAACGCTGTTTACTTGGGGGCAATCGGGCGACCATGGAAGCAATCCTAAGTCTAACTTTTGTTGCGGTGTTAACCAGGCTTCGAGCAAGGCAGGCCAACGCGCCACTTCGCGTTGTATCGCTTGCGTATGACAGGCTGGCGTCGTGCGCAAATGACTTAACGGATCGATCCATATGGTTTCCACCAAACTACGCGCGCGCAAGCGGTCTGGTAAGGTCGGTGGGATCGTATCGCGCAACACCCAGGCTGTGCGTTTTTGATGACAATGTTCGGCTGCGGTACTGTTGGCGGCAACACCCAAAGGCCAGCAAATCTGCGCGACGCTAACATCCTTAGGACGCACCTGACTCAAAGGCTCACTACGCGGCAATGCCAATGCGATTTGTTGCAATAAAGGGGCAGCAATATTGGCGCCAAAAAAACCGGGATTCGGCGTGCCATCAGGTCGACCTATCCAGACGCCCAAGGTATATCGGCCACTGACCCCCACCGCCCAGGCATCACGAAAACCGTAGCTGGTACCAGTTTTCCACGCCAGACGGACGCCACTATTATCATCTTCAACAAAGGGCTGATCGGGATGTCCTCCTCGTTCTAAAATACTGCGAATGATAAACGCTGCGCCTGCACTCATCATGCGAGATTCGCGTATTGGCGCATCAGGAGTAATTCTTGGCGTGCCAGCCATTCCATCCATGGCCAAGGATCGATAAGCACCCACCAGTTCTTCTAAACTGGTTCCCGCACCGCCCAAGATCACACTCAGATTCGGCACTCCGTCTTTAGGCAAACGCAGGCGCAAACCCGCACTCGATAGACGTGCGGTGAAACGAGTCGAACCAATTCTGTCCAAGAGATCAACGGCAGGCACATTTAAAGAACGCTGCAGCGCTTCGGACACGCTCACAGGTCCCGAAAAATTCGCTTGAAAATTCCCCGGATCATAGCCACTAAAAGACTGCGGCGTATCTGCCAGCAAGCTCTCGGAGTGGATAATGCCATCGTCCAATGCCATCGCATACAAAAAGGGTTTTAAAGTCGACCCCGGAGAACGTATGCCGCGCACCATATCCACATGATTAAAACGCCGCGCATCGGAGAAGTCTGCCGAGCCGGCATAGCCCAATACCTCCATAGTTTTACTGTCCATCACCAAGGCAGCCATAGAAACGAAACGCGGTAATTGCCCGACCTTATCTGATAGCATGCGCTCCAACATGGTTTGCACTTCACGATCCAAAGTCGAGCGAACAATCGTTGTTTCTATCGGATTTTGAGTCGAGGCACGAGCCGACGCACGGTCGCGACGAGCAGCCTGATGCAGACGTTCGGCGGCCAGGGGGGCCAGCCAGGCGCTACGCGCTGGATTCGCGCCTACTCTTTCTATCAAGGCATCTTCAACTTCGGCAGCGCTCCAGTGCTGTAATTGCGCCATACGGCGCAATACTTTATCGCGAAATTTTTGTGCTAATTCAGGATGGCGGTCGGGACGTAAGCGTGAAGGTGCTTGCGGTAGCACCACCAGTAAGGCCGCTTCGGCCGACGACAATTGTGTCGCGCTCTTACCCAGATAACTACGGCTGGCCATCTCTACACCCTCAACGATACCGCCCATAGGTGCATGATTCAGATACAAGGTCAAAATTTCACGTTTAGAAAAGCGCAGCTCCAGCTGCAAAGCACGCAGTATTTGTCGTAATTTTCCCGACAAACTATGGGGCACGGGTTCTATCGCGCGTGCTGCCTGCATCGTCAAAGTGGAACCACCCGAAATAATTTCACCGTGCCGCAACCACTGCCAGGCAGCGCGTCCCAAAGCTAAAGGATTGACACCGGGATGCCAATAAAACCAACGATCTTCGTAGGTCAACAAAGCATCCAGATATTTCGGCGAAACCTGCTCAGGGGTGACCGGAAAACGCCACATACCATCGGCATCAGGCCAGCCCCGCAGCGGCGTGCCATCGCGCGCCACCACCACTAAACCTGGCGCATCTACAGGAATAGACGGCGGGAATAATTGGTCTAGCAAGAGAACACAGGTCAAAAAAAACGCGGCGCTAGCACGTAGTGGATGCCGACGACACCAATGAAAAACCGCTTTAAAACGACTGTGCATTACGATGGTTTAGAGTAGATGTTGTGATCACTTGATGTGAAGTGGCTAGTAAAAATTTTACGACAATTATGCAAGCGCAGAGAATACGCCAGAAATACCCCACTTGTGCAAACCTTGGTTCATTTCTTAGTTTATTTTTTGCTCTATCTATTGAATTTTTCAGGCAGACTTTCCGCATCGCCCGACAAGATAAACAAGTGGGGATTTTTTTCCGCCAGATCGCGCAACAAATTCCACACGACGCGCACTCTTTGCAAGCGATACAAGTCGGTTGGCGCCACCAGACAGAATGATCGTTCCGCATAAAAATGATTGGCCAAGACACGCACTAAGCGCCCATCATTGGGCACCGCATAAGGCGGTGCCAAAATCAAACCTAAGCCTAATGCAGCCGCTTCGCATTGCGCTGCCAGGCTAGTGCAACACATGCGCCTATGCGGGGTAAAACCCAGCTCGCCCATGTAATTGAGTCCACTGCTGGCGAGCCTATCTTGCACATAATCGACAAAATCATGCTTAATCAAATCAGCATGTTCCCTGATCGGCGGATGTTTAGCCAAATACGAAGGAGCGCCATAAATGTACATGCGAAAACTAGCCAGCCGGGTCACCATATAACGCCCCGTGCTCGGCGGATCGAGCATGACACCCAGATCGGCTTCACGATTGGCGAGATTAGCAAATCGTGGCAGCAATAATAGATCCACGCTCAGATCCTGATGCGCCTGCAATAACTCAACCAAGGCCGGCGCTACGATGCGTGAGCCAAAAATTTCGGGCACACCTAAACGCACTATGCCTCGCACCGAAATCTGCGCCCCTGTCAATTCATCTTGGGCAGCAGTCACGGCACTTTCCATCGCTTCGGCATGCGGCAATAGAGCTTGCCCCATTTCTGTCAGCTGATAGCCTTCACGGCTACGATCAAACAAAGTAGCGCCCAATTGCTCCTCTAAACGATCTATCCTGCGTGCGACCGTCGTATGTTCAACCGCAAGCCGGCGCGAGGTACCAGACAAAGTACCAGAACGTGCCAGCTCTAAGAAGTAACGTAAGTCCGTCCATTCAGGCAAAGTAGTCATAGAACTCCCGGTTGATCAATTGAGCGTGAACTTGACGCTGAAAACAAACTTCGCCTACACGAGCGCGTGTAGTTTCATTGTGCATCAAAGCACATAAGTTTAGCAAATGCTCCCTTTTTAATCGAAATTACTTTTTCATTAAGATAAAAATGCGCCGAATTAGCGCATTGACTAGTTTGTTGCGCACTTACCACGTGCATGATTTTGCCCATACCGCACAATTTTGGCGCCAATTTGCTCAGGATTTTCAAAAAAATCAAGATTTTGCCTTGAATTCCCGCTTTTTAGTATTAAAAAAATATGCATGTGCATTTATGCACAGTCAGTGGGCAGTTCCTCGTCTTTCGAAGCGCTTTGAATTCAGACACACTGCAATCCGTGCTGTTGCTGATACCAATGCTGATGCATACCACCTAGGGACCTTTACACAACCGCGCAGTAGCTTGTGTAAAGGTCCCCGGAAACAAAAGCACTTTATAAGACTAACGCAAGACCACTTCGATAAGCCGCCCATTGCAAGCACTTCGCAAGCTTCGGTTTGATCGAATAAAAAAAATCGACAACTCTGGAGACCTTCATGACTGCATCAAAAAAATCACAGCGCAAGCTCGTCCTGCTCAGCCGTTCAGCAGCCGCCATTTTTGCTATCTACGGCAGTGGCTTAGGCTACGCACAAGCACAATCTAACGAGGCCACAGCCAAAGCCAACGATGATACCCAAATCGCTAAAGTCGTCGTCAGTGCGCGTCGCCGCGAAGAGACTTTGCAAGATGTACCTGTCTCAGTGACAGCGTTTAGTGCCGATCAAATTACCAAAAACGGTATCGCCGATATCACAGGCTTGTCATTGACCTTACCCAATACCACCTTGAGTGCATCGCGTGGTACTAACTCTACCTTGACCTCTTTCATGCGCGGCGTGGGTCAGCAAGATCCTCTGGCGGGTTTTGAATCTGGCGTGGGTATCTATCTCGACGATATTTATCTGGCGCGTCCACAAGGTGCAGTGGCCGACATTTACGACGTGGAACGCATCGAAGTCTTGCGCGGTCCGCAAGGCACCTTGTATGGTCGGAATACGATTGGTGGTGCAGTCAAATATGTGACTCGTAAAATGGGGCCTAACACGGATATGCGTCTGAAAGCTTCGGTTGGTAGCTATGGACAAATGGATGGCGTATTCACGGCTAGCACGGCCATCTCCGACACCGTACGTGTAGGCGGCACTCTGGCCAAATTCAAGCGCAACGGCTTTGGTACCGATTTCACTACAGGTGAAGATAACTATAACAAAGATATTTCTGCTGCACGTTTGAGCGCAGAATTTATGCCGAACAGCTCCTTGTTTATCCGCATCTCCGCTGACACGACGCAAGACGATTCCAATGCAAAACACGGCCATCGTTTAACCGTCGGCAAAATCACGGGCGCGCCTATACTCAGCAATGTGTACGACACTCGCGCTAACTTGAATACCGCATTAGGTCATAAACAACAGGTAACGCAATCGGGGGTTTCCGCTTTAGTTGAATACCAAATCCAACCGGATTTAATGTTCAAATCGGTCACTGCATCACGCCACGACAAATCCTATGCGCCTATCGATTTTGATTCTTTAAGCACGGTCGACTTTGATGTACCTGCGCTCTACAAAAACAAACAGTTCAGCCAAGAATTCCAATTGACCTACACCGGCAAATCCATGCAAGGCGTGGCGGGCGTGTACTACATTGATGCCAATGCCTACGATAAATTTGATGTACGTCTGCTAGGCACGTCTACTTTCACCGAAGGCGATATCGACACCAAAGCATGGGCGGCATTTGCCGATGCCAGTTTTGATCTGAGCAAAGACTTTAGCGTGTCGCTTGGTGGTCGCTACACGGTGGACAAGCGCGAAGCCAGTATCCTGCGTCAAATCTATCTCGGCACAGCAGGCTCTCCGGGCATGGGTAATCCATCAGCGGTCTTTTTCAGAACCGACACCAATTTGAGCAAATCTGATCTGCACCGCGAGGACAAAAAATTTACACCGCGCATCTCCGCTAGCTGGAAACTCAGCGCCGATCAAAATGTGTATGCATCCTGGACTGAAGGCTTCAAAGGCGGTGGCTTTGATCCACGTATGAATTTGGTAGGCTCCAAACTCAGCTTAGACAAAGCCAAACAAGGTTTCTTACCTGAAAAAATCAACACCTTTGAACTCGGTCTCAAATCCGCATTCGCAAACAATAGCGTGTTCACGAATGTCGCCGTATTCCACAGCGACTACCAAGATGTGCAGATTCCAGGCTCGGTGGCAATTGATACCAACGGCGACGGTAAAGATGACAGTTTCGCTGGCGTGACCACGAATGCAGGTAAAGCGAAAATCGACGGCATAGAGATCGAAGCAACGGCGCGTCTCACCGATGCATTCAGCTTGTCAGGCATGTTCAGCTACATTGATGCGAAATACACTAAGTACGTCGGTGCCGGTAACGTCGACGTGGCATCTCTGCGTGTATTTCAAAATACGCCCAAACAGAGCTCTAGTTTACGTGCCAATTACGACTGGTCTATGCCTGTGATGGGGCATTCCGGCAAACTGTCCTTGAGCAGCAGTCTGGCCTTCCGTGGCAAAACTTATCAGTTCGAAACCCCAACGCCTATCCTTGATCAAGACAGTTACAAATTGTGGAACGCCAGTTTGGTATGGACACGTTCAGATAACGCGGTGCGTGTAGGTCTGCATGGCAAGAATCTGAATGATGCTCGCTACAAAGTCGCTGGCTATTTATTCCCAACTTTAGGCGAAGGCAGCACGACCGCTTTCTACGGTAATCCACGCACTTATACTTTGACTTTGGATTATCGTTTCTAAGCAGCTTCATTAACTTGTTTCTAAAACTTGTTTCTAAAACTTGCTTCTAAAACTTGTTTCTAAAACCTAAATGAGGGGCGGTTCTGGTATGCGCTTGCCGCCTCATTTTAAAAACGCGTTTTAGAAAATTTCGGCGACCAGCTCAGACTGGGTTGGTCGCTTTTTTTCAGGCAAATTGACCATAATAAAGTGACGAGACTGTACCTGAACTCGTTACACTAATTCCACCAGGGCTGGGACATCGTGAGCGATTTTAAAGAAATCTATTTTCAGAGTAAGGACGGTCTGCGTCTGTATGCACGCGACTATCCAAGCGACGATATTGCGCTCAAGCCTACATCCAAGTTAGCTGTGATCTGCATTCACGGCCTCACCCGCAATGCCTCTGATTTCGACGAACTCGCACCTTGGATCGCGCAACAAGGCCGACGCGTCATTGCCGTCGATGTGCGAGGACGCGGACGTTCACAACATGCCAGCAAAGCTAGCCACTATCATCCCATGGTGTACGCCGCCGATATCATCAGTCTGGCGCAAACTCTGGGCATTCGTCGCGCCGTCTTCATCGGCACTTCTATGGGTGGCCTGATCACCATGAGCTTGGCACTGCGTAAATCCAATTTAATCGCTGCGGCAATCTTAAACGACGTGGGTCCCGTGCTATCACAAAAGGGCTTGAATCGTATCGCCTCTTACGCAGGTGAAGGCAGCGATTGTGCCAATTGGGAGCAAGCCAGAGATTACATCCGTGAAATCAATCAATCGGCATTTCCCAATAATAGCGAACAAGAATGGGACAAATGGG
Organism: Undibacterium sp. GW821-FHT11H02; assembly: GCF_058808015.1. Classification (NCBI taxonomy): domain Bacteria; kingdom Pseudomonadati; phylum Pseudomonadota; class Betaproteobacteria; order Burkholderiales; family Oxalobacteraceae; genus Undibacterium; species Undibacterium sp. GW821-FHT11H02. The sequence goes on along the minus strand of NZ_JBXARG010000002.1, from coordinate 79,012 downwards.
CGCACCGTGCCTTCGCACAGAATGCACAGGGGAAATTGGAATTGCAGTATGATCCTTTGATCGCGACACCACTAAAAACGGGCAAACTTAAGGCCAGCTCTTGGATCGCCAAATGGGCCTTTCGCCGACTGACGAAGAAACGTCCTTGCCTCTTGGTACGTGGTGCGATTTCTGATTTACTAGAGCAGGAACAGGCCAGTTATATGTTGAATGTTGCGCCCCATTTGCAATTTGTAGAAGTGCCAGGAATAGGCCATGCTCCCATGCTCACGGAACCGGAAGCAAAATCAGCCATACAAAAATTCTTAAGCCAAGTGGAATGAGTCGACTACTTCATTGGTCGAAAAACTAAATCGCAGGAGACAAAGAAATGCAAACCAAGTCAACAAAACCCTACCAACGCAAACGGATTGCCATCAGCCTTAGTCTATTCGGCGCATTGCTCGGCAGTTGTCTTAGTACTAGCTATGCGCTCGCGCAAGATATTAAGATCGCACTGATTGCAGGAAAAACCGGCGCCTTAGAAGCCTATGCCAAAGAAACCGAAACCGGTTTCATGATGGGCCTGGAATACATGACCGGCGGCAAGATGGAGATCAATGGCAAGAAGATCAAAGTCATTATCAAAGACGATCAAAGCAAGCCGGATATGGGACGCACCTTATTAGCGGAAGCCTACGGTGATGACAAAGTCGATATCGCGGTCGGCACCACCTCATCCGGTTCTGCATTAGCCATGCTGCCCGTCGCCGAAGAATACAAAAAGATTTTGATTATTGAACCCGCCGTTGCAGATGCGATTACGGGCGACAAGTGGAATCGCTATATCTTCCGCACCAGTCGCAATTCTATGCAAGACGCCTTAGCCGCCGCCAGCACCATTAAATCTGGCGGCAGCATCGCCTTTTTAGCGCAAGACTATGCTTTTGGACGCGATGCCGTGAAAGCGGCCAAAGAAGCTTTAACGACCTCAGGTTCCAAAGCCAAAGTGGTGCATGAAGAATATGCGGCACAAACTAGCACCGATTTCACGGCACCGGCACAAAGAATTTTTGATGCGCTAAAAAACAAACCTGAGCCCCGCATCTTGCAAATCGTTTGGGCTGGCCCTAGTCCTATGAATAAATTAGCCGACTTAAAGCCCGAACGTTTCGGTATTAACCTAGCACCCGGTGGCAATATTTTGCCGGTCATGAAATTGTGGAAGTCTTACGTCGGCACCCAAGGCACGATTTACTACTACTATGATTTCCCAAAAAATAAAATGAATGATTGGTTGGTCGCCGAACACAATAAACGCTTTAAAGCACCACCCGATTTTTTCACCGCTGGTGGTTTTGCGGCAGCGAGTGCGGTCTATACGGCTTTAAGTAAAGCACAATCATCCAACACCGAAAAACTGATCGCAACGATGGAAGGCATGGAATTTGAAACGCCCAAAGGCAAGATGAACTTCCGTAAAGAAGATCATCAGGCGCTGCAATCCATGTATCACTTCAAGATCAAAAAAGATCAAAAGAATGAGTGGGATTTGTTAGAACTGGTGCGTGAAATCCCCGCCAGTGAAATTCCGGTTCCTGTCAAAAATAAGCGATAAGACTTTCATGCAAAACCCTAGTAGCCCTTCTTTGCTTTCACCCTCCTTGAGCACGCGCGATTTGAGCATACGCTTCGGCGGTCATGTCGCGGTGAATCAAGTCAGTGCCGACTTCTATCCTGGGACATTAACCGTTATAGTCGGCCCTAACGGTGCAGGTAAAACTACCTACTTCAACTTAATCTCAGGTCAGTTAAGCGCCAGCTCAGGTAGCGTGCATTTAGCTGGTAAAGATATCACGGCATTAGGCGCAGCCAAACGTACGCGTGCTGGTATAGGTAGGGCATTCCAACTGACGAATTTGTTTCCGCATTTATCGGTAATAGAAAATGTACGACTAGCGGTGCAAAGTCGCGCTGGCATCGGTTTCAATATTTTTTCCTTGTGGTCCGTCCATAAAGAATTAATCGAGCGCGCTGAATACTATCTGCAGCGAGTGTCATTGGCAGAGCGCCGACAAGACAAGGTGATTAACTTATCGCATGGCGATAAGCGCAAACTGGAAGTCGCATTACTGCTGGCACTAGAACCTGACGTGATGATGTTCGACGAACCAACCGCGGGCATGAGTGTCGATGAAGTACCAGTAGTACTCAAGCTGATACAAGAAGTAAAAAACGACCACAAGAAAACCATACTCTTGGTGGAACATAAAATGGATGTGGTACGCAGCTTAGCCGATCGCATCATCGTCTTACATAATGGCACGCTGGTAGCCGACGGCGATCCGGTAGAAGTGATGGCATCAAGCATCGTACAAGAAGCCTATTTAGGGACAGGTGTCGCTCATGAATAATCCGTCTCCTGCCTTACTCACTTTAGAAGGCGTGCATACCCACATAGCCGAATACCATATCTTGCAAGGCGTGGATTTGATTGTGCCTCGCGGCCAACTATCTGTCCTGCTAGGTCGCAATGGTGCTGGCAAAACTACCACGCTAAGAACCATCATGGGTCTGTGGCATGCCAGTAGCGGCAAGATTGTTTTCGATGGCGAAGACATTACTAGCAAAACCACGCCCGACATCGCACAAACGGGTATCGCTTATGTGCCCGAAAGTATGGCGATCTTTTCTGATTTGACGGTGAAAGAAAACCTCCATTTAGCTGCACGCAATGGCCCTATGGACACCGCACGACTGGAATGGATTTTCGGTTTCTTTCCTGCCCTGAAAAAATTCTGGAATTACCCGGCAGGTAATCTATCAGGCGGACAAAAGCAAATGGTGGCAATCGCTCGCGCCATCATAGAGCCTCGCAAATTGTTACTAGTCGATGAGCCAACCAAAGGTCTGGCTCCCGCCATCATCCAGAGCCTGATCGCCGCCTTTCAAGAACTCAAGGCAAACAACACCACGATCCTACTAGTAGAACAAAATTTCAGTTTTGTGCGCAATCTGGGTGATACCGTATCGGTGATGGATGACGGACGTATCGTTCATGCAGGTAACATGCGTGAATTGGCTGAGGATGAGGAATTGCAGCAGAAGTTACTTGGATTGTCTTTGGCGAGTCATCAGTGAAGTACTTAGGTTTGACTCTATTTTTTTGATATGACTTGATCATGGCCGTGTTGGTTGAGACCTCGTATATTCCGCTTCTGCGCCGCCAATTGTGCGTGACAGAAAATGGAAAAAGAAGTGTCTTTGTCTGAGCGAAGCGAGTTGTAGACACTTCCCATTTTTTGTCATGCACAATTGGGAACCCGAAGGGCGGCGTAGCGCGGTCGCCTTTCTTTGCATACTTTCTTTGGCGAAGCAAAGAAAGTATGTGGCTGCCGGGCCACCCCCGGGCCTGCGCACGCATATTAGCGACAAAAAGGAATTTAGGACTTGAAATGAACAATACTGATGCAGCCAATAGCTTACCCAAAACACCAAGAGACCTCGCGCCTCTATTATTAGTGCCACTCCTGGCACTAATCATGTTGCCCTTGGTTGGCAGCTTTCCGACTTGGCTGACCTTAACCATTGCTGGACTCGCGATGGGGATGATGATCTTTATTATGGCCAGTGGATTGACACTAGTCTTTGGTTTGATGGATGTACTTAACTTTGGTCATGGCGCCTTTGTCGCCGTCGGGGCTTACGCTGCGACTATGGTGTTGATTCCACTCAAAGGCTGGTTGGAGATAGACTCCTTGGGGACGAATCTGGCAGTGCTAGGTCTGGCGATATTGGTCGCGATGCTGGTGACTGCCGTCATAGGTTGGGCGTTTGAGCGACTGATCATCATGCCTGTATATGGACAGCATCTGAAACAAATTCTAATCACCATGGGCGGCATGATTGTTGCAGAGCAATTGCTGGGCGTGATCTGGGGTGCGGAACAAATTCCTCTGCCCTTGCCTGAGAGTCTGCGTGGTGCGATTTTTATCGGCGATGCGGCAATCGAGAAATATCGTTTGATCGCCGTGGTCGTCGGCCTGAGCGTTTTTGCCGCCATGTTCCTTATTCTGAATCGCAGCAAACTCGGCTTATTGATACGCGCTGGTGTCGAAAACGGTGAAATGGTGGAAGCGCTGGGCTATCGCATACGCCGCCTCTTCATCGCCGTATTTGCAGCAGGATCAGCACTGGCCGGACTAGGTGGCGTGATGTGGGGCTTATACAAAGAAACCCTGACGACCACGATGGGAAGTGAAATCATGGTGATGGTGTTTATCGTGGTTATCATAGGCGGACTTGGTTCTGTCGGTGGCTGCTTTATCGGTGCTTTGTTGATGGCACTGGTCAGCAATTACGCGGGTTTTCTGGCACCAAAACTTGCTTTGATTTCGAATATTGTGCTGATGATGAGCATCTTACTATGGCGTCCCGCCGGGCTGTATTCGATCGGTCGACGTGGGGCTTAGACCGCCTTTTTTCCGACCACACCCAAGATAAATAACCAAGACTGCACCTATGACTAACGCCCTGTTTCGCCAACTACTCTCCGATGATCAGCCACGCAGCCGGGTCTTGTCCGGCCTGTTAATTTTGATTTTTTTGGGACTGCTTACGGCACCCTTCATCACCAGTGGCGCACGTCCATTAAATACCGCCGCAACTATCTGTGTGTACATTATTTTGGTGGCCTCGTATGATTTATTACTGGGCTATACGGGCATTGTGTCCTTTGCCCACACCATGTTTTTTGGCATCGGTGCGTATGGCGTCGGTTTGGCACTGGCGAGCCAAAATCCAAGTTGGGGCTGGATTTTAATTGGCGTCATCTTGGCTCTGTTATTGACACTGGGACTGGCATTACTGATAGGTTTGTTTGCCCTGCGTGTCAGGGCGATTTTCTACTCTATGATTACGTTAGCGGTGGCTTCTTCGTTCGCGGTATTGGCATCGCAGTTATCCGATTTCACTGGCGGCGAAGATGGTAAAACATTCCGTGTCCCCGAGCTATTAACACCCAGTTTTCAACTATTCGAAAACGATATTTTTGGCCGCACGGTGGACGGCAAAGTTATCACGTACTACATCGTATTCTTTGCCTGCTTAGTTTTGTTTTTATTCCTGCTGCGCGTCGTCAACTCACCTTTCGGCCGCGTGTTGCAAGCGATACGTGAAAATGAATTTCGTGCCGAAGCGCTTGGTTACCGTACGGTTTTATACCGCGTGTTAGCCAACTGTCTTGCTGCTCTAGTAGCGGCACTGGCTGGGGCATTGATGGCTTTATGGTTACGTTATGTAGGGCCGAAAACCATGCTGGGATTTGAAGTCATGACAGACATCTTGCTGATCGTAGTGATAGGTGGCATGGGCACACTGTATGGCGCGGTAATAGGTGCGACACTTTTTATCATTGCGCAGAATTATCTCAAGAATCTCATGGCACAAGGTTCCGAGGCCTTGGTCGACTATCCCGTGCTGGCGCAGATATTTCATCCTGACCGTTGGATGCTATGGCTGGGCGTGCTATTTATTTTGTCGGTCTACTTTTTCCCCACTGGCATAGTAGGGAAATTGCGTAATACAAAAAATAATCGTGGCCAGAAATAGGGCCTGTTAACATTTAAATTGGGAGATGCGTTCAAGCCAAAAGGTGGGATGGCAAGGCGTAGTTCGCCGCCGAGGCTGGTGCCTCGGCAAGAGCTACAACGCTGTCCATCGCGCGTTTTGGCTTGAACCCTTCGGGAATGGGTAAAACGGGCACATGGCGTTGTTGCAAGTCGCTTACAGTGCTCGCACTGCGGCGCGCCTTGACGCCTAGCCCTGTGCCCGTTTTTCCGCATTCGCACTCCCGATTTAAATGTTAACAGGCCCTAGTCCAGCACCTTGAATTTCGGACTATCTATTTGGGTGTATTGAGCGATTATGAAATCGCACACTCATGCGGTATGCGATAGGCGATACAGAATTAACCGATCAGAAGGTCTAATTCGGCGTACTTAATTTCAGTCCGACGATGCCGGCAACGATCAGTAATAGACTAATGAGGCGCCCCGCATTCGCTGGCTCGGCAAATAGAACTATGCCTAGCAATGCAGTGCCCACTGCCCCGACGCCGACCCACACCGCATAGGCGGTTCCCACAGGTAAGCCCTTCATTGCAATTCCAAGCAAACCCACACTGATCAGCATTGCAGTCGCGGTCAGGACGCTGGGCCAGAATTTTGTAAATCCTTCTGTATACTTCAATCCTATAGCCCACGCGATTTCAAACAGTCCTGCTACTACCAAAATGAACCAATTCATGACTACCCCCATCAATTAAAAATTGGGGTCGTCCCCGATCAAAAAATGCCAACCGTGAGGTCGTCCCCACAGCATTAGTTTACATCACTGAAATTAGCTCTGCTCAGCGCCGCATAAACCGGGCATCCTCGCCATAGCTGGCGAGTTTTTTCAGCAAAACTGTATCGGCTTGAGTGACTTGAAAGCCAAAGCGCCGCCAAAATGCTATCGAGTTTTGTACGGCGACCAGACAAGCTGAAGGCAAACGGGCTTGCTGTTGCAGTTCAAAAAATGTCGCAACTAAAGCAGCGCCAGCGCCCGCACCACGTAACTCGGGCGAAACTGACAAGTCGTGTAAATACAAACAGTCTGGATTGACAGGCAGTTCGCAGGTAGCGGCATTCAAACTCGGGGGCGCTGCCGACAACCAAGGCAAGGCAAACAAGTAAGCCAAGACCTGAGCTTCATACTCGGCAACGACGCAAGTCTCAGGGCTGGCCTCAAACTTTGCCATCAAGGAAGTACGTGATTCTGGAATATCACCGGAATAGCAGGCAGCCTGTATCGACATCACGCTATCGATATCAGTCCCACGCATAGGTCGAATTGTGAGCTGCTTCATCTATGCTTCACTGCGTATCCATAAAATCTGTGCCGATTCAAATCTGCCCGTATTTCTGACTAAAGGCCTCATCACTCATGGTCAGTAACAAAATAAATTCGATAAGGCTAATGAACGCTGGGATTCCAGTCCAAAAGAAAACAAGGTACACAATGCCCCAACCAGTATCACCCAAATAAAATTTATGCGCGCCCAGCCAGCCTAAAAATATCGCAAACAGAGCCGCAGCAATTTTGCTTTTACCATTCGGTGCCACCGCACCAATATTGCTTGATGCAGGCGCAGGCATTTGGCGCACCCCACATTTTGGGCAAATCTCCGCTTTCAATTTAATCAGCGAACCACAGTCCATACAAAATTTTTCATCGACATTTTTGCCGCTACTATTAAAAACAGCTTCAGTCATTTTAAGTCCTTCGCAAATAAGAGCACCAGGTTTCCGTTTTGGGGTAACAGTAGAAACGAAACAGTATAGCAACATCAGATAGAAATTATCACAATTTTTCAGCTGGTAGGGTGCTCACACTCCTATTCAGACTGATCCGCTATCGCCGATTAGTCACGTAGGGATGTTTGCAATTGCAACAGGCATGTCAACGCCATTTGCGCCTGATGAGAAGCGACAAAAATATGATCGTGCTGATTGCCCGCCACCACATTACAGCTAATTCCAGCTTTTCCTAATGCAGTCGAAAAAGCCGCCGTCAATCCTATCGCGGCTAAATCTGAATTCACGTTCAACGTGATCCAGGCACACCGATAGGCAAAGACCAAACCTAAGCCTCGGGCGACGCTTTCATGCATGACGACGGACCAACCTTCAGGCTCACGAACAGCTGCAATGACATCATCCCAAGGCACAGCGTGATTCGCAGGGAGAGTCGCAAAAACATACTGCCCCTCGTGCAAGACGGGATCCATGCTACTTAACAGCGTACTTAAATCAGAAATTGCCATCGCTCAGTCTCATTATTCAGAAAGCGCTGCTTGCTTGAGCACTGCAATATCACCGGCAGTGATCGCTTTCAAATGCTGACTAATTTTTTGCGCTGGCCAATTCCACCAGGCGATCTCCAACAATTGTGCGACCACGTCAGGCTCAAATCTTTGCTTAATTGGCTGCGCTGGATTGCCACCAACGATGGTGTAAGCGGGAACATCGCGCGTCACAACAGAACGCGAAGAAATGATGGCACCGTCACCAATTTTCACGCCTGGCATGATCAAACTATCGTAACCTAGCCAAACATCATGACCGATCACGGTATCGCCCTTAAACGGCAAATCACCTGCCACGGGTGCCGCCGCTTCCCAACCTCCGCCAAAAATATAGAAGGGATAAGTGGAGAAACCCGACATGGGATGATTGGCACCATTCATAATAAAACGGACACCACGCGCAATCGCACAGAATTTTCCTATGATGAGTTTGTCGCCGATGAAAGGAAAATGGTAGAGCACATTGCGTTCAAAATTTTCCGCGCCATCGGGATCATCGTAATAGGTATAGTCACCCACAATAATTGCAGGGTTTTGAATTTTATTTTTGATGTAACAAACTTGCGGAAAACCCGGCATAGGATGCGGGTTCAAAGGATCAGGACCAAACAAATTAAACTCCTAAAAAATATTAAGTCTGTGCTAAATTTTACTATCAAGTTTAAAAAGGGTCATGAGAAAAAATTAGATGCCTGCAACTCTAGCCCTTCAACCAGCAAGTCCGGATACTTTAGAGTAAACTGAATCGCCCATTTCAACAATCGGTCGCAGCGCCAAGACACTATACGGTATTAAAGTATCTAACTCTATTTGACGAGGGATCACGATGTTTTGTAACTCAAACAAATTTAGCAAAATAGTTTCCCTACTTTTGTCATTCACATTGACACTATTTGCGTCCGAAAGTGCATTAGCTTGGCAGACTTCAACGAATGCTAAGAGTAAAGATGTTTCAACACAAAAAGCCAGTCACTGGGGCTTGCACGGCATGTTAGTTTTTGGTGGGAAGGAAGGTCTCTATGCTTCGCATCTGCCTATGTTCCATGCGCCCCATGATCGTCAGCTTATTTTTCGCTTTCATCTACTCGATACAAAAATTGATAATGCGCTGCGTGCCAGCTTAGCGCGGGCGCCAGAAGTGTGGACTTTAGAGCCAGAAGAGTTTGATTTAAATCGCTTGCAAGCAAAGACACCAAATGCTTTACGACAATTTACCGGACGACTGGTGCAGGGGCATTTTGAACGTGGCGGAAAAGAGCGTTACACGCAACAAACCGTCGTGATAGACGAAATCATCGTCTTCAATACACTGAGCCCCAAAGAACAAGCACAAAGTACCGGGCACTACTATGTCATTGGCAGCGGCAGTGAAAAATTCTTGATGAAGAAAATAGACCGTCGGCCAGACTTTGACCTATTAGTTAGCTTAAAACCCGTGCCAAAATCCAAACCGGCGTCTGAGCTGTTACTGCCTACCAATACTCTCCAACTACCCGATACGCAACTCTTGAACGAAACCCTGATGTATCAATTGGGCAAAGAATGGAAAGTGAAAAAAATTATTTACTTTGAAACCGAGGATCTCAAATAAGTCAGCACGCAAGTCATGAGAGCGGCTCCAGATTTCAGATTGCGGCTGTCGTGAACAGGGTCGGGCAGTGAACCATCGTAACACTTACCAAACCAACTGCTGAATCGAATAAAAAAAGAGGTGGTAGCAGGATTTATTAACAGCCCCACTATCCACCTCAACAAGCTAAAGACAAAGGTATTACAAGGTACTACAAGCTACTACTGGGTGAAGCGATTAAAACTTGTGATTGAATTCGACCTTCAACTTCATCGTACGTGGCGCTGCATATTGACGCACTTCGCCATAGCTTGGCGTAATCGAACCATCACCGCCATCGTAAGCTTCTTGACGCGTCAGCACCACTTGATTGTTGAACACATTAAAAATGTCGAATCCAAACGACAGGCCTTTGAGTGCTGCTGGCTTATACGTCAAACTCAAATCCATACGTGTTTCCCATGGCATACGACCTATGCTGCCACGTGGCGCAGGTTTGCCGTCGCACCACATATAGACGGCACCATAACCCGGGCCACCCCAATCGTGTCCATATTGATTCTTCAAGCCCGCTTCAGCATCAAGATCGGTGCCTTGGCAAGTCTTGGCACGACCCGATTGCAATAAGAGATTGGTCCCCATAGACCATTCCTTACTCAATTCATAAAAACCAAATGCTTTAATTGAATGGGTACGGTCGTTCGGCAACACGCCGTTGGTGAAGCTCATGAACTCCGGAAAATCCCAATTGGCAGTCGTGGCGATATCAGACTGACCGGTATCCGAATTGGTCTGGCCTTCCATATTGCCCTTACTACGAGACAAGGTGTAATTGATCTTGCCGTACCAGGAATTGCTCAAAGGATGTTCGGCAAAGAAATCCAAAGCTGCATATTTGCGTTCCGCTTTTGGAAATCCCAACTCTTTCGCTGTGAACGTCACCCAGCGACCATTGCCTGTTGCCAAGCCTTGACTGTTATGACTCTCCAGCCATAATGTGGCATCACGGCCTGGATTAAAGATGAAACAATTCAGATAAGAACGGGCATCGCCTTCCTGCTTCAAGCCTACACGCTCGGAATAAGCCGCTAATGGACGCACATCACAGTTATCATCAATACCGGCGCCCAAATTACGATAAGTAAATTTAGCGCCAATATTCAATTGGCGACTCATGGCTTTCTCAAAACCCAAAGTCAACTCATCCTGAAAATTGGGTTTCAAGTCACGTGCAACGACAGAACGAGGATCTTTCGCTTGTCCCAGTTCACCGTCAGGTGTACCCGGCGGGTTGATCGCACGTAAGCCTGTTGGCTGACCATTAATATCAATGCCGGAGTAAGTGAAATCCTGCAAAGTGTAGGTGGAGCGACTGGCAGCACGTGCCGCCACCTGCGTTGGCAGTTGCAAGAAATAACGCCCCGCACTACCAAACACTTTGAGTGAAGCATCGCCGTTGACGTCCCATGAAGCAGACAAGCGCGGCGCTAACTGATTCTTCATATTAATGAATTTTTGCCCGTCGCCATTGACGTTACTATACTGATCATTACGCAAACCGGCGATGATCAATAAATCTTTAGTGGCTTGATAGCGGTCTTCCAAATATTGCGCACTTTGCTTAGAGCTAGCCTCGGTCAAGCTACTAAACTTGAACTCAGTCACATAATAACCTCGGGTGCCGAAGCCACCATAATTTGCAACGATGGCGGGACGGCTTAAGGTCAGATTTTGTGCAATATTTTCTTTGCCGTCAGCCACTTTGCCATAGGTCCAAGTTCCGCCACCCGCAGTAGCCACACCAACATTGCCGGAATCAAGCTCATTGCTGTCGATACCGCCACGTATGGTATGCGCGCCAATTTTATATTCCAGATCGAGGCGTAGCGATTTGACTTCATCCTCACCCGGACGAGCGCGAGTTCCACCATAGCGCACTTTATTCACATATAGGCTCTGATCAAGCTCGGGCACACGGGCACGGGCGGAAGAACCTATAGAATGAATACTACCGTTCGGATCACCAGAAAAGTAAGAAATACCACGTGGGGTTTTAAGCTGTCCCGCCAAGGCTGTCAGTGTCAAGGCATCAGTCAATTGTCCCGTGTATTTCAAAGCATTTGAAGTCGCACCAGAAGCGCCGGCATTTTTCGAATTGATTTGCGTCCACAAAGTATTATTGTGTTTAGTTGTGGCTACGTCATAGCCATAGGTACTGGTCAAAGCATGGTTGGTATCACCAATCGAGGTCCACTCTATGCGATGGTCGTCGTTGATATTCCAATCTAACTTTGCCAGATAACGATTGGTTTCATTGCGCGTATTGGTCCAGCCATCGCGTGCCAAGGTATTGCTATTAACCAGATCGCCTGCGGTGCCCGCTTCCGTCACCGTTTTTTCTACCGCCGCAAACAGGAACAATTTATCTTCGACCAAGGGGCCGCCAAGGTAGGCACCATATTGATAGATATTATTGGTGCTGACACTATTCTTGAAATGCAATTTACCATCGACATGACTATCACTGCCTGTCACCGGATAGTAGATATCTTTCGCCTTAGAGCGCAAAGAATTAGGCGTTAAACTAAATGAAGCACCGGTTTCCCATTTATTCGTACCGCTCTTAGTCGTAACGTTGAGTACACCACCAATTGATCGGCCAAATTCCGCACCGAAACCGCCGGTGATGATAGAAGTCTGAGCAATCGCGCCCCATGGCAGTTGGGTAAAACCCACTTGTGACAAGGGATTCGTTACAGGCAAACCATTAATATAGTACGAGTTCTCAGAGACACCGCCGCCACCAAAACTGGCAACATTACCGTAGGCGGCATCACCACGCGTAGTATTCGGGGCCAACAAAACCACCGCGGTCAGATTGGTTTGTACCGGCAGTTTGGCCAGCTCTTTCGCTGTGAAAACAGCACCATTATTCGTGTTCGAGATATCAATACGCGAACGGGTGGCACTGACCGTCACTTGTTGCGTTGCTGCCGCGCCAAATGAAGCATCCATCCCCTGCCCGATCACCATCTCAAAGTCCTGAGTGCCTGCGACTTTGCCTTCACGTAGGACCTCAACCCGGTAATGTCCCGCTGGCAGCGCGCTCACGTTATAGCGTCCATTACTATCAAGAGTGACTTGACGCTTTAATCCCGTGTCTATGTTTTGGATGACGATCGAGGCTCCCATAGGAGAGTCGACCTTACCGTAAATCGTACCGCTTGCATTCGATTGTGCATAAGCGATTTGAGTACCGCCGACAGTCACTACACCGATACCAAACGCCATCATTAATGCATGCGCTACGAGCGTTTTCTTAAACGCTTGTTTCTTATTCGTCATATTCTTTTACCTTCTAGAGAAATTAAAACCACAGTCGCTGAAACATGAGTAGAGCCATGAAAATCTCGTGAATTTTCTTGACCGTGCGACTATGTCATTTTTTTTAGGCAAGCCGAAAAGGAAGGGATAGAACGCCGGGATGATGGGATCAAAGTCGGCGTGAAGCAACAAGAAAGAGGCCCGTCACAAATTCATAGCTTGTCTATGCGCGGCAAATTAAATGTCAATGGCAGCGATACCTATCTAGCTGCGTGTTGGGTCAAATTTGGGATTATTCAAGCACCTGCATTGCCTGTATCACTGCATTATGCTGATTGCCAACATAGTGCCGAGCGCACACAAAAACTCATGAAATGGGTAGCGGAAACCCGACCTCCGTATTGGGGCTAAAGCATGGATATCGACCGTTTGCAATTATCTGCTTTCGGTCATGTTCATCTTGGGTTAAGATCGTTCCAGATCTAATTGTCTCAGCTTACTTTGTACAATTTTTTCTAAATCGTCTTAAACCCCCATTCGATCGTCAGAAACATGGCACGTTTTTTCTACGCATTGTTCATCGCCTGCCTATGGAGTTTACTCTGTGCTAAAAGTGTCGCCAGTGCTGCCAACACCACTAGTGCGGCGGCGGTAAATACCCAATCTACCTTAGCTACGCCCCTAACGCCAGTAACTGTTTTTATACAAGAAGCCTTAGATTCCAAAGGACACCCGTTACCGATCAGTCCTGGCTTACTTAATTTTTTTCAGTTTTTTGAACGCAATGCTGGCCTACGCATGCAAGCTGTCTCGGTGCCCTGGAATCGTGCTAAACAAATGACTTTAAGCGGTAAAGGCATCATCTGGGGATTTTCTAAGTCGCCGGAACGCATGATGAGCTATCGATTTTCTGAAACTGTTTTGAAGTCAAGGATTTGGGCTATAGGCTACGGTGAACCACAGCTCACATTAGCTAGCGTCGATGATCTGAAAAATAAAACTGTCAGCGTAGAACGTGGCGTCAGCCACGGCATGGAGTTTGAGCTAGCTAAAAACAAGATATTCAAAATTGATGAAGATTCAGCACAAGCTTCGGCACGTTTCAGGAAACTGATTGCAAAGCGCTCTGATGTCTTATTGTGGGGACTGGTCCAGTTTGAGCATCCAGACTTATTTTTAGATTATCTGCATACGACCTATTTGCCTGGCTTGCGCGATCCAGAACTATTAGGGAAAAAATTTTACACTTCAAAAACTCCGCTGTTTTATGACTCTATTCATTTTGCCAGCGCCAAAGGCCAACTGGAAAATGAAATGCAGAGAATAGATGCTGCCATTAAACTTGGTTTTAAAACGGGCGAACTGACTAAGCTGGTCAGCGTGCTTGATTAGTCGACATTGAGCATTCCACTCCAGTGGTCTGCGTTGACAAACCTCGTCAACCATGCCGCATGCCTACCAAGTAATTTGATCTGCTGGTAGCACTTCACGTTCAGCGCATTGCGTTGAAAGCACAATCGAAGTCTGCGTCTTACCGATTTTCCCCAAAGACTGAATCAAGCTCTGTAAATGCTCAGGCGCTACCACCGCTATCCGCATCATTGCGCATTGTTCTCCGGTGGTCGCATATAATCCCAACACTTCAGGATGTTGCAAGGCCCATTGATCAAGCGCCGCATGCGAATCGACAGTGATGTGAATCAGCGCTTCGAAACTATAACCCAGGGCGCGCAAGTTTAAACGTGTCGTAAAGCCTTGCAATATTTGCGCTTCTTCTAAACGCCTGACGCGCTCGGCGACTGCTGGCGAAGTCAGGTGTATGCGTCGTCCAATTTCAGAAAAACTCAAGCGCGCATCACTTTGCAAAAGCGCAAGAATTTTGCGGTCATAGCTGTCGATTTCAAACTTCAAAGTAAACCTCTCAAAAGACTTTCGATTATGCCGGAATTCAAAGCCTAAAACCTTTAACTTCGCATGGTGCTCTAATGCCTGGCACTCTACCATAGTCAGCTCAAACACTCGATCTGGCTTGTTTAGATCAGCGTTCGAAATAGAGACGAATCAGGTAGAAAAATCATCAAACGAAAGGAAATAGCGTGGGCGAAACGAGCAATCTTTGGCTGTATTTTTTAGTTATCTCAGGCGTCATTATTTTGCCCGGTATGGACATGGCCTATGTCATGGGCAGTAGCATGAAAGGTGGCTATCGCGCTGGCTTCGCGGCAGTGGCAGGAACCGTGGTCGGCGGCATCTGCCACATGATCATAGGCGCAACGGGCGTCAGCGCTGTCTTAACTTTAATTCCCTGGGCCTACAATGCCATGTTGATCGCCGGCGCCACCTATATTGCTTGGTTGGGCTGGGGTTTAATTCGAGTCAATAGCCTGGCTGGCCCTGACGCGGGACAAGGTACGGCAAATCTGCAAAAGAGTTTTATCGGTGCTCTGGCGACTTGCATGCTTAATCCCAAGGCCTACGTCTTCATGCTGGCGATTTTCCCGCAATTCATACGGCGTAATGGCGATTCGATATGGATACAAACGAGCGTCTTGTCGCTCATTACGGCCGGTACACAAATGATGGTGTATGGTGCAGTCGCTATCATGGCGGTGCGGGCACAACAAGTCTTAGCAAACAAACCGCGCACCAACGCGATATTGGCAAAAGGGATCGGCGCCTTATTGATCGCTGCTGCCCTGTTAACTTTGTATAGTGGCTTGATGCATGCTTAACTAGGTTCTAGGCTTACTGTCTAACTTAGAGAAAAAATTGAGGCCCTAGTAAGTAGCTCAAGAAGCTAAATCGATCTCGTACAATTTTAATTCTCTATCACCGTCTGGATGCATGATGATCTTATCCAATCGCATGCCCAGCTTTTCCAGTAATTTGGAAGAGGCTAGATTATCCAAGCGCGTAGTCGCCAAAATTCGCGGCAAATGCAATTGCTGTTTTGCATAATTCAGGGTCGCTGCGGCGGCTTCAAGCGCGTATCCTTGTCCACAATAGGCGGGCAAAAAGGCAAAACCGATATCTGCATGCTCAAGATAATCGCGCTTAGCCAATCCGCACATGCCTATCGCCATTGCGGTGTCTTTCAATTCAACCAAATAAAAACCATAGCCGAATCGCGCATAGTTTGCCATCGCGCCCTGCAGAATATAGTTGCGTGCATCGTCGAGCGTACGTACGCCACGATCTCCGATAAAACGTAACCACGAGGAATCGTTGAGTAAATCGAGCATGAAAGCGGCGTCATCAATCGTCATCTGACGCAAGATCAAGCGAGGAGTTTCCAAGATTTTCATATAACAAGCTTCAAAACATCGTCAATTATTAATCGTTTTATAGACTTAAGGTCACACGTTCAAAACTCGCTGCGCGGCCAGACTTCGAAAGTCAGACGACATCATATTGTAGTTTACATCTTCGTCATTATGTTTTACGCATTAGAGTCTTTGCACTTTGAAGCGTACTTAGCTTCACTGTTATGATTACTCCAGAGTTGCGATCACGCCCACATCAATGAGAGAAGCCACATGAGCCAACTACACCGCCTGCTGCGCAAACCTTTCTTCGGACGTTTTGAAGTACCTTGGATCTGGCCGACCGATACGAACCAAACGATGTGGGAACGTGTCAGCTTTCAAAGCGGCAATGGCGCGCATTTACAAGGCCTGTGGGGTGCGGCACTAAATTCAGAGGCCGACGGTGCAAGGGCGACTTTGGTACTTGCGCACCCTATGGGAAAGGCGGCCAAAGGATTCTGGCTGCGCTACGGCCATGCTGATTTATTCAGGCAAGCAGGTTTTAATGTATTGGCATTCGATGCCAATGGTTTTGGTGAGAGTAAAGCGACTTCCTTCGATTATCCCGCTGACATACTCGCAGCAGGCGTCTGGGCCCAGCAACGTCAACCGGCATTACAAGTCGGCCTAGTCGGCGCTTCATTTGGTGCTGCTTGGGGGCTATGTTCTATGGCACGCGACGGCAGTCCTTATCAAGCGGCGGTACTCGAAGCCACTTTTCCCACTTTGCCAGATTTTTGGAAGCATTATCCCGTCGCCCATGCAGCATTGCGTACGTCACAGGTACTATGGCCAAGCCTGGAGCGCAATCTCAGACCAGAACGACAAGCAGCCTTAGTCAAGAATAATCCCGCCGTGTTGTTAATCTATGGCGATGCCGATAACTACACGCCACCAAGCCACGGCGAACGACTGCAACGGGCATTCGGCACCGCAGCGAAAACAGAACTGTTGGTATTAGCGGGTGTGGATCACACCTTCGCGTATCGAGATGCAGATGAGGCTTACCGTTCTCGCGTGATACCGTTTTTGCAAAATGCCTTACGATAAACCTAGGGTAATTCTTAGCCTGACACCAAAAAAACAATGCCAGGCTAATTGATAACTCCCCAGGCTGACTTAACTCAGCTTCTGAATAAAATTGCAGTACATCGTCTTCACCTGAGGGTCTGTACTCAAGCCATTATGAGTGCCGTTTGGCACCATATAATAATTCTTGTCTGGGCTAGCAATACTTTCAAATAGTTTACGTCCCAATTGTGGGGGTGTAGAGACATCGTTTTCACCCGTGATCACCAAGGCTTTTCCCATATAACGGGAGACCGCAGCTTGATTATCAACCGTCTTCAAATTATCGGAAATCGTCACTGTCACGAATGGCTTGTAATACCAGGGAATTCTCGCGTTGATCAACTCGTCAGGATTGGTGCTACTACCTTCCAATACCAGTCCATCAACAGGACGGTTAGCGGCAATATAACCCGCCATGAAACTCCCTAAAGAAAATCCATAAACCACGAGTTTGCCCTGAGTCTTGGCCCGCACATGATCGTAAATACGCAAGGCATCTTCTTTCAAAACCAAAACGTCGGGCGTACCATTGGTACGGCCATACCCACGATAATCGAAAGTCGCAAAGTTCGCCGGACAAGAGGCAGACAAATTCGAAAGGTGCGGGCCGTTTTCATCAACGTGTGTCAAATTGCCGCCAAAATACAAAACCGTCGCCTTCGCTTCAGGCAAGCTCACACTGACGCCTTTAATTAAGACCTCGTCTGCATTCGCCTGCGACACCTTAATCGCCTCTTCGCTCAACATCGCTTGCGGCAATACCTTATTCAATTTATCCGTATCAAATACGCCCTTAGTTTTATATCCTGTCAGATTATCTGGACGAATTAAGTCTAAGTCCTTCACTACATATGATTGACATGCACTGAGTGCACACACGCTGAGTAATACCGTCAAAAGTCGCATAATTTTCCTAATCAGATTTAGTCATGTTTCACTGCAAAGTTCACTTCATTTAGCGAGAAGAGCGCGTACATTATTCCAATGTTTTTCTTTTTATTCAAGATACGGACACTATCACCGCACAGTTCAGCCTACTCTCGCCTATAATCAAGTGCCCATCACAAATCACAACAGCCACAGTGACTCAAGGCCTGTGTTTGATTCCTCGACAAAGACCATCGCCATGAGCAATACCGAATTAGCTTACCGTGCAACACTGACTGAAGCCTGCGCCTGGCTGCAAGCACAAACCGGCAAGCCGTGGAATTTATCCAGCCTGATCGCACACGGCCTTACCCCCTATGTGTGGCTGGACTATAACGAACAGTGTCCTGAACTATTTGGTGATGCCACAGGCGGCTACGCAGCACCCATATTCTTTCAAGGCGATACCCAACGATTAGCCGCTGGTAGTGAAGACGTCTTAATTACCATGACCAAGGATGCCGACAAAATCGCCATCCAATTGCCACCGCCTGGGATACACGCCCCCTTAAGCGATTTGCGCTTTTTGCGTAAGGATTTGAGCCGACTTTCAGAGCAGATTAAGAAAGATGCACAGCCTGTTAAAGAACAAAAAGCCATTATTTCAGAATCAAATAAGGGCATCACAAAGGAACAAGCTTTGCTCGCCTTTGCTGGTTTAGTCAAAATCAATTTCGAAGCTGCTTTAATGAGTGGCGAAGCAATTTTTGGCGACGACGGTGCGCGCATAAAAAGCAGTACTAAAGCGGCGAAAAATAAATGGCTATGGAATCCAGTGACACTAGCTTTAGGTTTGAACGACAATTATCGCGTTCCTATGTCACGTTTGAAACGTGTATTCATGGAGCATGATTTTTTGATGCCTTGGGCGGTGCAATGGCATGACACTTTAGCCTTGTTAGGTGAATAGCCAAACCACGTTTTACACAACGCTTACTTTACTATAAAAAACGCCCCCTCTTTTTTTGGGTCACACGATGCACATGCACGATAATCTCAAGCAAAGAGGCTACCTATTTCACGCACCCCCAATCTCGTTCGCCCAGCGGGCGACGATGACATTTCCGCCTCGGTTCGCGCCACGCTATGCGACAACTTAGTCCAGCACGGCTGGTCGCAACACAATCTATTTTTATCCGAAGAACTCAATACGCTTCTAGCAGCAGAATGCATCGCCCTACGCAAAACGAAGATGCTGAAACTTGCGCGTGTCGGTCACGCTCATCAAGCGAGCTTGCAAACCCAAATACGCGGCGACCAAATCGCCTGGCTGCATGCCGGACAATCAATTGCCTGCGACTTCTACTTAGGAATGATGGAACAGATACGTGTCTTACTTAATCAATCTCTGTATTTGGGATTGGACAACTACGAGAGTCATTTTTCCTTCTACACACCGGGCGCAGCCTACAGCCAACATGTGGATCGCTTTCACAACGATGATGTGCGCACTATTTCTGTCGTGATTTATCTCAACAATGACTGGCAAGCAGAGGAAGGTGGCGCTCTGCGCTTGCATCCGTTCAATTGCGCAACACAAGATATTTCGCCGTTAGCTTGCCGCATGGTGGTATTTTTATCGGCGGAAATGTTACATGAAGTCTTGCCTGCGACACGGGACAGAATGTCTTTGACTGGATGGTTCAGACGGCGAGCGAGCGCACAAAATTGAGGACATTGCGCTCATCGTTCTTGTACGAGAGACTATCCTTCAACGCGATTTCGCACTCCTGATCAAGCAAATAATCAACAAAAACCGGCTGGTTAAAAATTAAAAAATTTGCCATTGTTGAAAAATATTCAATTACTATACTACTCACACGAACCGCAGCAGTTCGGTCAACAAACGACAATAAGATCATCGATGTTGAGCCGGATATTGCGAAGGGCGGTTTCGTTAACATCCAAATGAGGGAGTATAAAATGAATGGTTTTGAGAATGTGGGTGCCTTACCTTGGTCGTACTCATGGGTAGTGGTGTTGGTGTTACTCGTGCTGGCATGGCGGCGCGTGCTTTGGTTTTTTGGGGTCATCATCATCCCCGACAATATGATAGGGCTGGTGACGAAGAAATTCGTTTTATGGGGCGAGCACAAAGATCTGCCACCCGGCAAAATCGTGGCATTAAACGGCGAAGCGGGTGATCAGGTCGACACTTTAGCATCCGGGGTGCACTATGCTTTATGGCCATGGCAATACACGGTGGTGAATGCGGAACTGACCATCATTCCTGAGAATTTTATCGGTGTGGTGGAGTCACGCGACGGCAATCCTTTGAACGACGGCGACATCATAGGCCAGCACGTCGATTGCGATATGTACCAGGATGCACGCGCCTTTTTAACAGGTGGTGGTCAGCGTGGTCCGCAAGGTTTGGTCATGCCTGAAGGTTCATACCGTGTCAATACTTTGCTCTTTCGTGTGAGCAAAGAACCCGTTACCTCTATCGAAAAAAATCAAATCGGCATCGTCGAAGCCCATGGTGGATTCCCGATTCCAAACGGTCGCGTATTGGCACGTCATGTTGAATCGAATATGTTCCAAGATGCCCAGGCTTTCTTAAAAGGCGGCGGCGAACGTGGCCCGCAAATTTCGGTCGTGCCGAATGGTCAGTATCGTATCAATCCACGCTTATTTAGCGTGAAAGCTGTGAATGTCATCGACATTCCAGACAATATGGTCGGCGTAGTCACCACCAAAGAAGGTGCACCACTGAATACCGGCGAAATCGCCGGCAAGGAAATCGCGAATCACAATATGTACCAGCACGGACAAGCGTTTATCGATGCAGGTGGCTACAAAGGCTTACAAGAACAAGTCATTCTTGCCGGTCGTTACTTTATCAATCCTATGTTCGCGACCGTGGAAATCGTTGAAATGACGAAAGTACCTATCGCCAACGCGGGTGTCGTCATCGCCTATGTTGGAGGCGAAGGTGAAGATGTCACAGGTGACAGTTTCAAACACGGCAATCTGGTTAGAAAAAGCCAAAAAGGCGTGTGGGTAGAGCCACTCGATCCGGGTAAATATCCTATCAATCCTTATACTCACAAGGTTGAATGTGTACCGACCGCCAACGTCGTGTTGAATTGGGCAACAGGTAAAACCGAAGCACATAATTTGGATAAGAATTTGTCGACGATTACAGTACGTAGCTCGGACGGTTTTACGTTCAACCTGGATGTATCGCAGATCATTCATATCCCGCGCACCGATGCACCGAAGGTCATCGCGCGCTTCGGCAATGTCGCGAATCTGGTGACGCAAGTCTTGGAACCGACCATAGGCAATTACTTCCGCAATACCGCGCAAGGATCAGACGTGATCGACTTCTTAAAGGGTCGCGCACAACGCCAATCCGATGCCAAGAATCGCATCGCTGAAGCGCTGCTTGAATACAATGTGATGGCGGTCGATACCCTAATCGGTGACATCTCGCCACCAGATGCTTTGATGAAAACTCTGACCGATAGAAAAATCGCCGAGCAAGAACAAGTGACTTTCAAAACGCAGCAGTTGGCACAAGTCGCCCGCAAAGAATTAGCCCAGGCGCAGGCGATTGCAGACACCCAATCCAAAGTCGTAGCCGCCGAACGTGAAGTCGAGATCTCACAGTTTGCCGCAAGTGCAATGGTAAAAAAGGCCGAAGGCGATAAGAACGCTCGCGTGTTAAATGCGGAAGGTGACGCGCGCTCCAAAATCGTCAACGCCGAAGCCGATGCGCAAGTGTTTAGCGTAGTCGGCAAAGCCAAAGCGGAAAACACTTTGGCGGTCGGTACCGCCGAAGCCGAAGTCATACAACGCAAAACCACGGCGGTAGGGCAAAGCAATTACGCGCTGATCGAAGTCGGCAGAGCTTTAGCAGAAGCCAAGATTCCATTGGTACCGCAGATCATTGCCGGTGGCAATGGTGCGGAAGGATCGGGCTCTTTGGTCAATGTCTTGTTAGCGAATTTGGTGAGCCAAAATTTAGCGGGGGCAACGAAGGTAATTGAACCGCTAGTTGAACCAAAGGTCGCGAGTAGTGTGAAAGTGTAAGACGTTGTTCTAAAAAATAAAATGGTGAGCGATGTTGAGCTCACCATTTTTATGTCACAACATTCATGTGAGTCATGAGTGGATTCACAAGACAATAATTCGTGCTGCAGGTGCAATCTGCGCCGACAGGATTTTCAAAATGCCGAGATGGATATCTGATGCCAGAAAAAATTCGACGGCAAATCCCTAAGATAACTTACCGCACAGCTTGCACTCGCCCTGCATGGCTTTTGGATAGAGAAACGACAAGCTTACAAGTAGGGTTTAGCGTGCATAACGACCTTCGTACCTGGAATTTTGTCATGCCAACCTTGTTCGCCCATTATGAAAGAAAAAGCTTCAAAAGGAATGAAACGACATGCAGTTCGGCCAAGCACTTGAGCAAAGCTAACACGCCCACCATCCTCATTTATCACGCGGGTACCAAACAACAACTTACCAGGCGTTCTGCCCCACAAACTTTCAAAGAATACATAATAAAGAAAAAGAATAGGCACGCCGAGAACAAGGTCAGGAATTTTTTCCAATGCCTGAACGCCCGCTTCGCCAAAAATCAAAGCCACTAAAATTCCGATCACAAATGCCAACAAGATGTAACCGATATAGTCGACAATCAAAGTACCAAAGCGCCTGCCATTACTCGCCAAATTAAGCGTACCTGTCGGAATCTCTTCTATCAATTGCATTTCAGTTGACGACGCTGAATACGGGTTTTGATTTTGCTCCATTATTTATTCTCCATTGCGCTCAAATTAAAGATTGCAAATATACTACATGAGGATTCAAGAAACACAGAATGATTACCATAAAAGACTATTAATTTAGCCTGTAGATTATTTCAAGATGCGGTGATGATAATGTGATGCGAGATAAAATATTTGAAGGATAAATTGTTGAGATCGATTTACAGCGCGGGTTGCACCCGCCCTAAATGGCTCAGACCAGAACGTCAAGCAGCACTGGCCAAAGGCAATCCCTCGGTGCTACTGATTCACGGTGACGCCGATATTTATACGCCACCACATTTCAGTGAACGTCTGCAACGCGCTTTTGGTGCTGCGGCGAAGACAGAACTGATGATCTTGCCAGGTGTTGACCATACCTTTGCTTATAGGGATGCAGCGGACGCTTATAGTGCGCGGATGATTCCGTTTCTTAATGAAGCATTGCGGAGAATGTAAATCGATATCGTAGGGCGCAATGCATTGCGCCTTACCGCGCGAAGACAGTTTGGAGACAAGGATTTGACAGCTTAGGAGACGTGCGAAAAACAGGGGGGATCGTAGACACTTTACTTGATATGTTGGCGCTGCCTGTACCAGCGCAAAATTCTTAGCTCACCATGTGCAACGCGGTAATTGATCGTGTGTCCAGTATTGGGAATTGCATAACGGCGAACGCCAGTCATCGCGGTGAAAGTGCCAATATTGGGCTGTGCTGCAATTAAGGTGATGGATTTGTCAACCCGCTGGATAACTAGACGCGCTGTCCCTGGATCTTCGTTTTCAATTTTCTCCAAGGTCGCAAAGAACGCTTTCTGCGCACTCGCACTCCAAACAACAGCAAGTGAATGCACTGAGTCAGCCACTATTTATGCGGTTTTAAAACGTTTCTTCGCTGCTTGCATAACGCTCGCATGTCTAGCACTAGCACCTTGCTGAAATTCTCGATCCGCTCGCAAACTTTCAGCCACATCTTCTTCACAGGAGGCAAATCCATCACGCAAAACAAAACGCAACATTGCTTGTGGTGTGCGACCCGCGCTCGCGGCTAAGCGCTCGAGACGTTTTTGATCGGTCTTGGAAATTGACGGCGTTTGAATGTCGGTGTGGGTGATGAGTGATGTGCTCATGATTACCTGTCCTCATAATTGCAGAAGTCTATGATACTCCAAGCATTATCCGGAAGGCAAATCAATGGCGAGCGGTTATGTAGGGCGTAATAGTGAAACGTATTACGCCGAATGGACGGCATAGATAAAATGGAAAATTGAAGTCACGCGTAATTTTAATTAACGAAATTTTCAATCGCCTCATGGCAGCTCAATGCGGCTTACCACGTTCAATCAAGGCATGTGTACGATTACGCTGCGCTAATCGTACCTACGAGTTCTTGAGCAAACCTTGAGGCTTGGATCATCGCCACCGTGACTTCACGTTTAATCAAACGCCAACGCATAGAAAAATCCGCGTCGCCTTCAGGCAAAGTCCAAATGCAATGTAAATGATCAGGGAGCAAAACCCAAGCGTCAATCTCAAACGGATGTGATGCGCGCACCTTAATAATCGCAGCACGCATGGCTTCACGTACATCCTCGTTCGTCAATATTCTTTGCCGACGCTAGGTTACCACCGTGAAGAAATACGTGGCACCGTTGATGTTAGCGCGTCGATAGCGAGACATAAGAAGCGATTGGGGGAAAATGAAAATCGCCAGCCAATCACGAACGAAATAAAGTGAAAATCACGACGAAAAATCGTAGGGCGGGTGCAACCCGCGCCGCCAAAATTCTCAAAATGCCGCGATGGTGATTTGATACTTAAAAGAATATTTGACCGATGAATCGTTGAAGTGATTTACAGCGCGGGTTGCACCCGCCCTACACGAGCCACTCACATACCTTGGCACGCCAAGAAATTCAATTCACGGGATGCAGTACAAGGCGCACGACAGAGCAATATGTCGATATTACGTTTATCCACTAGCGCCATGACATGCTGGAAAATTCAATTAGCGGGATACAGAGCTAGGCGCTTCCCGCAGCAATACTGAAGTATTGCGAGGACAAGCAACAACGCGCTGTGCCCGCCAATTGAATTTAACGGCGTGTCATTTACATGTTGCGACGATACTGCCCCCCCACCTCAAACAAAGCAGTAGTAATCTGCCCCAAAGAACAAACCCGTGCAGCCTCCATCAACTTCGCAAACACGTTTTCATTATTGATCGCCGCTTGTTGCAAGGCTGCCAGTGCTTGTGGAGCGACATCTGCATGACGTTGGTGGAAATCCGCCAAACGCGTGAGTTGCGATTGTTTTTCTTCCTCTGTTGAGCGTGCCAATTCTATCTTCTGTGGCGCTTCGCTTCCTTTTGGATTGCGGAAAGTGTTGACGCCAATGATAGGTAAAGTGCCGTCGTGTTTCAGGTGTTCGTAGTGCATGGATTCTTCTTGAATCTTGCCGCGTTGGTAGCCGGTTTCCATCGCACCTAAAACGCCACCGCGTTCTGCGATGCGTTCGAATTCTTGCAAGACCGCTTCTTCGACGAGGTCGGTGAGTTCTTCGATGATGAAGCTACCTTGAATTGGGTTTTCGTTTTTCGCTAAGCCCCATTCGCGGTTGATGATCAATTGAATTGCCAAGGCGCGACGTACGGATTCGTCGGTTGGTGTCGTGATCGCTTCGTCGTAAGCATTGGTGTGCAAGCTATTGCAGTTGTCGTAGATCGCGATCAAGGCTTGCAATGTCGTACGGATATCGTTGAAGTCGATTTCTTGTGCATGCAAGCTGCGGCCTGAAGTTTGAATATGGTATTTCAACTTCTGACTACGATCATTCGCGCCGTATTTGTCGCGCATCGCCACCGCCCAAATACGACGAGCAACGCGGCCCAAGACCGTGTACTCTGGGTCCATGCCGTTACTGAAGAAGAAGGACAAGTTCGCCGCGAAATCATCGATGTGCATGCCGCGTGCGAGGTAGGCTTCGACGAAAGTGAAACCGTTCGACAAAGTAAAGGCCAATTGTGAAATCGGATTCGCACCGGCTTCGGCAATATGGTAACCAGAGATCGAGACGGAGTAGAAATTACGCACTTGGTGATGCACGAAATACTCTTGAATATCGCCCATCACTTTGAGTGAGAACTCGGTCGAGAAGATGCAGGTATTTTGACCTTGATCTTCTTTCAGAATATCGGCTTGCACCGTACCACGGACATTCATCAAGACCCATGCGCGAATCTTCGCAGCTTCATCAGCAGTTGGTTCGCGCTTGTTATCAACGCGGAATTTTTCCATTTGCTGATCAATCGCAGTGTTCATGAAGAAGGCCAAAATCGTTGGTGCTGGACCGTTGATGGTCATAGAAACAGAAGTCGCTGGATCGCACAGATCGAAACCATCGTAGAGGACTTTCATGTCTTCCAAGGTCGCGACTGATACACCTGAGTTACCGATCTTGCCGTAGATGTCTGGGCGGATCGCTGGGTCTGCGCCATACAAAGTCACGGAGTCAAACGCGGTCGACAAACGTTTCGCTTCCATGCCTTGTGATACGAGTTTGAAACGACGGTTAGTGCGGTAAGGATCGCCTTCACCGGCGAACATACGCGTTGGATCTTCACCTTCGCGTTTAAACGCAAATACACCCGCAGTGAATGGGAAAGAGCCTGGGACGTTTTCTAACATTAGCCAGCGCAAAATTTCGCCATGATCTTCAAAACGTGGCAATGCGACTTTACGAATCGTGGTGCCAGACAAAGATTTTTGCGTGAGCCGTGTACGAATTTCTTTGTCACGAATTTTGACGACGTATTCATCACCAGCATAAGCCTTCTGCATGTCTGGCCACATGGTGATGAGTTTTTTAGATTCTGCGTCGAGTTTGTTGTCTCGTTCTGTAATTAAGTCATCGAAATCCGCGGTCTTGCCTGCGACAGTCAACATCTGCTTAGTTGCTTGCAGTTGTTGCCGTTCACGTGCGATGCCAACTTGTTTGTGCGTGTGCTTGTGGTAAGCACGAACGCTGTCGGCGATCTCTGCTAAGTAACGCGTACGTGCTGGTGGAACGATGACGTTTTTCGCGCTAGAAATCTTGGAAGCAACGACTGCCAATTTACTTGGTTTAGCTTTGAGTCCACGTGCGACCAATTCAGGCAAAATACCTTGGTACAAAGCGGTCACGCCGTCATCATTAAAGCGTGAAGCTTGTGTTCCATAGACTGGCATTTCATCCGGCTTCTTGGTCCACATTTCGCGGTTGCGTTGGTATTGTTTCGCCACATCACGTTGCGCGTCTTGTGCGCCTTTGCGGTCGAACTTGTTAATCGCTACAAAATCAGCGAAATCGAGCATGTCGATTTTTTCTAATTGAGACGCTGCACCGAATTCTGGTGTCATCACGTACATCGATAAATCCACGTGCGGCACGATGGCGGCATCGCCTTGACCGATACCGGATGTTTCGACGATGACCAAATCAAAACCTGCCACTTTGCAGGCAGCGATGACATCGGGCAAAGCTGGAGAAATTTCTGATCCTGCTTCACGCGTTGCTAAGGAACGCATGAAAACTTTGACTTTGCCTTTCCATGGATTGATCGCATTCATACGAATACGGTCGCCCAGTAAAGCACCGCCGGATTTACGGCGTGATGGATCGATAGAGATCAAAGCGATATTGAGTTCATCATCTTGATCGAGGCGAATACGGCGAATCAATTCATCAGTTAAAGAAGATTTACCTGCACCGCCAGTACCTGTGATACCAAAGGCGGGCGTCTTGATGGCTTTTGCGGATTCGATAATGGACGCGCGCAAAGCTGCGTCCACTTTATCGTTTTCTAGTGCGGTAATCAGTTGCGCTAATGGACGATGTTTATCGGCGAGTTCGCCTTGTTGCAAGACATCTAAGCTGGTTGGTGCAAAAGGTGAGAGATCGATGTCGCAAGCCTTAATCATGGCCAGAATCATGCCGACCAAACCCATGCGCTGACCATCTTCTGGACTGAAAATACGTGTCACACCATAGGCATGCAAATCCGCGATTTCTTCCGGCACGATCACACCACCGCCACCACCGAATACTTTGATATGTTCACCGCCACGTTGCTTAAGCAAGTCGATCATGTATTTGAAGTACTCGACGTGTCCACCTTGATAGCTGGAAATCGCGATACCTTGTGCGTCTTCTTGCAATGCTGCGGTGACGATTTCTTCTACTGAGCGGTTATGGCCGAGATGAATCACTTCGGCGCCATTCGCCATCAAGATGCGGCGCATGATATTGATCGAGGCATCGTGGCCGTCGAACAGGGATGCGGCAGTCACGAAGCGGACTTTGTTGGCTGGTTTGTATTCGGTTAACTTCTCGGCGATGGATAGATCAGTCATTTTTATTCCTTAGATGCTTGTGGCATGGTTTGGGCGTCTTTTTTCGATGGTTTCGATTATATGACGTTTCGATTTACGTTTACGTTCACGTCACTTATTAATTGTGGTTTTGTGTTGGTTTTCACTCCCTTCTCCCGCAAGCGGGAGAAGGGTTGGGGGATGAGGGACGTTCAGATGCAGATAAAAGAAATGGAAGACTGTAGCAACCACTAACTTATCTACTTCAACTCTACAAGTCCTGAACCACCCTCACCCTAGCCCTCTCCCGCTTGCGGGAGAGGGGACTGGAAAATCAAGCTGCTCTCTGCTTACTAGGCGCATTCATCAAAGCCGCTTTTTCAACTTGATAAGCCTGCATTGCCTTTTCCTTCACATGACCGAAGCCACGGATTTTTTCTGGCAAGCTCGCTATCGCGATGATTTGATCGACATTGTCAGGGTTCAGTTTCGTCAGCAAAGACAAGATCGTATCGCGATAATCAGTCATCAAAGCGCGTTCTTTTTGACGTTCTTCGGTGTAACCAAAGACGTCCAACTTCGTGCCACGCAAACCCTTCAGTTTCGCAAGTAGCTTAAACGCTTGCCACATCCATGAACCATATTGCGCTTTGATCAAATGGCCTTGACCATCTTTCTTAGAAAACAGAGGTGGCGCCAAGTTGAATTTGACTGAGAAATCACCTTCAAATTGTTGCTTCAACTTCTCTGTGAATTCACCATTGGTGTATAAGCGCGCGACTTCGTATTCGTCTTTGTACGCCATCAACTTGTAGGCATACTTTGCTACGGCTGTCGCCAATTTATTACCTTTACCAAGCTTCTCTTCGGCTGCGCGCACTTTGCTAACGAGTTCTTCGTAATGTGCAGCGTAAGCGGCATCTTGGTACGCTGTCAGCTCGGCGACGCGACGTTTGATAATGCTGTCTAAGCTTTGTGGCATTTGAATCACGACAGGTTGCCCTGGGATCGCGGTTTTCTCAACGCGTGCCAGATCAACTGCCGCTCTACGGCCCCACAAGAAAGCTTTTTTGTTGGCGTCGATTGCAACACCATTCAATTCAATCGCACGTAACAATGCCGCTTCTGATAATGGAATCGCGCCTTTTTGGAAGGCAAAACCTAGGATGAACAAATTGGTGGCAATCGAATCACCCATCAAAGCGGTCGCGAGTTTTGTGGCGTTGACGAAATCAACATTGCCGCCAACTGAATCCGAGATCAAACGCTCAGTCGATTCTAATGGGAACTGCCAATCAGGATTTTTGGCGAATGGTCCGGTTGGTTGCTCATGTGTATTGATCACCGCACGGGTGCGGCCTGCACGCATTTTGGAGATCGCATCATGCTGGCCTGCCGTCAAAATATCGCAACCCAAAATCAGATCTGCTTCACCAGTTGGGATACGTTGCGCGCGCAGTTTGCTGACTTTTTCAACGATACGAATATGCGATGTCACCGAACCGTTCTTCTGCGACATACCGGTCATATCCAACACCGAGGCAACTTTACCTTCAAGGTGAGCGGCCATACCGAGCAAAGCACCAACCGTAATCACGCCCGTGCCGCCAATACCATTCAACAAAATATTGTAGGAGGTATCGCAGCTAGGCAAGGCTGGCAAGGGCAAATCACCGAAGTCATCGGTCTTCGCTACACCCGTTTTTGACTTCACTAACTTACCGCCTTCGACCGTGACAAAGCTTGGGCAGAAACCTTTGACGCAAGAATAATCTTTGTTGCAGGAAGACTGATCGATCGCACGCTTGCGACCAAATTCGGTTTCCACTGGCATGATGGACGTACAGTTCGATTGCACTCCGCAATCGCCACAGCCTTCGCACACCGCTTCGTTAATGAACATGCGTTGATTCGGATCAGGAAATTGGCCTTTTTTGCGACGGCGACGTTTTTCCGCTGCGCAGGTTTGATCGTAGATCAAGACACTCGCGCCTTCGATCTCGCGCAATTCACGTTGTACAGCGTCCATATCTTTGCGGTCATGCAAAGTGATGATGGATGGTAATCCACTACGATCTGTGTAACGTGCTAAATCTTCAGTCACCAAGGCAATGCGTTTCACGCCTTCGGCTGCCATTTGCTGCGCCATCATTTGTACACTGATGGTGCCATCAACCGGCTGACCACCAGTCATCGCTACTGCATCGTTATACAAAATCTTGTAAGTGATATTGACCTTGGCAGCCACTGCAGCGCGAATCGCTAAATAACCAGAATGGAAGTAAGTCCCATCACCCAGATTTTGGAACACGTGTGGCAAAGTCGAGAATGCTGCCTGACCTATCCATGGTGCACCTTCGCCACCCATGTGCGTTGTCAGTTTATTGAACTCTGGATAGATCGCTGTCGCCATCACGTGGCAGCCAATACCCGCCAAAGCCAAACTGCCTTCTGGTACTTTGGTTGAAGTATTGTGCGGGCAACCTGAGCAATAGTATGCGGGACGAGCTGGCGTGTTCACCTGTTTATTTAAAACTTCGTCTTTAGCTTCCAAGAATGCCATGCGTTCTTTGATCAAGTCGCTAGTGTGGAAGCGCGCAATACGTTGGGTAATCACGCGAGCGATTTGTGACACTGAGAAATCAGCTTTTGAGGTCAACAACCATTCACCACGCGGTGCAACCCATTCGCCTTTTTCGTCAAACTTACCAATCACGCGTGGACGCACATCGTCGCGCCAGTTGTAGAGTTGTTCTTTGAGTTGATACTCGACCATTTGGCGCTTTTCTTCAACTACCAAGATTTCGTCGAGCCCTTGCGCAAATTCACGCACACCATCTGGTTCCAAAGGCCAAGGCATAGACACTTTGTAGAGACGAATACCAATGTCAGCCGCCATTTGTTCATCAATGCCGAGATTTTCAAATGCCTCTAAGACATCGAGATAAGACTTACCAGAAGCGACGATGCCGAGCTTGGCATGCGGGCTATCTATCGTTACATGATTGAGTTTATTCGCACGGGCATACGCCAGAGCCGCATAGATCTTGTAGTCTTGCATCAAGGCTTCTTGCTTACGCGCTTGTATACCCAAAGTGTCGAGCGACAATCGTGTATTCAAACCGCCTTCTGGCATCACAAAATCTTCTGGGATGGTGATTTTCAAACGGAAGGGATCAGCATCGACAGAGGAAGTAGATTCAACCGTATCCGCCAAGGCTTTGAACCCGACAGCGCAACCAGAGAAGCGCGACATTGCCCACGCATGCAAACCCAGGTCTAGGTATTCCTGCACATTGGCTGGATACAGCATAGGGATCATACAAGCGGAAAAAATATGATCGGACTGATGCGGCAAAGTCGAGGAGTAAGCGCCATGATCATCACCTGCGACCAAGATCACGCCACCATGTTTCGATGTCCCCGCATGATTCATGTGTTTGAAGACGTCGGCACTGCGATCAACGCCTGGGCCTTTGCCGTACCACAAACCGAACACGCCGTCGTATTTAGCAGGGCCGATCAGATCGACGGTTTGCGTGCCCCAAACTGCCGTCGCAGCGAGATCTTCATTGACGCCAGGTACAAACTTGATGTGATTTTGTTCTAAAAGCTTTTTGGTTTTCCACAAAGTTTCATCCAAACCTCCGAGCGGTGAGCCGCGATATCCTGAAACAAACCCGGCAGTATTCAAGCCAGCGGCGAGATCACGCTGTCTTTGTATCATCGGCAAGCGCACTAATGCCTGAATGCCTGATAAGAAAATGGTGCCGGTGTTCGATGTGTATTTGTCGTCGAGCGTGACGGGAGCCAAATGCGGCGCTGAATTGGTGACGTCGGAGGATGTTGCTGAATTTGTTTCAGATGCTGAGGCGGACGAAAGCGAAGACGCTTCCACCAGACCAGCAGATTTCATTGCTGTGTCGGATGACATGGTAGAGCTCCAAAAAATTTGTGATTTTTGTGTGCAAAGAACTTGGGCTGCGTCCGGTAAGACACAAGTCTGTTCTGAGCTTATGGGAAGGTAATCGCCATAAGTTCTAGTTGCATCGGCTGAGATGGCAGCCATTTTAATTCAATTCAGGCCTGAAACCCAAGAAAAGAGCAGTGAAAACGACCACTTTCTCTCTGAAAGTTTCTTAAAACCTAATTATCCGCGCCTCAATCCCATTGATAAGCGCCTGAAAATCAGGTTTTAAAACTTTGCATGGTTTCAAGCAAATCTGAATCGGAGACATCAAAGAAAGCTTTCGAAATTCCGGGATGGAGACCACACCCATTCGCTGCAGCGCTTTCTCGACTTCCTTTGAAATCTGCTGTGTTCACAGTGTAGTGAGAGTTTCGATGTTTGAAAAATACGGAATAATCATAGGGGCATCATGAAAACTGATACCCAACTTGAGCTGCGCGACCAACAACATAAAATTGCATAAAAAAACACATATAAAATAAATGCAAATATTTATGTTGACTTCCAAAATCGAATAAACTACAGTTGTAGAACTACATAAGTAGTTGAAGCTCTTGAGGACATTCCTCGCAACAGAAAATACATAGAAAAATTTACTGAGAGATATTTCGCATGGAAGAAGATAGCAAACACGTTTCCCTGAGCGAACCGCAATTAGCCTTAATGCGCGTACTGTGGAGCCAACCCGATTCCAGCGTCAGTGATGTAGTTGAAGCTTTGCGCCGAACTCGTCCCCTCGCACATACCACGATTGCAACCATGCTCAGTAGGTTAGAAAAACGCGGTCTCGTGACGACGACGAAAGACGGGCGGCAATTAATCTACCGCGCGACCTATTCTGAAGCCGAGATTCAAAAATCCATGGTTGCAGAATTACTCTCTTCCGTTTTCATGGGAAACGCACGCGCACTACTCTCGCATCTCGTTAGCGAAGAAGAAATCAAAGAAGAAGATTTAGAACAAATTCGCCAACGTCTACTCGCCCATTCTAAGCAAGGAAAAAAGCATGGATAACCTCAACACGCTCACTTCGCCGATATTGAGCTGGTTATTCAATTATGTCGTGCATAGCAGCATCTTGCTTGGCTTCGCGAGCCTTGCACAATTTTGTGGGGTGCTTCAACAAAGACGATTGGCAGAACTAGTTTGGCGCTTGGCGTTATTTGGCGGCATTATTACCGCGAGCTTGCAACTTGGATGGCAACTGCATGTGCAAACGGTGGGCAACAAAGACTTATTACACGCTCCTTCTCAAAACATCGCTACCAGCAAACCACATCTTGCTGAGGAAGTAGAAAAACAAGTACCGACGAATGCACAATTCCATTCATCAGCATTAGCAAGTCCTGTACGCAACAAGACGGAAAATCAGTTTGCACTAAATTCGCATGTCAATAGCCAATTGGGTACACAACCCGACACACTATCGGATAACACAGTCCTACGTTTACCTGCGCACATTGAGAGGCTTATCAGCGCCACCATTTCTATTTGGCTTGGCTATTGCGTCGTCGTCTTGGCGAAAATAATGCTCGGCGTCCACCAGCTCAATCGTCTAGCAAATGCAATGCATCTCGTTACTCGCAAAGATCTCATAGACTTGCTGGTGAAGGAACTACCTAAGTCGAATCACTTACAACGTCTTCGTGTCAGTACGATTTTTAACAGCCCCTTCGTCTGCCCAAATGGCATGATCTGCTTACCTGCATGGGCTTTAGAACAAGCTAATCAATCTCTGTGCCATGCGATGTTGCATCACGAAATTCGGCACATCGTAAGAGGCGATAACACCTGGCGTATCGCGCAAGAATTCATCAAATCTGCCTTCTTTTTTCAGGTATTAAATCGTGCAGCAGACAAGCAACTAATGCTGCTCGCAGAAATCGATTGCGATTCTGTCGCAGTCAGAGCAAATGGGGTCGACACCTTTGCTCAAGCTCTTGTGCGCTGTGCGGAAAAGGCCGTCGCCAGCAAGCATCCACCATTTGCTATTCCTATGGCAAAAAAAACCACTCTACTTCAACGTATTGAATTCATCTTAGATGAGGATATTATGAATAAGAAATTTTCAAGAAAACACAGTGCTAGCAGCTTGGCGCTTGGCCTGATCACAATCGCTAGCTTGTCAGGCGTCAGTTACGCCATGCCTACCATAGGATTTGCGCACAGCCGTAGCACCAATACTAGTGTCGACGCTACTGTGACAACAATACAAACGCCAAGCGCGAGTAAGAAACCCGCGGTCCTGATTCCTGATAGACAAACTGCGCCAACAGACATCGCTAGGGACACTCAAACGTTCGCCGTTGAATCCCCTGTTCGTCAGGAAAAAAATCAAACGAATATTAGCAAAACCTCAGCCGACAGCATGCCAGCGAGTCGTCAGCAAGCTCACGAATTCGAGCAAGCACAAACCGCCTATGCGAGTAAGAATTTTGTCGAAGCCCTGTCTCTATTTCGCGAATTGGCTAAGCAAGGTCATGTGGAAGCACAATTTATGGCGGGCGACATGTTGTGGCGTGGTGAAGGTAGCAGTGTTGACCCAGAAGCAGCAGTGGCATTGTTAATGCAAGCGGCAAATCAGGGCCACGCTAAGGCACAACAATATGCCGCGCTATTTGCAGAACGCGCCTTGCATCAAGCGGACATCCGGTTTTATACACAACAATTTGATGGCGGAAAATTAAAGTGGGGTGAGCAAGTTTGCGCACGCCCGACTTTCAGTAGCATGCGACCTTCTTCGATAGAATACAAAAATCTAGTCAACAAATTGAATGCTAACTTGAGCTGCTATAACAACTACGTTGCAAGCCTCAAGCAAAGCCTAGCGAACGAAGATTTCTTAAATTCCAATTTGCGTCGCCTGATGCGACCCGATGAAATTGAGCAAGCTAAACAGTTGGCGCAGAATACCTATTTTGATATGGGCGCTCAAGCAATGCAAAACAGTCAGCACATGTTGACAGAGTTTGACAAGCTAAATCAAATTTGGCAATTAGAGATTGAGAGAGAGGCAGGTCGCCTTATCGCTGCGAAAGACGATCTAGCGCGCGCACATTTCGCAAGGATGGAACGCCGACAAGTCGAGGTTGAAACGGGCGTGCGTTCAATCATTACCTCTAGCGTGCCAAGCAAAGAGCCGATTATAAATACAAAATAATTCCTACAGCTCGTCATCAGAAAGCGGAGTGACCTTATCTCCCTTTGAATGAAGCATGGCCCAATTGAGGTTTGGTCATGCTTCATCATTTTGAACAGTCGATTATGTTGAATGCGCAATTATTTAGATAAATGCTTTTTCAAAAATACTTCTAAGCGCGTATAGAATTCTTTACGATGTTGACTGTCGTAAAATCCATGTCCTTCGTTTTTCACCAGCATCCATTCAGGCGCGTTGCCGACTTTAATCAGCGCATCGCGCATTTTTTCGGCTTGATTTAATTCGGTCGTTTCATCTTTTGTTCCGTGTATCAAAAACACAGGCAATTTGATTTTATCAACCAAATTCACAGGAGATTCTGCCGCCAGTTTCACGGGATCGCTTCCCATCATATTATTAAGCCAATTGGTCTTTTGCTTTTCAACCCGAATATCATCGCGTTTATGCAAACTTGTTAGATCGTAAAGGCCGGCATAGCCCACAGCGCATTTCACTAATTTTGATTCTCGTGCAGAAATCATCATCGCAGCATAAGCACCATAACTACCCCCATACACGCAGACTCGTTGAGAATCGACTTCTGGATGCTGATTTCCCCACTTTAGTGCATCGATCAAATCGTCGATCATCTTACCGCCATATTCTTTCGCTCCTGCATTTTCGAATGTTAGGCCGCGTCCACTTGATCCACGATAGTTGACCTGCAAAACTGCATAACCACGGCTAGCCAAGAACTGTGCATCAACATCAAAAAACCAATCATCATTGATACCAATTGGCCCCCCGTGTGGAAGCAGGATCAATGGCAATTTTTCACCTTGTGGATTGTTTGGAATAGTCAAGAATCCACCAATTTCCAAGCCATCACGCGCTTTGAATTTAATTGCACGCCTTTCGGCCATTTGCTCAGCCAATATTCCAGGCATGTTTGTTAAGAGCAAATCTGCCTTTCCGGTCGATTTATCAAAAATGTAGTAGGAACCTGGTTCCCTATCGCCTCTTACACTAAACAATAGTTTTTGACCATCCTTTGTGAAATTGATGAAATGTACGTAAGACTCAGGAAATGAAGCGCTTAAGGATTGATGTAACTTCGCATCTGGCAATGAATCGTCTATGTAACGCGCCTTTGGAATTCCCATTTCTACGGTGTACGCAAAAGGCAAATGCTGCACTGAGGAATATTCTATCGTCGCGATGTCAGCAAGTTTATCTTGAGCCAAAATGGTTCGTTGTCCAGTCTTCATATCTTCGCGCAAGAGACCAGAGGGCCCGCCGTTCTGATGAAACTCGGCAAAGAAGGCAGTATCGTCGTTCGTAAAGCCTAAAGGATGAAGTTGCATTGCCAAAGAGTCTTTATCAACGCTTTTCCATTGACCACTTACGTCATCCTTACGAAGAACAATTTTCTCATTATCTTGATTCCAACCCAGTGCAAATCGTGGCAATCCGTCAGACTGATGCACAAAATGCAAACGGCGCATTGGGATATCGGCCATCGTCTTTCGAATGACATTATAGGTATTGATTTCGTAGAGTTGGGTTCGGTCAACTTTCCACTCGTTGGACGTAATTTGTATTGTCCCATCCATCGATCTTGGGATATGGCTAATCAATCCGTATCCGTAGTCATCATGATATCGTGATGCCCGTTTTGATTGGGTTGATCCATTAAACCCGTATAGATACTCAATCTCGCTCCCGTCTATATTCGCCGCAATCACCTCACCAGTTGCTTGCGGTGCCTCGCGGTAGCCAACTTCTATTCCTTTTTCAATGACGAGCCTATCATTTTTTATCCATCGAAAATTGACTGGAATTTCATACCCTGGCATCACGAAAGTATTCACAATTTTCAGATCAGGCAGCGCGTAAATCGTCATCGTTGGGACGACACGATCACGTCGCTGAATTCGCACATTAACGGCAAGATGTTTGCCATCAGGGGATAAACGTGGGTTGCTAAATTTTTGTTCTTCTACAAAGGCATCAATAGGCACAGCCTGAGCAGGCTTCTGCGCACTGGCAATTGGGCTTGCGACTAACAGCAAAAAAGGAATAAGGTGCTTCATTCTCATACTCAATCCCATATCCAAAAAAGAAAAGAGTGATGATAACGTCAACAGGATGCAAAATGTATATATTTCATGTCTGATGTTTCACTTACTTGAGGGTGTTGACATACAAATCGGCGCTCACCCTATTCTTGGCAACATCAACACAGACCTGATGTCTACGTGGCACCAGATTCAACAAAGTAACAAAGCTTGCAAAATTTCTTCCCTATATTGACGACTGCAAGGGACTACCGCGCCACTGCGCAAATAAAGATTTCCGTCACCTTTGCCGCTAGCTTCAAAGCGCAGAATTTGATCACGCCGCACCAGATAACTGCGATGGCAACGTGAATATGCTGCCCCCAAACGCAATGCCGTTGCAGCTAAGGTTTGGCGTAACATCGTTGATGCCGTTATCGTATGCAGCAACACATAATTATCGGCAGCTTCGACCCAATGAATATCGGAAATTGGCAGAACCAGCACATGCCCGCGGTCCTGAATAATCAAAGGCGCTAGCTCGACTTGAATACCGGCTTTTTTTTCCGAGATAACTAAAGACTTATTCAGCTTTTGCAAAACGCGCAAAAAGCGTTCCTCGTCATACGGCTTGAGTAAATAGTCAATGGCATTTGCATCAAAAGCTTGCAAGGCAAACTGATCGTAAGCTGTGACAAATACAACTAGGGGTGCAGGCTCAGTCAAGTTTTGAGCGACACTCAGTCCATCCATTTCAGGCATCTGTATGTCTAAGAAAATCACATCATACTGATTTTGCTCGACCAAACTGAGCGCTTCCAGGCCATCACGGGCTTCTGAGATAAACGCAACATTGACATGTGCGGTGACCAGCCGACGTAACTTATCGCGCGCAGGTCGTTCATCATCGACGATTAGAATTCGCAAATTCGGTTTCATACAATTTGCCCATAAGTACTCAAAAAAGTTAGCGTGGGTTTACACCTAAATTTGCGCCTTGATTTGCACTTCAGAACGCACGCCGGCAGGTGAACACTGTTCTATGCGTAGGCTGGCTCGCTCACCGTACATCACCGCCAGGCGTTGACGCAAATTACTCAAACCTATCCCCGCCGGATTGGCACCAAGCTGTCCAGCGTCATCCTCAACAATTAAGCTGAGCGTTTGTTCATGCAAGCTACTGCGAATGAGAATTTTGGTTTGCGCCGAACGCTTTTCTACCGTGTGCTTAAAGGTATTTTCTAACAGCACCTGCAAACACATAGTTGGCACCTGGCACGTCAAACTTTGTGGATCGATTTGCCACGCGATGCTGACTCTATCAACAAAACGCAATTGCATTAATTCGGCATAGGCACGCAACAAATCCAATTCGCGCGCCAAGCTGGTTTCTGTTTGCTCCCCTAGGTCCAAAGTATGACGCAACAATTCAGCCAGGCGACTGAGTGCCGTATCGGCCGACTTCAGGTCAGAATACATCAAGGAAGAAATCGTATTTAGCGCATTGAATAAGAAATGCGGCTGAATTTGTTGACTCAATCTTTGTATGTGGGCTTGCTGTAAAAGTTGTGCAGCACGTTCCGCGTTCGCTTTTTCTTCCACCAAGAACAGGTAAGATTGCACACCAAAAACCACGATATAAAACAAACCAAAAAATATCGATAACTTGATGGTCTCGTAGATAAACACCTCTAGCCAAGGATCATGTGAGTAAGTTTTTCCTATCAAGGCATATAGGCCGTGACGTATAGAAAACGTGACACAAACAAAGCTGATACAAACCAGAGGAAGATAGCTAATCAGGCGCAAAAACCAGCGTCGTGGCGTTTGCAGTAGAGATTTATCGGTCAGTATTGACCACTGCAAATAAAAAATAATAGTCCCAACGAAGGCTGATGAACTTTCCCAAAAAACCGGTTCCCAAAGATGCTGCCCACCATCACGCCGATAGTCCTGAACGGCAACTGCGACCATCAAAGCCCAAAACAGGATAGTGCCGCCGATTACACTTTGCCTGCCAATACGAATTTTATCTGTAGTTTGCATTAGACTAAATTTTGGGTGCCCAGCCATTTGCCGCTCAAGCTTAAGTCGCGACTCAGCTCAATGACCAACTTCTCTACCGCCATCGCGGCATTGGTTAGGGGAATGTTTTTTGATGAGCACAAGACTACGGTGCGCGATAAGCTGACATCGCTAATCGGGCAGGCACGCATTTCACCCCGGTTAATTTCGGCGAGCATAGGTGATATTGGCAATATCGTAGCCCCCAGATCAGCCAGCAGCGCAGACTTCAAAATGGCGATCGAAGTAATATCGATCACATGTTCAGTTCTCAATCCATGATCGCGTACAACCTGTTCTATCCTAGGTCGTACACCGTGCTGTATGCTAGGCAATATCAAGGGGGCTTGTAATGCTTTTTCTAAGCTGATGGATTTACGTTTGCATGCGAATTGAGAATCGGCACGAGTGATATACATCATCTCTTCTTCCACCAAGGCTTTGGTGGTGAATTTGCCTAACTGTCCATCATCAAACAAAATCGCCAGATTCAAACGCCCAGACGCTAATTGCTCAGTCAGATTGCCGGTCAACTCTTCGGTCAATTGAAACACAATATCGGGATATGCCGCACGCACCGCTGTCAAAAGTGGGAGCGCTAGAGCGCCAGATGCGCTCTGGGGGATGCCCAAGGCCACGGTGCCGCTAGGTTTGTCGGTGGTTTGATTGACCGCCGATTTTGCGTCAGCCACTTGCTTCAAAATTGCTAAGGCATGTTCATAGAATATTTTTCCGGCATCGGTCGCCTGCATCCCCTGTGCAGAGCGATGCAAAAGGCTAGTTCCCAGCTCTTCTTCAAGCTGCTGTATCTGTTGAGTTAATGCCGGCTGTACGATATGCAAAACCCGTGCCGCACGAGAAAGAGAACCATGATCAACAATAGCAACAAAGTAGCGAAGTTGACGTAATTCCATAGCTTAAATATTGGCGATTAAGATCGGTAAGCTAACAAGCATAGCGAGGTATGGGCGCTTGAAGTTAAAGGAAACCGAGACCCTGACAATCAGAAGAACTCCACACTATCTTGCGAATGTTCTATATGTAAGGCGCCGGACTGTATCAAATCTTCGTACTGGCAGACGCGATTGCGGCCATTACTTTTCGCAAAGTAAAGTGCTTGATCCGCGCGGCCTATGATACCAACGGCCGGTTCGAAAGGATCTATGTGCGCAAATCCTATGCTAATAGTGACGGTGCCAACTTGAGGGAAAGGATAACGCGCTACGTTTTCACGGAAGCGCTCAAAAATCATCTGGGCATCGTCCTTGCTGGTTGAGCGTAATAAGATCACAAATTCTTCACCACCAAAGCGAAACAATTTATCGCTGGGTCGGAATGAGGAACGCATCAGATTCGCGACCAGAATCAAGACTTCATCGCCGTATAAATGACCGAATTGATCATTCACGCGCTTGAAATGATCGATATCTAACACCGCCAGCCAATGTTGCTTCTCCCGATGACTATCACGACGCTCAGTTTCAACCTGTTCGGCATTGTCATGCGACTGCCTTTGCATACCGGTGCGAATAATTTTTGAAAAATTGTCGTCGAAGGTTTTGCGGTTTAGCAGTCCCGTTAAGGAATCACGTTCGCTGTAATCGAGTAAGTTTTGGAAGTTACGATACACCACCAAAATCCCGCCCATCACTTCTTTGGTATTGGCGGAATACACGGCAGGATTATATATTTCCAAACAAACATTGACCTTGTCATTCATCCAGATAGGCAGCCACACTGTGCGGTTAGCTTTGTCGTCTATATGCTCGATCACATGGTCACGTTGTTTTATGCCGGCAGCCAACTCTGGAAATTGTTCAATTGGAATCTCAGGAACTAAATGTTCCAGATGCTCGTTACCGACTTCTAATTTACCTTCGGCAATCGTAATCTGTGCCTTGACGAATGCGTGCTCGCCTACATGCAGGATATCCAAAACTCTGGCACGTGAAGCCGTGGTGAGCTCACTGAGAGCTGAGATAACGGAGATATTGAGAAGATCGTGATCACGATGTCCTGTTATCTCCATCAAATGTTTAATTATTGATTCCATAAAGACGATCTAGGGAACAGCTTTCAATGAACATGCGAATACTAATGCGTTTTTTCCTAGCTTTTGCAAGCAAACCTAGGCATGGATTTGGTAAGAAGACTATGTATGAGCGATAGCAGCAAATCTGACATGGATTAAATACATTTATCAAATTTACATTTGACAAAAACACACAGCCTGTGACTATACCACTATTTTCTTTTCAATTTAACTATTTACATTTTTCACGCAATCATCTTAACTTTAGCAGGAGATTCTAAGTAAGATTTTCGCTGTATAGATCGCATATATCAAGTAAACGTTGCGCCATAACAAGATCTAAAAAAATAAAGTCTTATTTCGTCAAATTTATTTGACAAATAGCCTTCCACTGGCGACTTTAGGTGCTTCAGTTCGTCTGTCTAAGATGCTTTTAAAAATAAGCATTAATTAAATAGGAAAGCGCCCTCACGAAATTCTGCGCTTTTTGCGGTTTTTTTCTGTTCATAACCCGCGACAAGATGCGTATGAGGTATCCTAGCGACTTCGCATCTTTTCCCTCTATAAAAATCCTAAAAATGGCAAATTACGTCTATACCATGAACCGGGTCGGCAAGATCGTGCCGCCTAAGCGTCAAATTCTGAAAGATATTTCCCTGTCCTTTTTCCCTGGTGCCAAAATCGGTGTACTGGGTCTGAATGGTTCAGGCAAGTCTTCCCTGTTAAAAATCATGGCGGGCATCGATAAAGATATTCAGGGCGAAGCCGTACCTATGCCGAATCTGAATATCGGCTATTTACCGCAAGAACCGCAACTCGATCCTGAGCAGACAGTGCGTGAAGCGGTTGAAGGTGCGCTTGGCGAAGTGTTTGAAGCTAAAGCCAAACTGGAACTTGTGTATGCCGCTTACGCCGAAGAAGATGCTGATTTTGATGCGCTGGCAAATGAACAAGCGCGCTTAGAAGCGATCATTTCGACCTCTGCTGGCGACAATGTGGAATTGCAATTAGAAATGGCGGCCGATGCTTTACGTCTGCCACCTTGGGACGCCAAGATCGGGGTTCTATCTGGCGGTGAAAAACGTCGTGTCGCTTTGTGCCGTTTGTTGTTGTCCAAACCAGACATGCTCTTGCTTGATGAACCGACCAACCATTTGGATGCAGAATCCGTTGATTGGTTAGAGCAATTCTTGTTACGCTTCCCGGGTACTGTGGTGGCGATTACGCATGATCGCTATTTCTTGGACAACGCAGCGGAATGGATTTTGGAACTCGATCGCGGTGCGGGTATTCCGTGGAAAGGTAATTACTCTTCCTGGTTAGATCAAAAACAAGCCCGTTTGAAGCAAGAAGAAGCGACAGAATCGGCTCGTCAACGCGCCTTGCAAAAAGAATTGGAATGGTCACGCCAAAATCCAAAAGCACGTCAGGCCAAGAGCAAAGCACGTTTGGCACGCTTCAATGAAATGAGCGAGCACGAATACCAAAAACGCAATGAAACACAGGAAATTTTTATTCCTGTAGCAGAGCGTTTGGGTAATGAAGTCATTGAATTTAAAAACGTCAGCAAATCCTTCGGCGACCGTCTCTTGATCGACAATCTGAGCTTCAAGATTCCACCTGGCGCTATCGTCGGTATCATTGGCCCGAACGGCGCTGGTAAGTCGACTTTGTTCAAAATGATCAAAGGCATAGAACAGCCTGATAGCGGTGAAGTAGCGCTCGGTCAGACAGCAA
This sequence comes from Undibacterium sp. GW821-FHT11H02, assembly GCF_058808015.1. Lineage (NCBI taxonomy): Bacteria > Pseudomonadati > Pseudomonadota > Betaproteobacteria > Burkholderiales > Oxalobacteraceae > Undibacterium > Undibacterium sp. GW821-FHT11H02. The sequence continues at coordinate 35,823 of NZ_JBXARG010000002.1, read as the reverse complement.
AAATCTCGCTGGTTGATCAATCACGCGAAGATCTGGGCAACACCAAAACCGTGTTTGAAGATGTCGCCAATGGCGCCGATATTTTGACAGTTGGTCGTTTTGAAATGCCTTCACGCGCTTACCTTGGTCGCTTCAACTTCAAAGGTGGCGATCAACAAAAAATCGTCGGCAATTTATCCGGCGGTGAACGCGGTCGTTTGCATCTGGCAAAAACTTTGCTGCAAGGCGGCAATGTCTTATTACTCGATGAACCATCGAATGATCTGGACGTAGAAACTTTGCGCGCTTTGGAAGATGCTTTGTTGGAATTCGCTGGCAGCGTGATGGTGATCTCACATGACCGCTGGTTCTTAGATCGTATCGCGACCCATATCCTTGCCTTCGAAGGCGATTCACAAGTCAGTTTCTTCGACGGTAACTACCAAGAATATGAAGCAGATAAAAAGAAGCGTTTGGGTGAAGAAGGTGCGAAACCTAAGCGTATTCGTTACAAGCCTTTGACCGTTTAATTGCGACCATCCATTACTGACCGACTATCTCAGGAGCTAGCCATGCGCAAGACATTCTCTCTCTCTATGTTCATGATCTGCTCACTCCTGAGCATAGCGCTGAGCAGTGGCGTCGCGCACGCAAACGAAAAAGCCAGCGCCAAAGACGGTGCTGGCACACCGACTGCAAAGTTGGATTCCTTTGTGGTCAACCTCGCCAGTTTTGATCGCTATTTGCAGACGGTAGTGACCTTGCAATTAGGCGCATCTGACATTGCGGAAAAAGTAAAAATGTATATGCCCATGGTACGCCATGTCGTGATCATGACGCTGAGCAGCAAAGATTCCAGCGAATTGCAAAGTATAGAAGGCAAAAAAATCTTAATCGATGAACTGAAAACAAAGATTAATCAAGTACTTTCAAGCAAGGGCGACGATGGTGTCAGCGACATTTTTTTTGAAACCTTTGTGATTCAATAATGATGAGCTGGACTCTAGCTTTTTTATGTATCAACTGAAATCAGCAGTTCACGCTGAAATAGAGATTAAGAAAAGCCGTTTTCTCGGTCAACTTTATCCCGTTTATACTCGCATCGAAGCTCAGGCTTTGCTCGCGCAGATCCGGAGTCAACATCCGAATGCCGTGCATGTCTGTTACGTCTTATTATGTGAAGGTGATTCAGGCCTCGATGATGATGGGGAACCATCAGGCACTGCCGCTAAGCCTATGTACAATGTTCTGGTTCACAAAGACTTATTCAATGTACTGGCCGTGGTTGTCAGATACTGGGGCGGCACAAAATTAGGTGCTGGCGGTTTAACCCGCGCTTATGGCCAAGCGATTTCCGATGCATTTAAGTCGGCAGAATTGATCGCGATTGAAGTTTTAAGTGAAATTCAATTAGCCGTTAATTTCGCCGATGAATCGTCATTACGGCGCTTATGCGACAGCTATTCAGCGCATATTCTTGAAGTAAGTTATGGCGATAAAGCCATAGTAAAAATCAAACTCAAAGCCACTGAAGTTGAGCGTTTTTATTTGGAAGCTTTCAATTTAATGCGTGGCGATGTCAAGCGCCTGTCGTCTGACTTAGAGTAACAAAGCCAGTTGCGCGCTGGCGAGTTCGGTCGGACTAGCCTTAAATCCTGTTTTGGCAAAGCGCTGCCAACGTCCAAGTACAAAGATCGTCAGCAAATTTGCCCGCATTGCGATTTCAGCTTCGGCCACTTGGCCTTGCATACCTGCTTGTCGCAAAGCCTGTTTATAAGCAAGCTCAACTCTATCTAAAAATTGATTCATACGTGCTTGCAGGCGCTCATCTTCATTCACCAAGGCATCGCCAATCAGCACTCGCGTCATGCCAGGATTGCGCTCGGCAAAACTAAGCAACATCAAACTGATACTGTGCGCCTGTTCTATGCCATCTTTGTGTTGCAAACTGATTTGATTAATCAAACCAAACACCGTAGATTCAATAAATTCAATCAAGCCCTCGAACATCTGCGCCTTACTGGCAAAGTGCCGGTACAGCGTCGCTTCTGACACGTCAATCTTGGCGGCCAAGGCTGCCGTCGTAATTTTCTCACCCTTAGGGTTTTCTAACATGCCTGCTAAGGCTTGCAGTATCTGGAGCTTGCGCTCGCCGGGTTTCGTGATAGACATAAACTGAACAGGTGAAGTGGCGACTAAAAGGTCCGCAATTGCCTCAAGCGGCGCGGCAACTCAAAGACAGATTTTACTGTGATATCGGCGCTGGCAGAAATACTTTTCTGTCGCACATGTTGTCCGTGACCTGTGACCATCACGGTGCGTATGCCAATTTGTTTGGCAGCAATAATGTTGGCTACACTATCTTCTACCAGAATGCACTGAGCAGCGTGCCAGCCGTGTTGCGCTAAAAGTTTGCGCAAGTATGGTTTGCTGGGCTTGGGGTGTGACTTGCCATGCACACGCATGTTTTCTATGGAGATATGCGCGGCAAAATGGTGCTGTAGTTTGAAGTGTCTGATAGCTTGTTTTGAATAGTCTTGTGGGGCGTTGGTGAATAGAATTTTTTTGCCAGGCAGTCGCGCCAGAATTTTCGACAATCCACGTTCTCGTCTGAGCAGATCGGGTAAGTGATCGAATTTATGGGCTTCACGCAGGAAGTCTTCTTCTTTGACACCGTGGTGGATGACCATGCCTTTTAGCGTTGCGCCGTAACGTTTTAAGTAGCTGATTCTTAGTTGGTCGACTGTTGCTGGGTCTGATGGATGCTTGGCGTCTTTCAACACTTGTGTGATGTAACGTGTCATGTTGTTGGCTATGCTGGGGAAGACTGCTGCACTGGCATTGTGTAGGGTGTTGTCTAGGTCGAATAGCCAGATGGGTTGGTTTGCTTGCATTTGGTGTTGGCTTTACGTTTTGAGCAAAGCTGATCGTTCACAGGTCGGGGGTGGCCCGACAGCCACATCCTTTCTTTGCTTCGCCAAAGAAAGGATGCAAAGAAAGGCGACCGCGCTGTCGCTGCCCTTCGGGTTCCCAATTCTGCATGACAAAAAATGGGAAAGCTTCGAAACTCGCTTCGCTCAAACAACGAAGCTTTCTTTTTCCATTTTCTGCCACGCAAAATTGGCATCGCCAGAAGCGGAAAAAACTATCCTCAAGCGTCAATAGAAAAATTACTTACATCAAATTTTCAAAAGTCTTTGTTTGACTCTCTGGCTCATATTTCTCACGCAACTCAAAGTATGTTCGCTTGCAGTGCTCAAAATAAGTTTGCTCGTTATAAGCTCTTTCCTCTGCTTCCTCACCACTGATAATTGGATCTGCGACGTCAACATCCACAATTTCAATGATGACTCTATCACCTAATTTCAAGTCATGATTGTCTAACCAAACCAAGTGTTCATCCTTAGTACTATCTATTCTCGACGTCAGTCCACCAAGTCGAAACATAAATTCCTGAGTATCGTCACCACTTGGTGGGTTCGTTGCATCTCCCAACTTTCCAGAACAAGTCAGTATCGCAGACAACACAGAGAGGTCATCTGCACCTCCAACTATGGATTCACTATTATTAATTTGAACTTTGAGACCATACATACCAAAAACCCCAAAAAATAGATCTTAATGTGATCGAATCATCGTACCAAAAGCCTGCTCAGTCAAAATTTCTAGTAACAAAGAATGCGGAATGCGTCCATCAATGATATGCACAGTATTCACACCCGATTTCGCAGCGTCTAAAGCGGAAGAAATCTTCGGTAACATACCGCCTGAGATGGTGCCGTCTGCGAACATTTCGTCGATTTCTCTGGCGGATAAGTCGGTGACCAAGTTGCCTTGTTTGTCTAAGACACCGGGGATATTGGTCATCATGATCAGCTTTTCAGCTTTCAGGATTTCAGCGATTTTTCCTGCAACTAAGTCGGCATTGATGTTGTAGGCTTGACCATCTTCACCGAAACCGATAGGGGAAATGATAGGGATGAAGGCGTCGTCTTGCAGGGCTTTGACTACCGCTGGATTGATCGCGTCGATTTCACCGACAAAGCCGATGTCTAAAAATTCACCTGGGTTTTCGCGGTCTGGCATTTTCATTTTGCGGGCGCGGATTAAGCCGCCGTCTTTGCCGGTTAAACCTACTGCTTGACCGCCGTAGTGGTTGATCAGCATGACGATGTCTTGTTGCACTTCACCGCCCAGTACCCATTCCACGACTTCCATGGTTTCTTCGTCGGTGATACGCATGCCTTGGACGAAGGTGCCTTGCTTGCCGACTTTTTTCAGGGCGTTGTCGATTTGTGGGCCGCCGCCGTGGACTACGACAGGATTCATACCAACTAACTTGAGCAAAATCACGTCACGGGCGAAGCCGTGTTTTAAGCGTTCTTCCGTCATTGCGTTACCGCCGTATTTGACAACGATGGTTTTGCCGTGAAATTTGCGTATGTATGGCAATGCTTCGGCCAAAATTTCTGCTTTAATTTCCGCATCGACGCCAGCTAAGCGATCGGATGTTTCGTGAAGCGTGTTTGTCGTAATGCTCATATTAAGGTTATCCTATGAAGTATCGAGGTCTTAGCCTGAATTTTACAGGCAAAAGCGATGCCCGTTAAAACCTGATCAGGTATTTTTATTTATGTCCCACATTGCGGAATTACATCAACAATTAGAGATCATGCGCCCAGCCTTGCAGCGCTTTGCTTTGCTGCAGCTAAGAAATGCCGTGCATGCCGAAGATGCGGTGCAGGAAACCTTGCTAGCAGTGCTAGAGAAGCCTGACAATTTCAGCGGCAAATCCAGCTTGCGTACTTATGTGATTGGCATTTTGAAGTTCAAAATTATTGATTTTCTGAGAGCAGGAAATCGTGAGGCGCAATTCGCCGATTTTGCCGGCGAAGATCAATCCGATGACGATATTGTCGATCATTTATTTAATGCTAACGGACACACAATCGAAGTCGCCAGCGCCTGGGGGGTGCCAGAGGCTAGCCTGCAACAGCAAGACTTTTTCAAAACTTTAGAAATTTGCTTGGAAAAATTACCTGCACAAACCGCACGGGTATTTATGATGCGAGAATGGCTGGAGTTATCGACAGAAGAAATTTGTAAGGATTTGGGATTAACTACGTCTAATCTGTGGGTTCTGCTCTATCGTGCACGCCTGCGTTTGCGAGAATGCCTGGAACTCAACTGGTTTGCTCACACATCTTCTGAAAGATAGGCTTTTTTATGTTTTTCCTCTACAACTGCCGACAAGCACATCAGAAACTATCTGAGGACTTGGATAGAAAACTAAGTCTGACCGAGCGCACACAATTAAGCCTGCATCTGAGTATGTGTAAGTCTTGCAGCAATTTTCGTACGCAAATGCGGACGATCAGGATGGCGATGCAGCAAATGGCCAAGGGTAAGTCTGCGGATAAAGACCCGTCCTAATTCTTGCATTATTGACTTAGTTGAACCGCTAAAAACACTCAGGCGCAAAACATAAGCGCGGTGATTCAGTTACCATATCAACTTCTTGCATTTTGGCGCCTACGCCGATTGGATACATAATGCCGACTGATTCTCAATATCAAGCAGTTCCCACCGTTCCTGTCTCACAACGCATACGAGAACGCATAGTCAAAGCCAAAGTCCGTTATCACGCCAATGACAATATTGCCGATTTCATAGAGCCAGGTGAACTTGAGCAGTTATTAGCCGAAGTGGAAGGCAAACTGCGTGGCGTACTTGAAAGTCTGGTGATCGATACCGCCAGCGATCACAATACTTTAGATACCGGACGTCGTGTGGCCAAGATGTATTTAAATGAAATCTTCAAAGGTCGCTATCTGCCTATGCCACCTGTGACGGAATTTCCAAATGCCTCGCATTTGAATGAATTGATGATCATAGGTCCGATTACCGTACGTTCCGCGTGTTCGCATCATCTGTGCCCTATCATAGGCAAGGTATGGATAGGTGTCATGCCAAATGAGCACTCGAATCTGATCGGCTTGTCCAAATACGCCCGTATTGCCGACTGGATTATGAGTCGTCCGCAAATACAAGAGGAAGCGGTGGTGCAACTCGCCGATACCTTACAAGAAAAAATGCAGCCAGATGGTTTGGCGGTCGTGATGGAAGCTGACCACTTCTGTATGCATTGGCGTGGCGTGAAAGATATGGATTCAAAAATGATCAATAGCGTGATGCATGGTTCGTTCCTGAAAGATCCCAATTTGCGCCGCGAATTTTTGTCACTGATTAAAAAATAATGGGACTTACTCAAAATTGCGCTGGCAGGGAGTGGAGCTTAAGACAGTGCAGTTGCACGGCGCGACCAACACAACAACGCCAGCGTCAGTTTTGCCTAAGTCCTAAAATAAGTAATCAACAACGATAGCTACAACACCAACCGTGATAGGGAACCCAGAATGCTAGTCCGTCTTTTATATGCCAGCCGCGCCGTCGACGGCAATTTGAGTGACACCGTACAAAACATCATGCAACAATCGCGCGATCATAATCCACAGCATGGAATTACCGGCATCCTCTGCCACAGCGATCAAGTGTTCATGCAAGTTTTAGAAGGTGGGCGCGAAGCGATTAATACACTGTATGGCCACATTTTGCGCGACCCTCGTCACACCGATGTGGTCTTATTAGACTACGAAGAAATCAGCCAGCGCCGTTACGCGGGCTGGACTATGGGTCAAGCGAATTTAGGCAAAATCAATCCCTCCATTCTGTTGAAATATTCCGCACTGCCGGAACTAAATCCACACCGTATGTCGGGCAAAATGTCGCTGGCCTTGATCGAAGAATTAATGGCGACTGCGGCAATCGTCGGACGTGCCTAAGCAAGATTTTATAGCCTTAAGCAGCTGTAGCAAATTGAAACCCTGAACTCAGACTAGGCAAAATAGTCTGAGACGATGGCTGGGTATTACTCCCCGAATCACTCCTGAAATGAGCGTGCCTTAAATGTTTTTTAAAAATTTCTTTTCTAAGCAAAAAACAGACACCCAGCTACTCTCAACACCCGCAATAGCGAAAACCATCCATGCCAAGGTTGGTGCCAACGCCATAGCTCAATTTGCTGATTGGGAATATGCAGAAACAAGCACGTCAGAAGATATTTTCCATTGCTTTCGCTTGATTTTAGGACGTGCGCCAAATCGTGAAGAGTGGCCGGGGCACAGCTCACAAGTAGGTAAGCCTCTCGATCCCGTAGTGGCTAGCTATCTCAATTCGCTAGAGTTCGCGCAGCGCCAAGAAAAGCTTATCAGCAAACGCAAGCTAACTGAGGTTGAACATATCCGTATCAATAATGTTGACATGATCGTCAATCCACAAGATTTAGATGTGGGAATACCTTTAATCAATGGTGAATACGAGCCCCACGTCACATCCGTTTTTCGGCAACAGATCACTCATAGGAAAATGAATATTATTGATCTAGGCGCAAACATAGGCTATTTCACGATGCTGGCCGCCTCTCTGGTAGATCAAGATGCGAAAGTGTTTGCAGTAGAACCTAGCTCGGACAATGTGAAGCTCATAGAATTAAGCCGACGCCAGAACAACTTTAACCATATTCAGATTATCAATACCGCTGTAGGCGAAGACATCGGCATTCTGGTTTTGAATGGATCTTACAGTAATGGTACAACCGCTAGCTTATCGAATGATGTGCAAGCGGTATTGGAAAGCACGGTAGTGCCTTGCCTTCCCTTAGATCATATGATTCCTTCAGATATGCAGATTGATCTGATTAAAATTGATGTAGAAGGATTCGAGTACCGTGCTTTGTTAGGTGCCAAACGCATATTGAGTACCTGGCATCCTATTATTGTCAGCGAATTTAGCCCTGACTTCATGCCACTCACAGGGAAGAACGACGGCAGAACCTATTTGCGATACTTGTTTGAGTTTGGCTATCAGGCGGAGATCATTGAGAATGACGGCAGGCTCATGATGGCGGGTCAAGATGTGGAGATGATTATGGCGTATTACGAAGCATCCGGTGGAGATCATATAGACCTGCTACTGCGTTATCAAGCATAAGCCAACTGACATTTTACAAGGCTGGCATTTCCAACATTTCGGGCAAAGGTGCGTCGAGCGCTGCACAAATACTGCGCAATAAATCGGCCCCTTCGCTACTCAATTTTTCCGCGTTGACTTTTAACATCAGACGTATCACAAAAGGCTTAGCCAAGGGCGCGAGCTGTTGAAATTTATCCAAAGCCTGCTTCACCTCAAAGAAATCTAAAGCCTCACGCGTAACGAACTGTGCCGTCGTCAAACCTAGTTCCGGCATACTATTGACTGATCGCAAATACGCCTGCTGCGCACTTTCTCCGGCGAACTCTGTGGTCGCCATCAAGGACACCAGCAAGCCTGTTTCCGCTTTCAATTGCGCCAAATGCGTATATTTCACCCCAACTTCACGTCCTGCGAGAGGACTAAGCCGGCGTTGCAAAATGGTTTGCAATACAAACTCCGACTGAGTGACGATTTGGTCGGCGGCAATCAAACGTGCGGCTATCCCTAGTAACTGTTGACGTTGTTCAGGATTTAAAAGTTTTAAGGCAGGCATCGCCAAATCAAGTATAGACAGACGCAAATTGGATGACGTGGTTTCCAGCGTTTCATGCAAGAGCGTGACTAATGCGCATTGCTGCGCAAGCGATTGACGCAAGATCTCTTTTTGCATTTCATAGCTAGCGATATCTTTACGGTCTAGCAATAACGCATACACCAGAGCACTTGCGGCTTGGGGATTTCGTGCAGCTTGCACTATCTCTGCCGGAATCTGTACGCTCGCGGCCATCGCAATTGAGCTACCGCTAGCGGGCTTCTCAAGCGGACGATAACCAAATCCTGGATGAAAGCCCAACGGTGAAACCTGCAATGGTGAAGGCAAACCAGTAGGACTAGTATTGAAATTAGTGTTATTCCCAGCGCCTGCGGCAAAACCCATCGCAGAGGTGGGATTGACGACTTCTTCGACTATCTCATCCGCATCTAAATATCCCACACTACGTCCATACAGGCGTTGCAAACGTGTCTCTATCGGTGGATGCGTCGCAAATAATCCGGACAACAAGTTAGGTCGCGCAGCGCCCAAAAACATGTGGGATAGCTGCTCGGCATTATGATGTTTAATTCGAGAACCGCATTTATTCTCGCGCGTAAGCCCACCTATTTTACGTAAAGCACCGCCTATACCGTCGGGATTTCTAGTGAATTGCACCGCGCTCGCATCAGCCAAAAATTCGCGTTGTCGCGACACCGCCGATTTAATCAGACGACCAAAGAAAACGCCGATGTAGCCAATCACAAATAAGGCGACACCGAAGACAATAAAAATTAATTGTAAAGGCGGCCCTTTCTCATCGCGACTGCGTGAGCCTCCCATGCGCATACCGATGTCTAGCAGAGTCTGACCAAAACTCGCTAACATTTGTATGCCGAACAAAACGCCTATCAGTTTGACGTTCATACGCATATCACCATTCAGGATATGACTAAATTCATGTCCTATCACGCCTTGTAATTCATCACGACTAAGGCGTGACAAAGTGCCGCGTGTAACAGCCACGACTGCTTCATTCTGATGATAACCGGCAGCAAAGGCATTAATCGCATCTTCATCATCCATCACGTAGACACGAGGACAAGCGATACCCGATGCGAGTGCCATTTCTTCGACGATATTCAGCAATCGACGCTCTTGCAATTCACGCGAATCTGGTGAGACCAAACGTCCACCCGCCATGCGCGCTACCGCATCACCACCGTCTTTCAGGCGCGACATTTCAAATAGCGTGCCGCCTCCTATAAATAACAAGACCACGCCCGTATTAGTCAGAAAGAAAAAGCGCGGATACAGATGTGCCCCCGCCAGTGGTTGTCCTTTCATCCATATCCACAACAGCGCCAGCGTAAAATTCACGGCCAACACGATCGCGATCACCGCCAGCGCAAATAAGAATAATAATTTCTTACTCTCTTTATGCGCCTGGGCTTGATGTTCAAAAAAGTTCATGGACTTTAGTCAGTGTGCGAAGTCATCTTATAAATCAGTAAATGAGTCGCTGATTTAAAACGATACTTTGACGGCTTTACGCTCTTCCGGTGCTTCGGTCGCTTGCAATAGCTCGCCCGTTTTAAAGCCGAACATGCCTGCAAAAATATTGCCAGGAAATTGTTCGCAGGCAGTGTTGTATTGCATGACGCTATCGTTGTAAGCCTGACGTGCGAAAGAAATTTTGTTTTCGGTGCTGGTCAATTCTTCCGTCAGCTGCAGCATGTTTTCATTGGCTTTGAGGTCAGGATAGGCTTCTGACAAGGCAAACATTTTTCCCAAAGACGACGCCAGTGCGCCTTCCGCATTGGATAATTGATGCACTGCGGCCGCATTGGCTGGATCGACCGCAACCTGTGCATTCGCCGTCACCGCTTGATTGCGCGCCGCAATGACTGCTTCCAGTGTTTCGCGTTCATGCTTCATATAGCCTTTAGCGACTTCCACCAGATTGGGGATCAAGTCGTAACGACGTTTCAACTGCACGTCGATCTGCGCAAACCCATTTTTAAAACGATTACGGAAACTGACCAAATTATTATAGGTACTAATGGCCCAAAAAATCAGCGCACCCACGATAAGTAAAAAAATAATGAATCCCATATCATTCTCCTGAAAAAAAGAGCTGCGAATCCTCATTCTGCAGCTCTATACAATTGATGGCTTACTTAGATTCTTCGTTCAAATCCACCTTACTCGGGGTTGCCAGCATGCTTTTCAATTCATCTTCTGTGATGTATTCAAATACTTTCACCACTTTTCGTACTCCGCTTACCCCAGCCGCCACGCGGGCAGCGAGATCACCTTCACGGTGGGTAACCCGACCCATCAAAAATACCGTGTTCGCTTCTGTCACTACTTTGAATGCGCTACTGTATAAATCTTTGGTGTCAACGAAAGAAGCCTTCACTTTGGTTGTGATAACTGCATCAGAGGATCGCGATGAAAAATTCGATAAGCCCGCCACCATAATCTCATTTTGAATCGTCATCACACCTTGTATGCCCTTGACTTCTCGTTCAGCTGTCGCTTTCGCCGCTTCATCCGCCACCTCACCAGTCAATAAAGCGCGGCGATTGAAGCTATTCACATTCACATGCGCTGCATCACCTAATGCACGTTTGACTGCCATCTCGCCTTTCAGGACGATGGCTTTATCTTCAGTTTGTGCGCCAAACGTGCGTCTATCGGTCGCAGCCAGAGTTCCCATCACAGCACTACCTACGACTACCGCGACACAAGCCTGCAAACTCAGCAAAGCGGCACTCGAAAGACTCAACACCAGTAGCGGGCGAGCCAAACGTTTTACCAAAGGACTCCAAACAGATTTATTCATCTGCATCACCTCCAAATAGGGCGGCATCAATGCCGTCACACATACAGTGTATGGTTAATAAATGTACTTCTTGAATTCTTGCGGTGCGGTCGTGCGGCACACAAATATGAACATCGGCATCAGTCAGGCAAGAGCGCATCTCGCCGCCACCTTTGCCAGTTAAAGCGATGACACGCATATCACGCTCCAAGGCGGCATTCACGGCATTCAAGACACTCAGCGAGTTACCGGAAGTCGTGATCGCCAACAAAATATCGCCAGCCTGGCCGAAAGCCTGGACTTGCTTGGAGAATACCTCTTGAAAACTATAGTCGTTGGCAATCGCAGTCATGATAGACGTATCAGTGGTCAAAGCCAAAGCCGGTAGCGGCAATCGTTCACGCTCGAAACGACCGACAAGTTCGGCAGCGAAATGCTGACAATCTGCGGCTGAACCACCATTACCACAGGCCAGAATCTTATTACCATTCGACAAGGCGGTGAACATCAGTTCTATCGCTTGTTCGATGGGATCGGCAAGCAATTCGGCTGAAATCATTTTGAGTTCTGCACTTTCCTGAAAGTGCGAAAGAATGCGTGGATTTTTCATAGTGCGGCGATTATAACTTGAGCAAGGAGAAAGTACGCGAACCGAAGGCAGGTAATATTTTCAATTATCTACCACCATCAGATTTTCTATCCTAAATGATATCTTTTAACCAAAGTAATTGTCCGGCTTCAATAGCAACCAGATCGAAACGACAAGCAGGTAGAGGTTTTATCGTTTGCAAATAGACCTGAGCAGCATGGGTCAAGCTTCTTTGCTTGCTCGGTGTGACACTCGCCAAAGCACCTCCAAATTGAGCGCTACCGCGTTTTCGCACCTCGACAAAGACCAGATGTTGACGGTCACGCATAATCAAATCGATTTCACCGCCCTTACACAGAAAATTGCGCTGCACTAGTTGTAAGCCTTGCGCTAACAAATAATGCAAAGCCTGATCCTCCCCGGCATCGCCCGTCTCTTGTTTACTGGTACGAGGCCGCCCCAATGTAGATAAGTTCTTTGTCAGCCAATTTGATTCTGTCATAGCGTACAATCCCAATAAAGTATTTGCGGCATGACTGCCGCCAGCAACACATTTGCTTGCGATACATCCGTCACACATAAAACCTACACGCGATATGCCAACCGACAATCTCACTGCCATTCATCCCACCGCCTTATTGGAAGCCGTCGCTCAGCAAAGCTATCCTACTGCGAGTCTATATGTCGTGGCAACGCCTATCGGCAATAGCGCCGACATCTCACTGCGCGCTTTGCACGTACTGGCAATAGCGGATGCGGTGGCCTGTGAAGATACACGGAATACCGCACAGCTAATGACACGCTATGGTTTGCATAAAAATTTAATCGCAGCGCATCAGCATAATGAACACGAAGTGGCAGAAAAAATTGTTGGCCGACTACAAGCGGGCGAAAGAATTGCCTTGGTCTCCGACGCCGGTACGCCAGCAGTATCGGATCCGGGGGCGATTATTGTCGACGCTGTGCGCGCTGCGGGATTGCGTGTCATCCCTTTACCCGGTGCCTCTGCGGCGATCAGCGCCTTGTCCGTCAGCGGCCTGATTAATGATCAGTTTTATTTTGTCGGCTTTCTGCCTAGCAAAGCAGGACAGCGTGATGTGGTTCTACAAAACCTCTCAGCTATTCCGGCGAGTTTGATTTTTTATGAAGCGCCGCATCGCATTTTGGAAAGTGCAGCTGCCCTATGCAATGCGTTTGGTGAGCAACGCAGGGTGGTATTTGCACGCGAACTGACCAAATTATTTGAGGAAGTGCATCGCTGCACTTTAGGTGAAGCAGCTAGCTGGCTGGCGCAAGACACGCATAGAGAGAAAGGCGAATATGTGGTGCTAGTTGAAGGTGCCACAAGCGATGCCGACGGAGACGATCTGGAAGCAAAACGCGTACTGAGCATCTTGTTAGAAGAACTTTCAGTCAAACAAGCGGCAGCATTAGCCGCTCAAATCACAGGACAAAAGAAAAACGCCTTATACCAAATCGCGTTAGAAATGAAAAATCAGCAGAATCTAGATTAACGGCTAATCACGATAGGTTTCGCGCCACCCAAAGCCAATTGCTGCGCCACTTGCAGTGCTGCATCACGTGTCGCAAATGGGCCGCTCTGCAAACGATATAAACTGCCTTGTTGTACGACTTCAAATTGCATTTCGCGTGCGGCTGACTGGTCGCGTAAGATTTGTTTCAATTGCGTCATACTGGCTTCGGCATTGGCACGAATCGCAAAAGCAGCAAATTGCAAATAAAATGCAGCGCCTGTATGTTCAGCGCGGGACGTATTCGATGCCGCAGAGCTCAACCCTGTATTAGCTACAACATCAGTTACCGCTTCCGTCTGCATTTTACGTTCTTGAGCTGCGATCAGATTTTCTAAGGCGGGTCTATCAGTCTCTGCCTTCGCCGCTACCACAGGAGCACCATTTGTTGCTGCATTCACTGACTCACGGGCTGGTGCAAATGCAATTTGATTCGTCCGGTTCTCGGCCATCTTAGCGATATCCTCAGGCAGTAAGCGTTCAAGTTCCACTTCACTACTGCCCTTACCCAAATAGCCCAGTTTCAGAGCTGCGGTATAGGACAAATCCATAATCCGACTGGAATGGAAAGGCCCACGGTCATTAATTCTGACGATAATTTGTTTGCCATTACTTAAATTGGTCACACGGGCATAGGAAGGTATGGGCAAAATTGGATGTGCGGCGGTGATCTGATACATATCATACGGTTCACCCGATGAAGTACGTTTGCCGTGAAATTTTTTACCATACCAACTGGCTATCCCGCGTTGCTTAAATGGCGTCGTCGCATCAACAATTGGCGTGTAGGTTTTGCCAAAAACCTTATAGGGTTTATTCCCCGTGCGTGAATAGGCCTCTACAACAGGGATGGGATCGACGGTCGATTCCAAATCAGGAGGAATGCTGTCTCCCGGACCATCATCTTGATAATAAGCACCGCGCCCAGAGTTCGCCTTTGGCAGGACGGGTGCGGTGCTGACTGTTTTTACAGCTGCCGTTGCCGGCACCGACGTCTTTGTTTCGGTCTTCACGGACTCTGATTTGCTAGCAATAGATTTCGGCGCACTGCCACATGCATTCAAAAACAATACCAACAACAAACCCGCAATGGCATAACAAAATTTCAGTAGGTTCACGAGCTTCTCGTTCATCCGAGATTTTCCATTAGGATTTGAGATTACGAGGGACGCACTTTTCGAGGCAGTTTTGGTGCGAATGAGGCACCAATAGCGAGCTATTGGCAACGAAGAGCAACAAAAATGACCGAAAATGCGCCCTCGGTGCTCAAATAGCGCCTTCGGCGCGCCTAATGGAAAATCTCGGTTCATCAAGACTTCATTAGCTTACGGTTATGTTGCACGCTCATCAAAATGCCCAATCCCATGCCCAATGTCATCATCGCCGTGCCACCAAAACTCATGAAGGGTAGCGGCACACCGACCACAGGCAGAATACCGATCACCATGCCCAAATTCACAAAAGAATAAATAAAGAAAGCGGTGGTCACCGCACCTGCCATTAATCGTGAAAACATGGTCGGTGCATTCGCAGCGATCATCAGCCCTCGCAGTATCAAGAGGAGATACAAGAAAACCAAAAACAAACTACCGATAAATCCAAATTCTTCCAAATACACAGCAGAAATAAAATCCGTCGTGTGCTCAGGTATAAATTCCAAATGCGACTGCGTGCCCTTGGTCCAACCCTTACCGGTCACGCCCCCCGAACCGACCGCGATGGTTGACTGAATGATGTGAAAACCCTTGCCCAAAGCATCTTTGCTCGGATCTAACATCACCATCACGCGATCACGCTGGTAATCATGCAGATGCGGCCAGATCACTGTGGGAATCAGAATCGCCGCTGCCAGAATTAATCCGATTAACAAACGCCATGACAATCCAGCAAAGAAAATAACCGAAAATCCTATGGCGCCCACTAACAAAGTGGTGCCCAAATCTGGTTGTTTTGCAATGAGCGCAGTAGGGATGGCAAGAATCACCGTGGCAATCAAGAAGTCACGCCAACGCAAAGAGCCTTCACGTTTTTGAAAATACCAAGCCAGCATCAAAGGAACCGCGATCTTCAAAATCTCTGAGGGCTGAATCACCACGCCGACGTTGAGCCAGCGGCGCGCGCCTTTCTTAATCATGCCAAACATTGCTACGGCAATTAGCAGAGCGACGCCAAGGGTGTACAAAGGAATCGCAAAACGCATCAAGGTTTGGGGTGGAATATTCGCCACGAACCACATCACAAAAAAGGCAATCACAATATTGCGCATGTGATTTTCCAGACGACCAGGAAAATCCATACCCGCAGAATACATAGTCACGATGCCAGTCGCCACAATCAAAAAAATTAAGATAGACAAAGGTCCATCGAACACGGTGAAGTAGGCACGAATACGTTGCCAATAAACGGCTTTATTATCCATCTTATTTTTTCACCTCCACGGGTTTCTTGTCGGTGGCTGGCGTCGACTTCGCCGGCTGCTTTACTGGGTCTTTTCTATCAACGATGAGCGCATTGTTTTTCTGCACAGTAGGCGCTGGGGCGGGTATCGGCGCTGTTGGTGGCAGGCTTGTTGTCACTGCGGCCGGTTTTTTTTCTTCTGGCTTGGCTGTCGCTTGCGTATCTGACTTAGGGTCCATTGCCCCCGTCGTCGTCACATCTGCATGCTCATGTTCAGCTTCTTCGCCAGCGGCTTGTATTTCGTCCGCCGTGGGTGCGGTCATAGGTACCGGTGTTTTATCTGCCGGCCGTTTGCCTAATATATAGTAATCAAAGGCGCGACGAACGATAGGCGCAGCCGCTTCGGATCCGTAGCCGCCATTTTCTACAATGATCGCGATCGCGATTTTAGGATTATCCAATGGTGCGAACGCGATATACCACGAGTGGTCGCGATGACGTAAGATCGCATTCTTGGTACCATGCTTTTCATTCTTTTTCATCGAGACCACCTGCGCTGTCCCGGTTTTACCGCCGGACAGATAGCCAGCGCCTGCGAACGCCCGCGCTCCAGTTCCCTCTCTCACCACACCTGCCATTGCGTTTTTGATGAAATCAATATTCTCTTGTTTGAGTGGGATGCGATAACTTTCTTTCGGTACGGTTAAAGTGCGGACACGGGTCTGCGGATCTTCAACCATTTTCACTAAATGCGGTTTCATCACTACGCCGTTATTCACCAGATTGGCAGTCGCATGAGCCATCTGCAAAGGCGTGAAGGTATTTTGTCCCTGTCCAATACCAAGAGAAATCGTATCACCCGGTATCCAGCGTTGATTCGCGGTTTTTTTGAAGGTCTCGCGCTTCCATGCAGTCGAAGGCAATAAACCTTTACGCTCATGTTCCAAATCGATACCCGTAATTTGCCCCATGCCAAACTGCTTCATGAAATCATGCATGACATCCACGCCCATGTCATTCGCCAGTTGATAAAAATAGGTATCGCAAGATAAGGCAACTGCGCGATACATATCGACAAAACCATGGCCGCCGGGTTTGTCGTCGCGAAATATCTTATTCCCGAAAGCAAAGAAGCCTGGGTCAGAGATCCCTTGCGTCATGGTGCGCTTACCTAATTCCAATGCGGCCAAAGCCATAAAAGGTTTGAAGGTCGACCCTGGCGAGTAAGCCCCGGTTAAGGGACGATTCAAGAGGGGAATATCTTCTGACGTGTTTAACTCATTCCAACTTTGCTGATCGATCCCTTCGACAAATAAATTCGGATCGTAAGTCGGCATAGAAACAAAGGCCAGGACGTCACCCGTGGCAGGCTCTATCGCCACCATGGCACCGCGCCGTGCGCCAAAGGCTTCCTCTATGACTTTTTGTAACTCGATGTCGATAGATAGAATTAAATTCTTACCCGCAGTTGGAGAATTGCGCGACAAAGTGCGTACCGGCCGGCCACCCGCAGAAACTTCAACTTCTTCAAATCCTGTCGTGCCATGCAATAACTTTTCGTAACTTTTTTCCAGACCTTCTTTGCCTATGTACAAAGTGCCCTTGTAATTCGCTGCATCATCGGCATCGTCAAGCAATTCGGCATCACGTTTATTGATGCGTCCTATATAACCTATGACGTGTGAGGCGGTATCTCCTAATGGATATTGGCGAAACAAGCGCGCCTGTACATCGACACCAGGAAAGCGAAAACGTTGCGCAGTAAAGCGTGCCACTTCCTCGTCGGACAATCGGGTACGAATCGGCAGGCTTTCGAAACTCTTGGACTCTTCTATCAATTTACGCAAACGCTTGCGGTGCTTAGGTTGGATATCCACCAAGGTAGACAATTCATCGATCAGACTATCCAGATCTTTGGTGATTTTTGAGGGCGTAATCTCCAAGGTATAAGCGGAATAATTCCGAGCCAGAATCACGCCATTTCTATCCAAAATCAAACCACGATTGGGCACGATGGAGACTAAGGAGATGCGGTTTTCATCCGCTTTCGTCGCATAGGTGTCATGCTTAATAATTTGCAGCCAGACGAAACGTCCGATCAAAATGCCAAAACAAATAAACGCAAGAACACCGAGCGCGATCAGGCGCACACGAAACAAGTAAAGCTCACGCTCAGTATTTTTTAATTCAGTCATGATTCCTATTTTCGCTTTATCGATGATCGTCAGATCGGGCGAGTATGATCTTTATCAACCGCGCGGCGTTGCGGCGCCAATAAGAGCCAGGTTGCAACTGGCCATAATGCCGTCGTCAAGATACAGCCGAGGAAAAATAACCAACCAGGAAAATGCGCGTCGGTAGATAGTAATAAGCGCACGGCAAGCTGTATTAATTGCACGCCTAAAAACAGGGGGAAAACTTGAAAACTCTGAACCAAAGGTGGGAACCATAACACCCGACGATGAATCGAAATAGCAAAATAGGACAACAGCGTAAACGCTAAAGCATTCTCACCTAAATACACGGCGTCATGCACATCCATCAAAACGCCCATCAAAAATGCGACACCTATGCCCACTTTGCGAGGTTGATGAATACTCCAGAACACCAAAACCAGCGCCACAAAATCAGGCACACCGATCACATTGCCCCAGGGGAAAAGGTTCAACAGAAAAGCAACCAGCAAACTCAGGCCAATAAAGAAGGAATTGGCAGGTAATAAAATATATTGTGGGTGGTTCATTATCGCACCTCCTTAACTGAGGTTGCAGGGACGCTGACGGGTGCGACGTCAACCGCTTTCGGCGGAACTGGCGAGCTCTCTTTATTGGCATCGGCGGGCAGATCCTTAACGGCATCTTTGCTGGAATCCCGTGTCACCTTGCGATTAATTTTTTCTTTCTTCGCCCGGGTTTCTTCCGATTCAGGCGGTGGCAATTTATCGGTATCGACTAACAATATCAACAATTGCTTGTGCTGATCAATACCAGCAACTGGCGCGCACAGCACCACCTCAAATGTCGTGGTCGCCTTATTTTCAATTTGCGCTACCTTTGCCACTTGTAGGCCCGCAGGATAGATACCGTCAATTCCCGAGGTCACCAGAACATCGCCGAGCTGCACGTCAGCATTACTGGTCACGCGCATATCCAGATAAGCAGAGCGCCCGCGCCCATTAATCACACTACGCAAGCCATTACGCTGAACTTGCACTGGTATCGCCTGATTTTTATCGGTCAGCAAAGTCACTTCGGCGGTTAAAGGAAATACCCGCGTCACTTGTCCCACCACGCCATGCTCATCAATCACGGGTTGACTCAAGGCGACGCCGTGCTGTGAGCCTCGGTTTAAGATAATTTTGCGATTATAAACGTCCCGTGCATCGTATAAGATCTCCGCCAGCACGGAAGCACTCGGGGTGCGTGACTTAAGATCAATCAGTTGACGCAGGTGCTCGTTTTCAGTCTGCAATAAGATGGTTTTTTGTACGGTTTGGGTATTATTAATTTGTTCTAACTTAAGCGCAGCCAACTCTTTTTGCAAAGCCGTCGTTGAGGCAAAATAATTCGTCACGTTTTGCACACCATCACGCGGCATCAAGACCAGCATTTGCAATGGATACAGAACCGTGCCGACCACCTGACGCACTCGTACCAGAGAATTAATACGAGAATCAATGAGCAAGAGCGCGATAGAAAGGATGGCGAAGAAGACCACTTTCACACGGGCCGAAGCGCCTTGTTTGAAAAGTGGTGGTGGACTATGTTGCATAGTATGGTGCCAGGTGCAAAGCAATAAGCCAAAAAAAAACTTAAAAAAAGATCTGGCATTATCGTGCGCCAGATCTCAATTTAAATGGTTTTACTTGATCGAACAATCGCGCTAAAAATACTTCATAACGCGATCAGAATTCAAGGCAAAAATGACACAGAAATTATTCGTAGGAGAACAAAGAACCGAGTTTATCCATACGCTCCAAAGCCATGCCCGAACCACGTACCACGCAAGTCAGCGGTTCTTCCGCAACCAGAACTGGCAAACCAGTCTCTTCCATCAATAAACGATCCAGATCGCGCAACAAGGCACCGCCGCCGGTCAGCATCATGCCTTTTTCGGCGATATCTGCACCGAGCTCTGGTGGCGTTTGTTCCAGCGCATTTTTTACTGCTGAAACGATGTTATTCAATGGATCGGTCAAAGCCTCTAAAATTTCATTGCTAGAGATAGTGAAAGAACGTGGAATACCTTCAGACAAATTGCGTCCTTTAACTTCCATCTCTTTAATCTCAGAACCGGGGAAAGCAGAGCCTATCGTTTTCTTAATCGCTTCGGCTGTTTGCTCACCAATCAGCATGCCGTAGTTACGACGGATGTAATTGACAATCGCTTCGTCAAACTTGTCACCGCCAACGCGCACTGAGCCTTTGTAGACCATACCGCCCAGCGAGATCACGCCAACCTCAGTCGTACCACCACCGATATCAACCACCATAGAGCCGGTTGCATCCGACACGGGCAAACCCGCACCGATTGCTGCCGCCATAGGCTCTTCGATCAAATACACCTGTGATGCGCCGGCACCTAATGCGGACTCACGAATCGCCCGACGTTCAACTTGGGTAGAACCGCAAGGAACGCAAATGATGATACGTGGCGAAGGCTTGAAGAATTTGGTGTCGTGCACCATACGGATGAATTGCTTGAGCATTTGCTCGGTCACGGTAAAGTCAGCAATAACACCATCTTTCATAGGGCGAATTGCTTCGATATTGCCAGGTACTTTACCCAACATTTGCTTGGCTTCTTTACCGACCGCTTGTATGGTCTTTTTACCGTTAGGACCGCCCTCCTGGCGTATCGCTACCACGGATGGCTCATCGAGAACGATGCCCTGACCGCGTACATAAATCAAAGTATTGGCAGTACCTAAGTCGATTGCCAAATCATTAGAGAGATAACTACGAAAAAAACCAAACATGTAAATTCCTGTGTATTCTGTGTTGCCGTGTTGTCACGATGTTTTTAAATTAGGACCTACGCAAAACAGACGCTGGCGTTGTTGTGTTCGCCTCGCCGTGCAAGCGCACTGTCTTCGGCCCCACGTCTAGCCTGCGCAATTTTGCGTAAGTCCTATAAATTACGCAGACTGTCTGCGCAAAAATTCTTTCACTCTGAGTCGAAAACTGAATCACCGAAAAGTCCGTTTTAGTAAGCCTATTTTTGCATTCAGTAAGCGACTTAGAAATCGCAGGCCTGCAAAAACATTTCACCAACAAAATTCCGCACAATTTAAATGAAGATGAACGAAAAAGACTGCCGTTAAACAAAATTTGGCTTATTTTTTCGCATTTATCTGAATTCAATTTCAACTACTTAAATCGCAAATTAAGCGTTCAAACTATGCATCTTCGGCGATTTTAAGAGTATTAACCCGACATTCTACCTTATAATCCTAGAAATCATAGGTAATCCATTAAATTGAATTCAAGTGATTTCCCCGAAGTTTTTTGCGGCACTTTTTGCGGAAATAGCGATGGATTCAAGCCAGATGTCCAGGACAATTTAATTATCATTAACACATTTTTTGGCGCGCCGCTGTGCGTTATAGACCATGTCATTAGAATTAAACGATGTAAAACGTATCGCCAATTTGGCACGATTAGAATTATCCGAAACAGAAGCCGCAAGTACACTAGAAAAACTGAATGGCTTTTTCTCTATCGCCGAACAATTAAAAGCAGTCGATACCACGGGTGTAGCGCCTTTGAGTCATCCAATTGCGACGGTGATGCCAGAAATCTGTCTGCGCCTGCGGGAAGACACTGTCACCGAAAGCAATCATCGCGAAGAATACCAAAAGGTCGCACCAGCGACCCAAGACGGCCTCTACCTGGTACCAAAAGTCATAGAGTAGAGCGCCACATTACCAGCTAATACGAGCAATTTTATGCGTGCCGGCCGCTCAAGTAAGGGTCCGCTGGCATGACGCAACGACACCGAGAATACGCTGAGAAAATCCATGCATACGCACTCCTTGAAACAACTCTCTGCTTTACTGCAAAGTAAGCAAGTCTCCGCAACTGAATTGGCGACGCATTATTTAAATCGCATTGAAGCCAGCAATCTGAATGCCTTCACTCATGTTGATCGCAGTTTGACCATGGCACAAGCCGCCATCGCCGACCTACGATTGGCGCAAGGTGATACAACTGCGCTGACTGGCATTCCTATCGCCCACAAAGATATATTCGTGACGCGCGACTGGCGCTCGACAGCCGGTTCACGCATGTTAGAAAATTATGTCAGTCCCTTTAATGCAAGCGTCGTTGAACTCTTTAATCAAGCTGGCACCGTCACTTTAGGCAAGCTCAATTGCGATGAATTTGCAATGGGTTCCGGCAATGAAAATTCGTATTTTGGTGCTGTCAAAAATCCTTGGGATATCACCGCTGTTCCGGGCGGCTCATCGGGCGGTTCTGCTGCGGCGATTGCGGCACGTTTAGCACCGGCAGCCACTGGCACTGATACTGGCGGCTCGATTCGCCAACCCGCCGCCTTCTGCGGCGTAACAGGTATCAAACCCACTTACGGCAGTGTCTCACGTTTCGGCATGATTGCTTTTGCGTCTTCACTCGATCAAGGTGGCCCGATTGCCCAGACTGCGGAAGATTGCAGTTGGCTGTTAAATGCCATGACGGGCTTCGATGAAAAAGATTCAACCAGCGTGCAACGCGACAAGGAAGATTTTTCACGCAATTTAAATCAAGATATCAAGGGCTTGCGCATCGGTGTGCCTCGCGAATTTTTCGGTGAAGGTCTGGCCAAAGATGTAGAACAAGCTGTGCGCGCGGCCCTGGCAGAATACGAAAAAATGGGCGCAATTCTGGTTGATATTTCTCTGCCAAAAACCGAGTTATCAATACCCGTCTATTACATCATTGCACCAGCCGAAGCCTCGTCCAATCTAAGTCGCTTTGACGGTGTGCGTTATGGTCACCGCGCTGCAGAATATAAAGACTTAAACGACATGTATCGCAAGACGCGCACTGAAGGTTTTGGTGACGAAGTCAAGCGCCGCATTTTGACTGGCGCTTACGTTTTATCGCATGGCTATTACGATGCTTACTATTTGCAAGCACAAAAGATCCGCCGCTTAATCGCGCAAGATTTCCAAGCAGCGTTTGAACAGTGTGATGTGATTATGGGGCCCGTTGCCCCGACGGTTGCGTGGGATCTCGGCGATAAATCGGACGATCCGGTTGCCAACTACTTAGCCGACATTTTCACTTTATCAACCAGCTTAGCGGGCTTGCCTGGCATGTCGATACCTTGCGGTTTCGGGCAAGGTGAAAAGAATAGTAAACGCCCGGTTGGTTTGCAGATTATTGGTAATTATTTTGCAGAAGCGAAGTTGCTCAACGTCGCACATCAATTTCAGCAGGCGACGGATTGGCATACGAAATCACCAATTTAAGTATTTGTATATTTTAAAGCCTCTCAACACAGAGACACGGAGGAAAAGCAAAAACGAGAAAATTTTTATCGATGCGCCAATCTGGTTTCGAGCAACATCAAATACCATCGGCATTTTCGTATCATTAGATCCACTCTTGTTTTTCTCGGTGCCTCTGTGCCTCTGTGTTGAGAGGTTTTCAATTTAAGGATTTATTATGCAATGGGAAGTCGTAATCGGTTTTGAGACGCACGCACAGCTCAAAACCAACTCAAAAATTTTCAGCGGTTCGTCCATACAATTTGGCGCGGAGCCGAATACTCAAGCAAGTCCGGTCGATCTGGCCTTGCCCGGTGTCTTACCCGTGATGAATAAAGGCGCGGTAGAGAAAGCGATCCAGTTCGGCCTTGCTGTTGGCGCCACCATCGCCCCCGAATCCATCTTCGCGCGCAAAAATTATTTCTACCCTGATCTACCTAAAGGCTATCAAATCAGCCAATTTGAAATCCCGGTCGTGCAAGGTGGCACGGTCACTTGTGTGGTGGAGAAAGATGGCAAGTCTGAGGTCAAAGTCATCGAACTCACACGCGCCCATCTGGAAGAAGACGCTGGCAAATCGCTGCATGAAGATTATCAAGGCATGACGGGCATCGATCTCAATCGAGCTGGTACGCCGTTATTAGAAATCGTCACCGAACCCGTCATGCGCAGCGCCGCGGAAGCGGTCGCGTATGCCAAAGCTTTGCATTCTTTAGTCATGTGGCTGGACATTTGCGATGGCAATATGCAAGAAGGCTCCTTCCGTTGCGATGCCAATGTGTCGGTGCGTCCGGTTGGTCAAAAAGAATTCGGCACACGTTGCGAAATCAAGAATTTGAACTCTTTCCGCTTCTTGGAAGAAGCGATCAATATCGAAGTACGTCGCCAAATCGAATTGATCGAAGATGGCGGCACGGTAGTGCAAGAAACCCGACTCTACGATCCAGATCGCAAAGAAACGCGCTCTATGCGCAGCAAAGAAGATTCGCAAGATTACCGTTATTTCCCAGACCCAGATTTGCCACCGTTGCGCATCAGTCGTGAATGGGTAGAGCAAGTACGCAGCACCATGCCTGAACTACCGACGGCGATGCGTGAGCGCTTTATAGCGCAATATGGTTTATCTGATTACGACGCGATGATCGTTACGCAGTCGAAAGCCATGGCGGCGTATTTTGAAGCCGCAATTGCGGCCTCACCTGCAGGTGACAAGCCGGCTCAGGCAAAACAAATTGCCAACTGGTTGATGGGCGACGTCTCTTCGACCTTGAATCGCGAAAACATGGACATCACTAGCATCCCAGTCAATGCCGCCCAACTCGCCTTATTATTGCAACGCATCTCCGATGGCACCATTTCCAACAAGATCGCGAAGGAAGTCTTCGCGGCCATGTGGCAAGCGCCATCAGCCGACGTTAATCTAGCCGATCAAGTGATCGATGCCAAAGGCCTCAAACAGATTTCCGATGTCGGGGCGCTGGAAAAGATTATCGATGAAGTGATGGCAGCGAATCAGCAATCGGTCGATGAATATCGCGCTGGTAAAGAGAAGGCGTTTAATGCCTTGGTCGGTCAGGCGATGAAGGCGACTAAGGGCAAAGGTAATCCGGCCCAAGTCAATGAACTGCTGAAAAAGAAATTAGCAGGCTAAGACCAAACTTGGAAATTAGCGTCAAAAAAACGGGATTCGCGTACAAGCGAATCCCGTTTTTTTCTTGCCAAGAGTCTTTTCAAGTCTTACAAAGGGACACTTACTTAAACCGAGATTTTCATTAGGCGCGCCGAGGGCGCTATTTGAGCGCCGAGGGCGTATTTTCGGTCATTTTTGTTGCTCTTCGTTGCCAATAGCTCGCTATTGGCGCCTCATTCGCACCAAAACTGCCTAGAAAAGTGCATCCCTCGTCATCTCAAATCCTAATAGAAAATCTCGGTTAATTCGAAGCGAAGAAATTAGACACGATTTGCAAGTCGTCCATAGTGGCCGTACCTGCAGTCACTTTCAATTTAACGTAACTAACCAAGAAGTTATAACGTGCCTGTGCCAGATCGCGCTTAGCTGTCACTAATTGGTGTTGTGCGTTCAAAGAGTCGAGATTGATACGGATGCCGCCTTTAACACTTTGCTTGGTCGCTTCGACCAATAGACTTGCCGAACTGACCGACTTTTGGAAAGCGTCAATTTTCTGCACACTACTCTTCACACTGCTGTGTTGCTTGCGCAATTCGGTCATTACTTTGTTGCGGACCCCATCTAAATCCGCCAGCGCTTTCTCTTTCTGTGCGACTGACTGTTTATAGACAGCGTTTGCATAACCACCCGAATAAATCGGAATGGTAACTTGCACACCAATGCTGCGGACATTATTGTCCTGAGTGCGGGTCGAAACATTCTCGGACGTACCGTGATTGTAATTGGCGTTTAAGTCCACGCGCGGGGCATGCCCACCTTTGGCTTTTTCAATTTCTTGCGTCGCGATTTCTACGGCCAGTTGAGCTGCCCGTAATTCTGGATTGTTCTTACTTGCGACTAAACGCCAGGATTCAAAATCACCTTGTACTAAGCCATCGACCGAGACATTCTCACGCAGGGAATCAAGCTTCGTAATATCCAGACCGGTAACACTGTTTAGTGTAGTGCGAGCGTTCAACAAATTGTCAGTTGCCTCTATCACCAAAGCCTCTGAGACATCGAGCTTTGCCTGCGTTTCTAACATATCCGTTTTGGTGCCCTCACCTTTTTCAAACAAACGATCATTTACTTTACGTTGTTCAAGGTAGGCGTCGCGCTGAGCCTGATATAACTCCAATTGGTCTTCCGCGTACTTGGCATCAGCATAAGCAGTCATCACACGGATCATCAAATCTTTTGCACGGGCATCGAACTGGGCGTCGCTATATTTAGTCTGTGCCTCACCTTGTTTAAAGCGGGCATAGGTGTCGAGATTAAATAAAGTCTGGCGTACCGAAACGCCCTTGCTAGAACTGCGATAGTCCAGATTCGTCGTTTGCAAGAAACCAAATATACCGGCTGGTGCAGTCGACTCGCCTTTGTTCGCGTAAGTCGAATAACTATACTGAACTTGCGGTAACAGGCCAGCGCGCCCGATTACTTCAAATTGCTTACCCGAGGTATTTTCGGCTTTTGCGCTGCGGTGCTGCGGATCGTTTTGCAATGCGGCCTGATAGGCTTGCAATAAGCTTGTAGCAAACGCGGGTGTCGCCTGCATCATCATGGCAGCGCAACTACTAGCGATCAAGGTTTTTTTCATCCATGTATAACGCATGATTATTCCTCTTTCATCGCACCAGCGGCGCGATTCAATATTGGCTTAAGCAAATAGTTCATCATGGTGCGCTCGCCGGTCTTCACTACCATATCAACCGGCATACCCGGACGAATCTGTAAGTCCGCCAATTTCTTAACACCTTCTGGTGTCACTTCGGCGCGCACCTTGTAGTAAGGCACACCAGTGCGTTCGTCGACAGTACGATCAGCAGAAACATTGGTGACTATCCCTGGAATGTGAGGCGTCGTGGCTGAATTAAAGGCTGAGAAAATCAACTCAACCGGCAAGCCGCTATGTATCTTATCGATGAGGTTCACCGGCAATTGACCTTCTACGATCAAGGCATCGCTGGCAGGAACCAATTCCATCAATTTAAAGCCGCTAGGTACTACGCCGCCGACAGTGAAAATATTCATGCCCACCACAGTGCCGCCCACCGGTGCCAACACATCGACGTTTTTCAAATCATATTCGAGTGCGGTGATACGGTTTTGCAAAGACTCTGCTTCCTTTTGCACATCGGATAACAGCGTACGCACTTCTTTTTGATAGTCTTGTTGACGTTGTGCCTTACGCAAATTTAACTCACTAATTTGCTTGGTTAAACGTCCCATGTTGCCGATATCTTCCGACACCGAACCATTCACTTGGGCATAGGTACGCTCCAACTCAAGCAAACGATTCCGCGCGATATAGCCTTCTTTTGCCAAGTCACGGACACCGTCTAATTGCTCTTTCAGAATCTGTTGCTGTTGCTTTTTGCTCAGCATAGACTCTTGCAAACCACTTAATTGAGATTGCAAACCAGCGGCACTTGCATCAGCCGCCGCCATCTCATTGAATAAAGACGATTGGCGGGTTGCGAATAACTGTTGTTGTAAAGCGATTGCATTTGCCACGCGCAGATCCTGCTTCTCTTTCAATAAGACAGCTGGAAAACTAACGCTCTTAGCATTTTCACGTTCAGCCAATAAGCGCGCTTCGGTGGCCTTCGCGGCATAATATTGTGAACGAGCCACTTCTAAAGCCGACTTCGCCGCAGTCGCATTCATGCGGACTAAGACCTGACCTGATTTGACCTTTTCACCATCTTTGACCAAGATCTCATCAATCGTGCCGCCTATTTGATGCTGAATCATCTTACGGTTGGAAGCAACCGCGACGGTGCCTTGCATAGGTACACCTTGATCGAGTGGTGCGAATGAGGCCCACACAACAAAACCAAGCACAAAGACCAAAACAATCACCCAACCCAGTCGCGAATACGAACCCGTATCCGTGTTCAAATCCAGGACTTCAACCTGACTCGATGCGACATCGGTCACATCACGTGTTTTTGCAATTAAATCATTCATCATTATTCCTTTTCTTCAGCTGCGGCCTGAATGCGCGCTTGCGTATCCTCGGGTGGCTCACTAGCGGCAGCAGTCGGTGCCGGGCTTTGCTCTGCGACGTGGATGGCAGCTGCTTGCTGTGCTGCTTGCTGAGCGGCTTGTTGCACTATTTGTTGCCGCGCCAGAGCTTGTTGTTGTGCCGCCTGTTGCTGCGCCGCTTGCTGTTGCGCTGCTTGCTGTTGCGCTGCCTGTTGTTGCGCTGCTGCCTGCTGCTGTGGCGTCATTGCCGCTTGTTGCGCTGCGATCGCTTGCTGTTGGGCTTGTTGTTGCGCCTGCTGCAAAGCTTTCAACACTTCATCACGAGGACCAAAAGCCTGAGCTGTGCCATCACGCAATACCAACAACTTAGTGGTGACGCCCAATACCGACGGACGATGGGTGATCAAAACGATGGTTTTACCACGTTGACGTAAATCGTTAATGGCTGCCACTAAAGCCTGTTCACCGGCCTCATCCAGATTAGAATTTGGCTCGTCCAACACCAACAATGACGGGTCATCGTACATGGCACGCGCCAAGCCGATACGTTGCTTCTGACCGCCAGACAAACCCGATCCGGCTTCACCTAATGGTGTGTCATATCCTTTAGGGAAATGCAAAATCAAATCATGCACACCCGCACGTTTCGCCGCAGTAATGACTTTTTCTGAATCAATATCGCCAAAACGTGCGATATTTTCAGCTACCGTTCCTGCAAACAATTCTATATCCTGAGGCAAATAACCAATGGCAGGCCCCAACTGATCTTTGTTCCATTGGTAGATATCAGCACCATCCAAACGCACCTTACCAACGGCTGATGGCCAAACACCCACCAACAAACGCGCTAAGGTTGATTTACCAGAACCTGAAGCACCAATGACGCCCATCACATCACCGGGTTGCAAGGCCAGTGTCAGACCTTTAATAATTGCGACTGTCGATCCTGGTGGCGCCGCTGTCACAGCTTCCACGGAAACATGTCCCATTGGCTTGGGCAATTCCATACCAGCTTCACGCACTGGGTTATTCGACAATAATTCATTTAAACGCTCATATGCGCTCTTGACCGAACTCCACTGCTTCCAAACACCAATCAATTGGTCAATCGGACCGGTTGCTCTGCCCAATAAGATAGAACCAGCAATCATCATCCCTGGAGTCATTTTATTTTCTATCACTAACAACGCACCCACACCGAGCACCAGGGATTGCACTGAAATCCGGACGAACTTACTTGCTGCAGTTACCATGCCTGACTTTTCACTGGCTTCGGCTTGTAAGTTTAAGAATTTCGCATGCAGTTTGTACCAACGTGCCATCAAGTTTGGCAACATGCCCATCGCTTCAATGACTTCTGCATTGCGCAAATTATTCGTCGCCAGATTACTCGACATAATGGCCATAGTATTAGCTTCAGCTAAAGGTTTTTTCGACACTCGCTCGTTCACATAGGCCAAAATTACCATGATAATCACTGCAACTAAGGCAAATAGACCGAGATAAACGTCAAACATGAAAATCACGGCCAGATAGATCGGAGCCCATGGTGCGTCAAAGAATGCAAACAAGCCATTGCCAGTCAAGAATTGGCGAATCTGCGTCAAATCTTGCAGCGCTTGTCCGGCATTGCCACCACCGCGTTTTAAGTTTTGCTCAAAAGCGGCTGTGTAGATACGCTTATTCATTTGCATATCGAGCTTGGCACCCAGGCGTATCAATACAAAGCTGCGAATAAATTCTAAGGCACTCATGAAGCCATAAGCGCCTAACATCAGCAGTGTTAACATCAGCAAAGTGGTTTCATTGCGACTTTGCAAAACCCGGTCATATACCTGTAGCATGTACAAGGACGGTACCAGCATCAATAGATTGATAATCGCACTAAACACACCAACGGTCTTGAATGTGCCTTTGAAAGTCGTCAAAATATCGACGAGTTCATTTTTGGGGAGTTGAAATTTAGATTTCATAATTTATTTCTGCATACAGCTGTATGCGCTTATCGTATTTCTCGAAAAGTCAAAAGTACCTAGGGTCTAATTTCGCAAAGAAAATTAAAAAGTCTTGCATTATCCATGGTAGCCAACATTAAAAATGTGACGTACATCACATTTTTAATGATACTACCTTTGGGTTTCGAAATCTACAAAATATTTTTTGTAACATTTTGAAAGACTCAGGGCTGTGGTTCTGACTAAATTTTGTTTAGGAGGAAGGAGCTAATTGCGCTTAGTTGGCGTTGCGATCTTGTGTAAATAGACTTTTCAATGCAGCGCGGTACAAGCCGCGCCGTCAACCCATCGAGAATCTGAGCAGCGCGGGTTGCACTCCATAGGCGCTAACCAAAATCAGAAAGTCAAAACCAAAACCTCTCAACACAGAGGCGCAGAGAAAGGCAGGAGAAGGCTAATATTATCCAATTTTCTTCAGCTAGACATTTCCTCTGTGCTTTCTCTGTGTCTCTGAGCCTCTGTGGTTAGTGGTTTTAGAATTTGGCTAGCGCCTATGGGGTTGCACCCGCACTACGAATTTGCCTAATTTAATCCTTGTTAGCACCAGTCCCTATCGAATGAAGAATTGCATCGACCCAGGCTAGCTGTTGCGGTAAGCATTTTGTCTTTAAGTCGTAATGTTCGCGGGCAAACTGTCTGGCGTTCTTACCTAATTGCATACGTGTTGCCGGATCTTCTAATAGCGCGATGGCTTTTTTGGCTAAAGCGTCTACATCAAAAAAATCAACCATACAGCCATTCACGCCTTCAGTAATTACCTCGCGCAAAGGCACGGTATCACTGGCGAGAATTGCGCATTCTGTACTCATTGCTTCCAGCAAACTCCAGGACAATACGAATGGGTAAGTTAAATACACATGCAAACTGGAGACTTGCAACAGACGGATGAAGCGTGGGTAGGCAATTTTTCCGACAAAATGCACGCGCGCCAGTTGTTCGGCGCTCAGTTGTGGACTGACTTCATCTAGGAATATTTGCTTCCAAGTTTGTCCGTTATCAGGTTTAGCGCCATAGCTCACGTCATCACCGCCTACGATCACGACCTTGGCCTGTGGCCGCGCCTGCAAAATTTGCGGCAGAGCGCGCATAAAAATATGGTAGCCGCGATAGGGTTCTAAGTTGCGATTCACAAAAGTGATTACTTCATCGTTTTTGCTCAAAGTATGGGTTTCATCCAAATCGAATATCGCAGCATCATTGCGGCAAATCACATTGGTATCAATGCCGTCGTGAATGACACTAATTTTGTCTCTAAACGGCATTGGGAACGTGCTCTGCTGCCAGTGCGTTGGCGAAATGCCTGCATCGGCAATATCAAAGTGCAGATAATTATTATTATTTTTGAGCACCATGCGGCAAGCATCTTCGACTGAGCTACGGGGAAACTCAGGATCAAAGCCCATGTCCTGACCTTCTGCATGATAAAAAAACTCACAGTAAATCGCTAATTTGACCTCAGGCCACACCTGCTTAACAAACAAACTCTCGCCCCAACCCGGATGGGCAATGATGAGGTCAGGTTGATAGCCTTCTTCCTTCAGCTTGAGCATTGCATGAAACATCGCCTCAGCGCGTATGGTTTTTGCTTCCATATCGATCAGCCAAGGATGAATTTTCGGTGTTGAAAAACGTTTTGGATAGTAAGTATGGAGAGTCAGATTGGGAGGCGAAGTCACCTCTTTGGCCGACATCACTGTCGCAGCGACCTGATGACCTCTTGCGATTAATGCTGGCACTAAGTGCTTAAATTGACCTGGGAAATTTTGATGGATAAATAGAATTTTCATACCAATTTTCTTCAATTTCTTAAAAATGAGGCGGGGTGAGGTTTGTATTTTTGAAGATGGACTTATTGTCCGTTATAGAGAACCACATCACCCGGTCCGACGTTTGCTCTGTCATAGTAGACCGTGTACCAGACCGGACCGGTGCCACAGCTAGCGGGCGCGACCACGCTTGGTACGGTGCTTTGTGACACCACATTCATACCAATACGATAAATCAAATGCCCCTCATAAATTTGCCCGACACCGTTTTCGTCTTGATAGACGGCATACGAGCCAGTCGAGCCATAGCCCGCTAAACCGCCACCGGTCGCCCGGCAAACCGCTCGGGTCAAAGGGTGAAAGCGATTATCGTAGGGAATACTCGTACCTTTCCAGCGCAGATTGGTTACCAGCCCCTTATTCGGCCCTTCATCAATCAATAGAGTAGTTGGGCTGGTCTCAGCGAGTAGCGCCTGAAACACCGCAGCCACATTCCAGCTAGTCTCAGAAATCTGTTTCATCGTCACGGGGTCGATGACCCGTGCTGATTTTTCGCCGTTACCCCAGGCCATCTTCCAATTCGCCCCCACGCCAGAAGGCAAAGAAGGATTAGGTGCAACGTCGACCGGAGCACTATTGCCGCCGCCACAGGCACTCAGTAAGAATAAAAGAGATGAAAGATAAATGGTCTTTAAGGACATGTTTTTGATTCCAATCTAACAGCGGCACAATTTTGCATACCCCTGAGAAATTTAATAGTAGCGAAGCAAGCCTTGAGTTGAGCAGTGCATCTGTTAGGAATCAACGGCAAGGCCAGAGCGCGCAGTATAACAGACTGATATGTGCCAATGTCCCCGTCATTATGGTTATCAGCAGGGCGCTACTTGGCTCAATACTTAGCTCAAAAATCCGCCCGCTATTTAGCTAAATCCCGAACGCTGCGCTCACGCTGTTCTCTAGCCAACATGATCGCTTGCTGCAGTACAGGCCCTGCTTGAGCTACATTCAGGTGAGTGTGAAAATGCTGTTGCTGACTTTTGCCCACGGCCTTTCTTAAGGATGGGGACTGCATTAGCGCATGCAAACGCTGGACATACCTAGTCACGGTCTCGCATGCGCCCCATGTCGGATCGGCACCCAGCTTGTCACCACCGTCGCCGCCATGGCTACCGCTCAGAGCAATCACCGGCAATCCCTGCTCCATGGCTTGTACCACGCTCATGCCGCCACCCAAGCGCGGCGGGTTTATGTAAATATCGCAAGCCGCCATCAGCGTCGGCAAATCATGCACATGCGGCAACACCACACATTGCGCTGCCAAGCCATGCTCAATTAGCTTCTCACCTACCGATTCGTCTCCTGCCAATACCCAGCGTGCCTGGCTATTGGCGCGCAGCACGGTGGCAATTTCATGCAACCATTCGCTCGTGCACTCTTGACGCAAACGGTAACCAGCCGACATCAGCACGATATGTTGCCGCGTCAATCCCAAATCAGCGCGGTCAATCGCGCTTGCCATTCCGCGTGCCGGGAAGCGCTGGCTGTGCGGGATCACTTGTGGCAACGGCAGGCTAGACGCCCACGGACTCGTAGAGCTCAACGTGGTTTGCGGTTGCAGGGCGACATCAAGTGCTTGCAAGGGCAAGACGGCGTGCACAGAAACGCCGATTTGCGGCGCCAGAGCGCGTAAGCGGGCGGCCAATACACTAAAAAATCCTATCATTAACACGGCAGCGGGCTGCAAAGACTTTGCCCGCGCCTCTAACGCCAACACTCTGCTCCAGATGGGCGTGGCTGGGTCGGCCAAGTAGATTTGTAGGCCAGGAGGTAATTTGCCTGCCCATGCCTGCAAGCCAGACGTGGGCACATTGATACTATTCCAAGTCCCGACGCCTATCCATTTTGCGATATCGGCGTTTTGATGTTCTTGTGCGCACATCATATGAACTTCAAAACCCTGCGCTCGCAAGGCTGCTGCGTGACCTAAAGCCATCAAAGTTGGGGCATGACCAGGCATGCCCCATTCGGGTAAGACAATAAGAATAGTCCGTGATGGCGCGGCGGCGAAATTTATCCCCGCGGCTAAATCGGGTGCTACAGGCTCTACAAGGGGCGCCGTAAAGGCGGCCATCAGTTCGGCAGTGCGCGCAGCGAGCAGATGCTGCACGAAAGTTTGATGGTTATCGGTCTTGCTGACCGCGTCATGCCAATGATAGCTAAGCGCAGCCATCCATTGTTCCGGCCTGAGCGGCTTGCAGTTTTTGAGATGCTGTACCGAGGCGGCTAAATGAGCTAGATCCCGTGTCAGTGCATACAGCATTAATTGGCGAAAGTATTCCCCCTCAGATCCACGCAACTCCAATTGGCGAATCGGCGCTAAGTAGGCGTTTCTCAAAGCCAGATCGGGTTCTGCGGCCAAAGCGATATGCAACTGTTGCCAGTGTTCGGGATAAGCTGGTGCGTCTGCGATGCGCTTGAGTAAATTATCTGTAAGGGTGTCTGAAACCATAAGCACGCAGTCAGTAATAAAAAATGGTGTGCTAGGATAACTGGAATAAATGGTTCAGATCAAATTAAACCTTCGCCGTTACCATCTTCGCTCCAGTCAACTAGTCTACCCACTCTTCCAAAGTCATTCGGCGTCTCGTCATATTCGCTGATTTCTTCTCAAAGCGACTGTTACCAAATACACTCTTCGTTCATGGAAGCGCGGATAGTCTCTAACAATTCGGCATTGACAGTGCTATTAAAAAGGTCGAGACAATTGACTTACCTCTACAATGCATCGCTAACTAAAGCAAGACAGCAAGAATGTGGCGTACTCAACGCCAATTCTCTTGCAAGTGCATTATCTGGTAGATCTACTAGACTTAGCCTGATGGTTGCATCACCATTCCCGCTCGCACTGGTTTCAATTCAATATAGCGATGTTGCTGCAAAAGATAGGCTCCTGCAGCTGCAGGCAAGACCTGAATCTGCCTTCCCACAAGGTGCCTGTGCGTTTATAGCTAAAATTGAAGAACGCATATACTACCGCCCGACTGCTTGCTTCAAAAGGCTAAGCCGATTATCGGCTCTCGTCGTGCACAGCAAATGCCCATGATTCTTCATTAAGACCCAAGGGTGCAAGTCCGCCTGAATCTTTTTTTGCATACTCCTTCAAGCAATTGGCAGAAACAGCAAGATCCTGCTCACTCGCAAAAAAAACTTGTCTATTGTTTCCACGTTGAATTACCTGCTGGGGAATGCCGACTTGGCACACTCTCGGTAGTCTCGCCATCTTCCACGCCATTCACATCGCCTCAATATCGCAAGTGTAGTTGAGAGTTAATTTGTTCTGGCTCCAGTTATCTCAGTTTTCAAAACAAGGCTCACCCAAAAGAAAACCCCCAACATCCTCGCGGATGTTGGGGGTTTTTCATTTATGAAATTTCTTCCCACCAGAGTGAGAAGAAATTACAAACTACGATTAGAACGTGAAGTTACCATAGACTGGAGGTTGTACTGATGTACCAATCAATGCCACTGCAACGTCAGTTGCTGGATCAAACGTGTTGTTTCCGTCATTGTTCTGGATGACGTAGTACACATTATTACCAGCGAGTGATGCACCGGTCAATTGAATGATGAATGTATCACCAGAAACTTGCCAAGCACCAGCTGCGTGCTGAACTAGACCGTTTGCAACAGCAGTTGCCAAGTCAGTGTTCAAGTCAGTAACAGTTGCACCTGTAGAAGCAAAAGCAGTAACAACGTTGACATCGCGTGCTGGACCAGAAGCTGAAGCAATCGCAGCACCTGGAGTATAGCCACCACCATTCGCAGGATCGGAGAAGAATGGCATGAAACCGAGGTTCAAGAAGTCTGTTGCACTGAAGTCAGTGATCACATCCAAACTTGAAGTACGAGAAGCCGTTACGTTAAACGTATCGTTACCTGCACCACCGGTCATACTATCAGCACCGTTACCACCGACCAGTGAATCATTGCCAGATCCACCAGA